>JAKZUJ010000220.1:0-5584 GCA_047516685.1 Chloroflexota bacterium | reverse complement strand
CGGGTGGGGGTTTCCGTCGGCAGCCTCAGGACAGGGCCTGCGAAAGACTGCGGGCCGGCTCACCACGAACGGAAATGGGCTCGCGGCCGTCTCGGGGTGGAAGGGGCGACTGGTGCCGCAGGCGGGTCGTCAGCGTATTCTCTGATCGCCGCATGCGAGGCGAATTATGAAGCTGAACGTGGACCGAGAAGCCGACGCACTCTACCTGCGGCTCGATGACTCGTCGATCGTCGAGTCCGAGGAAGTCTCTCCAGGCGTCGTGCTTGACTACAACGAGGCGAATGAGGTGGTTGGCGTGGAAATGCTGCACCTTTCGAAGCGGTCCCCGGAGCTCGACCTGTCCGCGCTGGAGTTCGAGACCGTCTAGGGAGGCGTTCGCGCGGAATCGCGGGAGGGATGCGCTGATGCGTTTCGCCACGCTAAAGTCCGACGCGCAGAGTGGCTGGAAGTCTGCCGACTTGCTAATTGAGGTGATCTTGTGAACGCGCTCGACGCCGCCGTTGTTGTCCTTGGCGACGCGGACGGTCCGTTGCACTACGAAGAGATCACGAAGCGAATGCTGGCACGCAAGTTATGGACCACAGCAGGACAAACGCCGTGGGCCACCGTGAACGCTCGCCTTGCCGTTGAAATCAGGAACCGGGGCTCGAGTTCGCGCTTCGTTCGCGTGAGTCCTGGCCGCTACGCGCTGAACCGAGATTTCTCTAGCGGAACCGAGTCAGACAACCAAGGCCATCCAGTCAACGGAGAGAAAAGCGCTGCAGGCGCCAGCCTGTCGTTCACCGACGCGGCCGCGCAGATTCTGAGCGAGTCGATCAACCAAGAGCCGCTGCACTATGCGGAGATCACAAAGCAGGCGCTCGCACGCGGGTTGATACGCACTGCGGGGCGGACGCCAGCGGCGTCGATGAATGCAATGATCCTGACCGAGACACGACGCTTGGAAGAACGCGGGGACTCACCACGCTTTGTGCGGCTCGGGCGCGGGATGGTCGGCCTGGCTGCTTGGTTGCCCGTCGAGGTGGCTGGGCTTATCGAGGAGAGAAACTGTGAAGTGCGTCGGGGGCTGCTCGACCGCGCCCGTAACACTTCGCCTGCCGACTTCGAGAATCTTGTTGGGCAGCTACTCGTGGCGCTGGGCTTTGAGAACGTCGAAGTGACCAACATTTCGGGGGACGGCGGGATTGACGTTCGCGGAACGCTGGTCGTCGGAGACTCGGTGCGTATCCGTATGGCCGTGCAAGCGAAGCGCTGGAAGAATAACGTGCAGGCGCCGGTGGTGCAGCAAGTCCGGGGATCGCTGGGAGCGCACGAGCAGAGACTGATCATCACGACCAGCGACTTCAGTGCCGGGGCGAAGAAGGAAGCGCAGCGTTCCGACGCGGCTCCGGTGGCGCTCATCAGCGGGGAGCAACTCGCGGCGCTGCTGGGCGCACACGAAATTGGTGCGCGGGCCACCAGCCACAAACTCTACACACTTGAGGAGTTTGATAGCGCGGGCGCTTGACGGCTGCAGGGTGTGCCGCCGCCGCACGTTGGGAAGAAGCGCGAGTGCCAAAAGGGCCAAGCGGACGTCCCCGCTAGATTGGTCCAGGATGCTGATTCGGGATCATATTTTGAGGCTGATGGTGGAACGGGTGGGTGAGAAGGACGCGCTGGTGACGCGGTATCTGAGGGAGAAGGATTTTCAGAACGTGGCGTTTGCGGTGTTGGAGCGGGAGTTTTTTGCGGCGGTGAGGGGGATGGGCGGGGAGTAAGGGAAGACGGTGGGTTGGGGGTGCGCCTCGAGCGGAGGAGGGCGGGTCGGTGACGCCGCCCCTACGCCGGATGGGGGGGGTCGACTCGGTTCCCTTCGACAAGCTCAGGGCGGGGCCTTCGACAGGCTCAGGACAGGCTCTTCGGGGACTGCGGACCGGCTCACCACGAACGGGGGCCACGAACGGGTGGGTGCGGCGCGTGATGAGGGTGGGAGGGCGATTAGGGGTCTTGGGATTGTTGGCGTTGTTCGGCGAGGCGTTCGTTTTGGAGCATGCGGGGGTCTTTTTTCTTGAAGCGGCGTGCGACGGGGCTGAGGGTGCGGCGGCGGTAGCTTTCGGTCGGCTGGCGCAGGTTGGGGTCGCGGAAGGAGCCGAAGGGGCTTAGGGGCTGGCGGAGGAAGATGGCGATGGGGTCGCCGAGTTCGTCGTCGATGATTTCTGTCAGGAGGCGCTCAGTGAGCTCGGCTCGGATGTGGGCGTGGGCCGGGTCGTCCCAGAGGTTGGTGAACTCTTCGGGGTCGGTGTCCAGATCGTAAAGTTCGCCGGGCCAGCCGGAGCCGTAGTGGGCGAGCTTGTAGCGCGGGGTGACGAGGATTTTCTGGCGGACGATGGGTTCGCTGGTGTGGCGTTCGACGCCTATGCGTTCAACGATAACGGCGTCGCGGTGGGTGTCGGTTTCCCCGGTCAACAGGGGGGCGAAGGAGCGGCCTTCCATGCCGGGCAGCGGCTCGGCGCCGGCGAGGCTGATGACGGTGGGGGTGAGGTCGAGATGGGTCATGACACCGTTGTGGACGCGGCCGTCGGGGATCTCAGGTCCCGCCCAGAGCATGGGCACGCGAATCACGGACTCGTAGGTCATTGGGGGCTTTCCGCCCTGGCCGTGGTCGTCGATCATTTCGCCGTGGTCGGAGGTGAAGATGATGTGGGTGTTGGCGGCGAGGCCGTGACGCTCCAGGGCCTGGAGGACGCGGCCGATCATGTCGTCGATGAAGGTGATCATGCCGTAGTAGAGGGCCCTGACCTGGCGGCTGTTTTCGTCTGACTGGTCGCCGGCGATGCCGCCGCCGTACCAGGAGTGTTTGCCGTCCACGGACCAGCGGTAGTGGGGCGGCTTGAGCTCGAAGTCGTCAGCCGGCGGGACGGGCGAGGGCATGTCGGCGGGGTCGTACATGTCGCTGTAGGGCGCGGGCGGGCAGAAGGGGCCGTGGGGGTCGGGGAACGAGAGCCAGGCGAAGAATGGTTGGGCGTCGTTGGCCTGGCCGCGCTGGTCCAGCCAGCCGATCAGTTCGTCGGCGAAGAAGTGGGTGTGGTGGTGTTCCTTGGGAATGGCGTTGTGCCAGGCACCGGGACGCACCGCGGGCTTGGCCGATGCCTCGGGTTCCCAGAGGCGGATGCTCTCGGGATGTTCGCGTTCCAGCCAGACGCGCCAATGGCCGCTGGGACTGCGGTGGCCAGTGAAGTGGGAGACGTAGTCGAAGCCGTAGTAAGGCCCGTGCCAGAGGCCGTCACGCGGGTCAACGGCGGCGCCTGCCGGCGGGTGTTCGGGCAGGGAGTCCTCGATTTCCCAGACTTTGAAGTGGGGCTTGCCGAAGAGGGCGGTGGTGTAGCCGACGTCATGCAGGGCGTCGCCCAGGACGGGGATGTTTTCGCTGAGGTTGATTTCGTGTTCGAAGACCTGGTGCCCGCGCTGGCTGCGGCCGGTGATCATGCTGGCGCGGGCGGGCATGCAGATGGGAGTGCTGGGGTAGGCGCGGCTGAAGCGGACGCCGCGGGCGGCCAGCGCGTCGAGGTGGGGCGTGCGGATGGCGGGGTTGCCAGCGCAGCGGAGGGTGTCCCAGCGCTGCTGGTCGGTGGTGATGAAGAGGAAGTTGGGTGGTTGGGGCATGGGGCTGGGTGGGATGGGTAGTAGGGGAGGCTAGCGTTCGCGGCGGGTTGGGGCCAGTGGGCGGCTCGGGGATGTTGGGTGCTGCTGGGTCCGGGCCGCGGACGCCGGGATGACAGGGTAAGGGGTGAGGCGAGGTGCGGGGGTGTGGTTCGACTCGATCCTCCGGGGACTCCGGATCGGTCCTTCGGCAGGCTCAGGACAGGCACAGGGCAGGCCCTTCGGCAGGCCCTTCGGCAGGCTCAGGGCAGGCTAGGGGGCGAAGCGGTAGGCGTAGAGGGTGGCGTAGGTGATTTTGAGGTGGAGACGGACGCGCTGACCGACAAGGGCGTGAAGGTTGCGACCGTTCCAGGTGACTGGCACGTCCACACCCTGGGCAATTTCTGCGTCGCACTCGGAGTGGGTGTAGCCGGGGATGGCGCTGGCGTCGGCGCCGGTGACGGCTACGGATACGGGACCGTTGGCCGCCCCGATGTTGAGGTGGAGGTGGGGGTTGCCGACTTCTACCCAGTCGGTGGTGAGTTCTCCGCCGTCGGGTCCGGCGCGCAGGCCGGCAAAGCGGTCGCACGGGGCGCGAACCATGCCGATGGAGCCGACCGGTACGCGGTTGTGCCGGTGCGCCATGGGGCGTCCGGTGTACCAAAGGAGCATTTCGTCGCCGCGCACGGCGGGCGGGGACATGCCGAAGGCGACCCAGGTGCTGTCCCAGGCGTCTGACGATCCGACGTCGAAGTAGGTCTGGCGCGAGAGCGCGCGATCCCAGCGAATGCCGTCGCGACTGCTGGCGAGCTGGACGTTGAGGACTTCGTTGACGGGGTCGTAGTACTCCAGCAGGCCGATGTATTGGTTGCCCCACGTGAAGAAGGGCATGCCGTAGAACTCGGTGGCGGGTGGGTCGTTGTCGTCGGCATCGACGATCACGCTGGAGGGTGTCCAGGTCAGCAGGTCGTCGGAGCGGGAGATGGCAATGTCGCGCCTAAAGGCATGGCCGGCGGCGCGGTCACGCAAGGCGTGGTCGTGTCGAGTGGTCATGGCGAAGCCGCCGCGCTTGAAGTCCTGCATGACGCAGGTGCGGTCGCCGCGAGGTAAATGCACGCGGCCGGGGGTGGGGTTCCAGTGGATGCCGTCGCCGCTGAACGCGACGACATAGCCCCGGTTGTTGTCCAGATCCGTAAAGAAGGCGACGAGCTTGTAGCGGCGGTTGGGGTCGGGTTCGAGCGGGTCGATGAGCACCGTGGGAGGGCCAAGGCGGCGCACTTCGGGCTGGCGCCGTTCGCCGTAGACGATGCCGGTGGTCACGCCGGCGGGATGGTCGACGTGGGTGTAGGCGCCGCGAGTCCAGGTAACGCCGTCGGGCGAGGTGGCGTGGCAGAGGGCGTTCTGAAAGCGGTCGCGGCGGGACTTGTCGTCGACCAGGTACCACATGCGAAAGCAGTCGTGCCGGTCGTCCCAATAGACAGATCCCCAGAGGTTTATGCGGGTCTGTTCCCAGGCGTGCTCGGCGGTCAGGACCGGCTTGGGCTGGATGCGCTGGGGCCGCTCGATGAAACGGGTGAGTCCGCGGCGATAGGCGATTTCGTGGTCGTCGATGAAGAGTCTGAGGTGTGGGTCGTACATGGGGCGACTTTGGGGTGTAGCGGCGGCGTGGCCTGAGTTTGCGACTGACAGGGTACGCGTGGCGGGGGTGCTGAGGCTTGAGGGGCGGCTGGGGGCGCTGCTGTTCGACCTGGACCCTTGCCGGACGTGAACTCTTGGAGACGTTGGACCGCGCTCTGGATGTCGTACAGAAATTTGGCAGTTTCACGCCGCATAGATGGGGGTCCGGGTTTCTTCGACCGCCTGCCGGAAGTAGGGGTTTTCAATGGCGGAGTCGACGACGAGATCGACGGGCCGGCCGAAGAGCCGCAGGAGTGATTCGAGCAGGCCGAAGTAGGCGTCGGCGTAG
>JAKZUJ010000219.1:0-8101 GCA_047516685.1 Chloroflexota bacterium | reverse complement strand
CGCCCAGCGCCTGGGCACCGTCCGCGAAAGCGTAAGCCTTGCCGTCAACAAGCTGCGCCACGCCGGCGCCCTCGCCCCGGCCAGCGGACGCAAGCGCCTCATCTCCATCCTCAGCCTGCCCAAGCTCAAGCAGCTCGCCGGCGCCAAGCCCGTCACCCACTGACCTTGCCCTAACAGCGGTGCGGAGCGGCTACCCCCCTCCGCACCGCGCCTCCCGGCAACACCTCGCCCTTGCGGTTGTCCAGACCGCAGACATGGCGGACGCGTGTTCCGAGACATGGTTTCCACCCCCAGTGGCGAGTTGGAGGACGGGGATGTGCCGTTTGCGGAGCGTGGGCGCAGCGTCCTCCTCTCGAAGCCCCGGTTACGTCGCCACGCATCAAGAGTTCCCCACCACTCAGACCGATCCGCCCCAATCAGCCTCCCATGCGTTAGGCTCCCCATCCGCCACACTTCACTCCCTGGCGTGCTCTGTGTCCGACCGCCCCTTCACCTCCTTCCTGACCACCCTCCGCTGCGCCGAAACCGGCCACGCGCATGACCCCACAGTCCTCCAATCCGTGAGCCACGGCGCTGGCGCAACCCTCCTGCCGGAGTACGACCTCGACGCCGTCCGCGCCTCCGTCACTCCGGATGACATCCGTCAGCGCCCCCACGACCTCTGGCGCTTCCGCGAACTCCTCCCGCTCGACAACCCCTACCAGGCCCCCGACCTCGGCGCTGGCGCAACCCCCCTGTTTCGACTCAACCGCCTGGGCAATCAGTTCGGCCTCACCAACCTCTGGCTCAAGGACGAAGGCGCCAACCCCACCGGCACCTTCAAGGCCCGCGGCGCGGCCGTCGGCGTGGCCCGCGCGTACGAACTGGGCGTCCGCGACATCGCCATCCCCACCGCCGGCAACGCCGGCAGCGCCTGGGCCGCCTACTGCGCCGCCTGGGGCATCACCTTGCGCGTTGTCATGCCCGTCAACACCCCCGACCCCATCAAGGCCGAATGCATCGCCTACGGCGCCGACGTCACCGAAGTCCGCGGCGTCATCAGCGACGCCGGCCGCATCGCCTCCGAGCGCAGCGCCCAGGCCGGCTGGTTCGACGCCTCCACCATGAAAGAGCCTTATCGCGTCGAAGGCAAGAAGACCATGGGCCTCGAAATTGCCGAGGCCTTCGACTGGGATCCGCCCGACGTCGTGCTCTATCCCACCGGCGGCGGCGTCGGCCTCATCGGCGTCTGGAAAGCCATGCGCGAACTCGCCCAACTCGGCTGGCTGAAGGGCACGCCGCCCCGCCTCATCGCCGTCCAGGCCTCGGACTGCTCCCCCATCGTCAAGGCCTATGATTCCGGCTTGCCGGACGCCGAGCGCCCCGCCGATCCCCACACCATCGCCAACGGCCTGCTCGTGCCTCTGCCCTTCGCCCACCGCCTCATCCTGCGCATCCTGCGCGAAACCGGCGGAACCGCCGTCGCCGTGGATGATGACGAACTCGTCGACGGCATGCGCCGGCTCGCCGCCCTCGAAGGCGTCATGGCCGCCCCCGAAGGCGCGGCCCTCGTGCCCGCCCTCGCCAAGCTGTTGGAACGCGGCGACATCGGCCGCGACGAGCGCATCGTCCTCCTCAACACTGGCAACGCCCTCAAGTACACCCACCTGGTCGACCGGCCCAACCGGCCGCCAATCGACCCCTTGCCCGCATGAACGACGCCCAGCGCCCCGCCGTCCTCGTTACCGAGCAAATCCACCAGGACGGCATCGACGCCCTTGAAACCTTCGCCACCGTCATCCGCCCCGAACGCCCTGACGAAGCCTCCATCCTGGCCGTGGCCCAAGCCGCCAGCGCCATCATCGTGCGGGTTGCGCCGATCACCGCCGCCGTCATCGACGCCGCGCCCAACCTGCGCCTCATCCAGAAACACGGCGTCGGCGTGGACAGCGTGAATGTGGATCACGCCACCCGCCGCGGCATTCCCGTCTGCATTACCCCGGAGGCCAACTTCGCCTCCGTGGCCGAATTCACCGTCGCCGCTGCCCTGGCACTGCTCAAGCGCCTGTCCGAGCGCGACCGCCTCGTCCGCGCCGGCGGCTGGCGCGACACCGGCGACCTTCCCGCCCGCGAAATCGACGGCCGCACCGTCGGCGTCATCGGCGGCGGCCGCGTCGGCCTGCGCGTGCTCCGCGCCTTCACCCTGGGGCTCGACATGCAGGGCCTCGTCTTCGACCCCTTCGTCCCCGCCCAGATCGTCCGCGACCACGGCGGCGATCCCGTCGACTCGCTCGAGGAACTGCTCCAGCGCTCCGACATCGTCACCTTGCACACCCCGCTCACGCCCGACACCCGTCACCTCATCAACGCCGAGCGTCTGACTCAGATGCGCCGCCACGCCGTCCTCGTCAACACCTGCCGCGGCCCCGTCGTCGACGAACATGCCCTGGCCGACGCCCTGACCCAGGGAACCATCGCCGCCGCCGCCATCGACGTTTTCGAGCAAGAACCCCCGGCCAACAGCCCCCTCCTCAGCGCCCCCAACTGCCTCTTCTCCCCCCACGTCGCCGGCATCACCATCGAGTCCGCCATACGCACCTCCACCCACGCCGCCACCGAAGTCCACCGCGTCCTCCACCACCACCCTCCCCACTGGCGCATCAACTAACCCGACTCGTTACAGCAACCACCAACCCACCATCCGCACGAGCCACCAGCCACCAGCCACGAATCCACTCGCTATCCTTACCAACCAACCCCGCCCGGAGGCCCAGGCATGACCGGCGATGTCTTTTATCGGGAAGTCAAGTCCGTTGACTCGCCGCGCGGCTCGATCGCGCCCGAAGGCGCCACCACCGAGGAAATCGACGGCCAGAACGTACTTCGCATCCCGGCCACCACCACCCGCGTCGACACGGCCATTATTTTTCCCGGCTTCCGCATCATCGTGGAAGGCGACGAACTCCACGTTTCGGGCGACACCATCGTCAACGCCGCCATCTACGGCGAGACCCTCGAAGCCCAGGGCGCGGTCGTCTCCTCCGACAAGGAAATCGAAGTCGTTGGCCTCATGCAGGCCGTCGGCGTCAGCGGCAAAACCGTCCGCGCCGACCGCATCGAGGCCGGCCGCGTCGAAGCCGTCCTCAACGTCCGCGCGACTGGCGCTGTCATTGCCCGGTCCATCGTCGTCACCGACGGCGGCGTCCGAGCGCCCCTGCTCGTCACCGAGTCCCTCGACGGCGAAAACCTCGCCGTCACCTCCAAGACTTGGGACGACGGCATCGCTGGCGGCGACGTCCCCGACTGGCTCCAGGGCGGCGCCTGAGCACCACGCCAGCCCCGGCGGGGGATCCCTCGCCGCCCTACGGCGCATTCGCCGAGATCTACGACGCCTGGCAGCGCCTGTACGGCCTTGAGTACGCCATCCTCGTCGCCCCGCGCGTTAACCAGCGGCTCGCCGCCCATGTCGGGCGTCCGTCCCGCCTGATCGACCTCGCCTGCGGCACCGGTACCCACACCCTCCTGCAGGCCCACGGCGGCACCCGGGTCATCGGCATTGACCTCTCCGCCGCCATGCTCCACCAAGCCCGCCGCCGAACCGCCGGCCGCCAGGTCACCTTTCTCGAAGCCGACATGCGTGACTTTGACACCGTCCGCCCCGTCGACGCCGTCACCTGCCTTTACGTCAGCCTCAACCATTTGCCCGAGGTGGCCGACCTCACCCGCACCTTCGCCCGCGTGGCCGCCCACCTTCGCCCCGGCGGGGTGTTCGTATTCGACCTCAATTCAGAACACGCCTTCGAAAGCCTCTGGCGCGACCCCGTCACCGAACACGGCCGCGGCTTCACGCTGCACCGCCGCTTCGAGTCAGACGGCCCTCAAACCACCATGCGCCTCCGCATCGAACGACCCGACCGCCCACCCGTCCACGACACCCTCACCGCCCGCTGGTTCCCCGAAACCGAAATCCGCACCGCCCTGACCGAAGCCAACCTCATCCTTCACGACCTCACCCACTTCAACCCCTTTCCCGCCGTCCCCACCACCACCCTCAAACAGCTCTGGACCGCCACCCACCCCTAAACGCGCATCACGTCGCCAGACCCCTGTGCCGTTTGTGTACGGTGGGTACATGGCACGCACCGACGAATACATCGACGACCAAGCCTGCGCCGAGGTGATGCGGAGCAATCAACTCACGACCAAGGGTGCGGCTACTAACGTCGCCCTGCGGGCCCCGGCGGCCGAACCTCTGACGGTTGACGAAGCTCGCGCGCTCCGTGGGATTGGCTGGGAAGGCGACCTCGCAGCACTACGTGCCAGTCGCCCGTGGTCGTCACGACCCACGCCCAAGCCCAAATAGAGTTCCGGTGCGACGCCGGATCTACCGTCTGCGACGCCATCCGCGCCGGAATTCCAATCCTTCACACGACGCCGACTTCGACACCCTCGCCCGCCACACCGACCTGCAAACCCACGCGGCCGACCACCGCTAGCCAGGTCCACGCGCCCGTTGTCCCGACCCGGCCCATCCGCACCCTCCGTCGTACCCACTTTCGCGGGTACCCACCCCAAACTCGATTTCACGCCCGCAACCCCTCACGTTCATGGTCAGCTTCCCCTCAGCCTGCCGAGGAATCTGATCGACCCCGCCCAGGCCGCCCCGCCCGGATATACTCTGGCGCCGGTAACCTAGACCGGTTCGGCTTGGCGGCTGCGGAACCTACCCGCCCGCTCGCAAACGGAGGCGCGCCTTGGCAGAGCAACAACCTGTCTCCATCAACGGCGTGCTGGAGGGGCTCACCGACGACCAGCTCCGCTGGATCTACCGCATCATGCGGAGCATCCGCCGCTTCGAGGAAACCGCCGAAGAAGCCTTCCTCGCCGCCAAAATGCGCGGCGCCCTGCACTTCTACATCGGCGAGGAAGCCACCGCCACCGGCGTCTGCGCCGCCCTTGACGAAGGCGACTTCATCACCAGCACCCACCGCGGTCACGGCCACTGCATCGCCAAGGGCGCCCGCATGGACAAGATGATGGCCGAGCTCTTTGGCCGCACCACGGGCTACAGCGGCGGCAAGGGCGGTTCCATGCACATCGCCGACATTGAACTCGGCAACCTCGGCGCCAACGGCATCGTGGGCGCCGGCATCCCCATCGCCGCCGGCGCCGCCCTCGGCTCCAAGCTGCGCAAGGACGGCAAAGTCACTGTCGCCTTCTTCGGCGACGGCGCCGGACCTACTGGCGCCTTCCACGAAGGCGTCAACGTCGCCTCCACCATGAACCTCCCGGCCGTCTTCGTCTGCGAAAACAACCAGTACGGCATGGCCACCCACACCGACTTCTCCAACGCCGCCCCCATCAACTTGCGCGGCCCCGCCTACGGCATCCCCAGCGCCTGCATCGACGGCAACGACGTCTTCGAGGTCTACGCTGTCACCAAGAAGGCTGCGGACCGCGCCCGCCGCGGCGAAGGCCCCTCCCTCATCGAGGCCCTCACCTACCGCCACAAGGGCCATACCGTGCTGGACCAGAAGAACTACCGCACCAAGGAGGAAATCGCCGCGTGGGTCGCCCGCGACCCCATCGAGCGCTTCCTCAAGACCGTCAACGAGGCGGAGCGGCTCGACGAGGATGGCTTCCAAGCGATCGACGCGCAGATCGAGCGTGATATCGAACACGCCGTGGCGTTCGCCGAGGCCAGCCCCTGGCCCAACGTGGACGTTGTCGAGCGCGACGTCTACGTGGAGTAACAACCATGGCCGTCACCACAGCCCAACCGTCCGCTGCCCAGACCGGCACGCGCGAGATCTTCATGAGCGAGGCCCTGCGCGAGGCCATCGACGAGGAATTGACCCGCGACCCCACCGTGTTCGTGGTGGGCGAGGAAGTCGGCGTCTGGGGCGGCGCCTACGCCGTCACCCAGGGCCTCCTCGAGAAGTGGGGGCCGGACCGCATCGTCGACACCCCCATCGCCGAAGCTGCCATCGCGGGCCTGGGCATTGGCGCCGCCCTCACCGGCAGCCGGCCCATCGCCGAGTTCATGTACAGCGATTTCATGGGCATCGCCATGGACCAGATCGTCAACCAGGCGGCCAAGAATCGCTACATGTTCGGCGGCAAGGCCAAGCTGCCCCTCACCTACCGCGCCCCCTTTGGGGCCGGCACCGGCAACGCCGCCCAGCACACCCAGAGCCTGGAAGCCTGGTTTGCCCACGTGCCGGGCCTCAAGGTCATCACCGCCTCCACGCCCTATGACGCCAAGGGCCTGCTCAAGTCGGCCATCCGCGAGGACAACGTGGTCGTCATGTTCGAGCACAAGGCCATCTACTCCATGCGCGGCCACGTGCCCGAAGGCGAATACCTGGTCCCCATCGGCGTCGCCGACGTGAAGCGCGAAGGCGACGACGTGAGCGTTATTACCTACGCGCGCCAGACCCACAATGCCCTGGAGGCCGCCGAGCAGTTGGCGGCCGAAGGCATCAGCGTGGAAGTCGTGGACATCCGCTCGCTCTACCCGCTGGACACCGACACCGTCCTGCGCTCCGTCCGCAAGACCCACCGCGCGGTGGTGCTCTACGAAGCCGTACGCTTTGGCGGATTCGGCGCGGAGATCGCCTCCCAGATCCAGGAACTTGCGTTCGACGACCTGGACGCGCCGGTGCTGCGCGTCGGTGCGGCCCACGCGCCCGTTCCCTTCTCCGAGCCGCTGGAACTGGCCTCGTTCCCCGACACGGCCCAGGTCGTGGCGGCCATCCGGCAGTCGCTCCAAGGCGTCTACTAGACCCGTGGCTACCGCCGTCCGCATGCCCCTGATGGGGATGACAATGGAAGAAGGCGCCGTCACCGAGTGGCTGGTTGAGGAAGGCGCCGAAGTCGCCAAGGGCGACGAAGTCCTGGAGTTCGAGACCGACAAGATCAGCGCCCGCGTGGCAGCGCCGGCCGCCGGCATCCTGGGCGGCATCGCCGCCGGGCCGGGCGATTTGGTCAAAGTGCAGGGCCTGTTGGCCTGGATTCTGGAACCCGGCGAAACCCCACCGGCGGAAGACCCGAACCCACCAGCCGCCGCGGCGGCGGCCCCGCCGCCGGCCGCTCCGCCGCCGCCAGCCCCCGCGCCACTCCCCGTTCGTGGTGAGCCGGCCCGAAGTCTCTCGGAGGGCCGAGTCGAACCACCCGCGCCAGTGGCCCCGCCGCAGGCGATCGCTGCTGCGCCGGTCGCAGTGGCCCCGCCGGCCAGTGGCCGTGTCAAGGCATCGCCGCTGGCCAAGCGTGTGGCCCGGGAGATGGGCATCGATCTCGCGCGCTTGATGGGGTCCGGCCCCGGCGGTCGCATCATCGAGAAAGACGTAACCGCCGCGGCTGCCGCTCCGGCAATCGCACCAATGCCAGTTGCCGCGGCGCCCCCGCTGGCAGTCGCCCCGGTTGCGGCCGAAGTCGCCGCCGGCGGCGTCATCCCGCTGGAAGGCGTGCGCCGCGTGATCGCCGAGCGCATGCAGCAGAGCCTGCGCGAGAGCGCCCAGGTCACGCTGGTGGCCGAGGCCGACGCCCGCCGCTTCCACGAACTGCGCACCGAGCTGGCCGGCCGACACGAACCGACCCTTGGATTCCGCATCAGCTACAACGACCTGCTCATCCGCATCTGCGCCCACGCGCTGCGCGAACACCCGCGCGCCAACGCCAGCATCGAGGGCGATGCGATTCGTCTGCACGACGCGGTGAACGTGGGCCTGGCCATTGAGGCCGGCGGCGACCTGGTCGTCGCCAACGTCAAGCAGGCCGACCGCAAGTCGCTGACGGAAATCGCCGGCGACCTGCGTGGCGTGGTCGAGCGCGCCCGCGCCAACCGCCTGGACCTGGACGACATCACCGGCGGCACCTTCACCATCTCCAACCTCGGCGTCTTCGGCGTCGACGCCTTTACCCCGGTGCTCAACCCGCCCGAATCAGCCATCCTGGGCGTGGGCGCACTCCGCGAAAAGGCCGTCGCCCGCGACGGCCAGGTCACCGCCGAACTCTCCATGACCCTCAGCCTCACCTTCGACCACCGCATCATCGACGGCGCCCCCGCCGCCCGCTTCCTCGCCCGCATCCGAGAACTAATCGAACAGCCCTACTTGCTGCT
>JAKZUJ010000218.1:0-4019 GCA_047516685.1 Chloroflexota bacterium | reverse complement strand
TCAACGCCGGCCGCGGCGTAGCTGGATTCGAGGCTGCCTGTCACGCGCGGACCGCCGAGTCAGCCAGTAGTCGGCCTGCCCGGCTCGAGACGGTCGATCGTGGCCTCGCTCGGGAACACCATGGCGGTCGCGATGTTCTCGGAACGTTCGAGCAGGAATTTGTCGAAGCGAAGTTGAACGTCCAGCGGGTAGCTCTGCGTGAAACAGCCGAGACAGAGACGATCACGCGACCGTCCGATGGCCTGGACGAGGTTGTCGGTGGATGAGTAGCCGAGGCTATCGGCGCCGATTTCCTCACAGATCTGATTAACCAGCAACTTGTGGGCGATCAGGTCGTCGGGATCGGGAATGTCAATGCCCAGGAAACAGGGCCAGCGGATCGGCGGCGCGGTGATGCGCACGTGCACCTCGGACGCGCCGCCCTCTTGGCGCAGCAGCCTGACGAGCGAGGCCTGGGTGGTGCCGCGCACGATGGTGTCGTCGACCATGACCACGCGCTTGCCGCTGGTGATATCGGGCAGCGCGCTGTACTTGAGGCGGACCCCGAGTTTGCGGAGGCGCGGGGTGGGTTCGATAAAGGTTCGGCCGATGTAGCGGTTGCGCACGAAGCCGTCGCCGTAGGGCAGGCCGGACTCCTCGGCGTAGCCGGTGGCGGCGGCGGTTGCAGAGTCGGGTACGCCGATGACGATGTCGGCGTCGACGGGATGTTGGCGGGCGAGCAGACGGCCCATGGAGCGGCGCGCGGAGTGGACGCTGGCGCCATCGAGCATCGAATCGGGACGCGAGAAGTAGATGTACTCGAACGCGCACATGGCGTGGCGCTGAGGCATTTCGAGCTTGAATGACTGCATGCCGTCGTCGTCAATGGCCACGAGCTCGCCGGGTTCGATGTCGCGTTCGTAGACGGCGCCAATGGTGTCGAGCGCGCAGGTCTCCGAGGCTACGACCCTTGTTCCATTGACCCGGCCGATGGACAACGGGCGGTTGCCCATGCCGTCGCGGACGGCGATCAATTGGTTGGGCGTGGCGATGATCAGGCAAAACGACCCGTGCAGACGCGGCACGACGTGACGCACGCGGTCGACCATTGTTGCGCCGGGGGCGGTGGCAATGAGGTCGGCAACGACCGCGGAGTCGGTAGTGGAGGTCTCCGGGACGGAATCCCCGGCGGCGTCGTTGCGGAGGTCGAGCGCGTTGACGATGTTGCCGTTGTGGCCGAGGGCCATCGGGCCGATATCGGTGTTTCGCAGGATTGGCTGGATGTTGGAGGCGTTGCTGGATCCGGCGGTCGAATAGCGGCAATGACCGATCGCCAAGTGTCCTTTGAGTCGGGCCAGCCGGTGGTCGGAGAAGACGCGCGAGACCAGCCCCATACGACGTTCGGCGTGGAGGCGCTGCCCGTCGCCGACGGCGATGCCGGCGCTTTCCTGCCCGCGATGCTGCACGGCAAAGAGGGCGAAGTAAGTTTGGACGGCCGCGTCGTCGGTAGCGCCGTGGATGCCGATGACCCCGCAGGCTTCGCGCAAGTTTGGCGAGCCGTCGGGGGCGGCAGGTTCGTAAGTCGGACCCAGGCTCAGCGCCAGAGAAGGATCTTCCGCGACATGTACCCCGTGCTTCATCTTAGCCCGGTGGGGCATGTCCGGCTAGCGCCTGTTCCAGACCGTCCGCCCAGACTCGCTCGGCCTCGTCCAACGAGACGTCGATCGGGCCGATCTGCAAGCGGCTTCCGTTTACCACGCCCAGTGGCGTCAAGGGGACGGACAGGGTTGCGGCGGCGGCGGCCACGGCCGCACCGGCCAGGGGCGAATAGCTGACGACGATGCGGGACTGGGACTCGCCGAAGAGGGTCTCGTCCAGACGGCCGGTTATCGGGAAACCGGGGGCCTGAACGCCGCGCCCACCGGCGAAGGCCGACTCCGCCAGGGCCGTGGCCAGCCCGCCGTCGGAGCAATCGTGGGCGGACGACAGCAGGCGGCCGGCAATCAGCTCACGCACGAGGCGCTGCACGGCGACTTCGTCGACCAGTCGCAGCTCGGGGCGGCCGGCGACGAGGCCGTGAGCGATGGATAGATACTCGCTGCCGTCGAGCCTGGGGCGTCCCGCGCCGAGGACGGCGATCTCGTCGCCGTCGCTGGAGAAACCGATGCCGCAGCGCCGGTCCAGTTCGTTGAGGACCCCCAGCATCCCAACCACGGGGGTTGGCCAGATGGCCTGGCCGCTGGACTCGTTGTAGAGGCTGACGTTGCCGCTGACGACGGGGGTTTCCAGGGCCCGGCTGGCGGCCGCCATGCCGTCGATGGCCTGGGACAACTGGTAATAGGCGGCGGGCTGTTCGGGCGAACCGAAGTTGAGGCAGTTGGTGAACGCAACCGGCCGCGCGCCTGTGCAGGAGACGTTGCGGGCGGATTCGGCAACGGCCGCCGCGCCGCCAACAAACGGGTCGAGGTAGGTGGTGCGGCCATTGCCGTCGGTGGCGAGCGCCACGGCGAGCGGGGCGTCCTTGATGCGCAGGAGAGCGGCGTCGCCGCCCGGCGCGATGACGGTGTTCGCGCCAACCATGTGGTCGTATTGCCGGTAAATGGGCCGACGGCTGGCGATGTTGGGTGAGGCGAGGAGTTGCAGGAAGGACTCGGTCGGATCCTTCGGTTCGGGCAGGGCTTCCAGGTCGAGCGAGCCGACGTCGTCCAGATAGGCGGGGCGCTCAACCGGATAGGTGTAGGTGGGTGCGTCGGTCAGCATGTTGATCGGCAGGGTGGCCGCGCGTTGGCCGTTGTCGATGACTTCCAGGAGGCCGGATTCGGTGACTTCGCCGATGACGTCGCTGTGGAGGCCCCACTTGGTGAAGACCTGCTGGATTTCGTGGGCGCGGCCGCGGGCGGCGACGACGAGCATGCGCTCCTGACTCTCACTTAGCATAACTTCGTACGGCGTCATGCCGGAGGCGCGACGGGCGATGCGGTCCACGTGGAGAGCCACGCCAGTGCCGCCGCGGCCGGCGGATTCGACCGAGGCGCTGGTGAGGCCGGTTGCGCCGAGGTCCTGAAGACCAAGGATTGCGTCCGTGCTGGTGAGAACCTCCAGGCAGGCTTCCAGCAGCAGCTTTTCCATGAAGGGGTTGCCCACCTGAACGACGCCGCGGTGGGAGGCTTCGGGATCGTCGACCGAGGCGAAGGTTGCGCCGTGGATGCCGTCGCGGCCGGTATCGGCGCCGACCAGGATCAGTTCGTTGCCGGCGCCGCTGGCGGCGGCGCTGGTGAGCTGCGAGTGCTCGATCAGACCCACGCACATGGCATTCACGAGCGGATTGCCGCGGTACGCGCCGGCAACGTAGACCTCGCCGCCAACGGTGGGGACGCCCATGCAGTTCCCATACCAGCCCACGCCGCCGACGATGCTGTTGGCGAGGTAGCGTCCGCGGCGGTCTTCGAGCGGACCGAAGCGGAGACTGTCCAGGATGGCGATGGGGCGCGCGCCCATGGTGAAAATGTCGCGAAGGATGCCGCCCACGCCGGTGGCGGCGCCCTGAAAGGGTTCAACGGCGCTGGGGTGGTTGTGGCTCTCGATCTTCATCACGATGGCCAGACCGTGGCCGATGTCCACGACGCCGGCGTTCTCTTCGCCGGGGCCGATGAGGACCTGTGGACCCTCGCTGGGCAGGCGACTCAGGAGCGGACGAGAGTGCTTGTAGCCGCAGTGCTCGCTCCACATGCCGCCGATGATTCCAAGCTCCACCGCGTTGGGCGGACGGTCCAGGAGATCGGCGGCGAAATGGTATTCGCCGCGGGTCAGGGCGACCTCGCGGAGGGTTGCGTCGCTGGGCGGCTCGTGGGTTGGGGTGAGCGTCATGCGCCGGCCGCTGCCAGGAGCGAATCCCAGATCGCGCGCCCGTCCTCGCCGCCCAGGGCGGCCTCGGAGGCGCGCTCGGGGTGCGGCATCATGCCGACCACGTTGCGCCCGGCGTTGCAGATGCCCGCGATATCGTCGATGGACCCGTTGGGGTTGGCGTCGGGCGAGCGGTC
>JAKZUJ010000217.1:0-34134 GCA_047516685.1 Chloroflexota bacterium | reverse complement strand
CGGCTCGCTGCGAGTCTGCGCCGGAGGTCAGTCGCAATTCCGTGGTCGTGGCGCTTTCAAGCAGGCTGGAACCGAGCCCGGCTGCAGTGACTGCCACAACCAGCCAGATCGCGATAGTGACGAGCGGTCGCCGGACACTTACTCGAGCGAGAAATCCAGTCTAAGGCTTAACTCCCTCCGTGCCGCCATGCACGGCGTTTAGGAATTTCGCACTCCTGAGTTCGCGTTGCACGTCCCTCATGGTTGTCGATAGGTCTGATCCCGACACGACGGGGGAGAGTCGTCAATGCCGACCATCATCCGCCACTGGTCCGATAGCAAGCTGCCGGCACTATACACCCCGGTCAAAAAACTCAGCGTACCCCTGCAGGCGCAGGATATTGGGACTCTTTAAGGCGGACAGCCACCTTAATCGATGTCGTAGCCTGACGCAAGCAGCCCGTGGCTGGCGCTCCAGCGGGCGCCGGAAATTGGAACGCGCCACAACGGCCGCTCGCCAGTGCTCCGTGGCCGCGACGACTTCGACAAGTCCCTGGTTCAGCTTGCCGGGTAGCACTCGCTGGTGGGCCGGGTGGGTCTCGAACCCACGACCTTCGGATTAAAAGTCCGCTGCTCTGCCAACTGAGCTACCAGCCCGCTTGAGCTTACCGAGCCAGGGTCGGCGTGCCGCACCCATGGTTGCCGCCTGATTCCGATAATGCGCACAGAGCAGAAGTTGTATGGAGGGACCCATGGGCGTACTGGACGGCAAGGTCGCAATCGTGACCGGATCGAACCGCGGGATTGGCCGGGGCATCGCGCGCGGGTTTGCGCGCGCGGGCGCCAGCCTGGCCCTGGCGGCGCGGGACGCGGCGCTGCTGGATGACGCCGCCGAGGAGTTTCGGGGCCTGGGCGCGCAAGTAGCGGTCATTCCGACGGACGTGACCGACGAGGACGCGGTCAACCGGCTGGTCGACCAGACCCTGGCGAGGTTCGGGACGTTAGATCTCCTGGTCAACAACGCCGGCATTGCCCAGCACTCCCCGCTGGTGGATATGGCGCTGGCCGACTGGCAGCGCACGCTGGACGTCAACCTGACCGGCCCGTTTCTGTGTGCGCGGGCCGCATTGCGGGTCATGGTGGCGGCCGGCCGCGGGCGGATCATCAATGTGGCCAGCATCTCGTCGCAGCGCGTACGGCCGGGGTCGGCCTCCTACAGCGCGTCCAAGTTCGGACTTTGGGGCCTGACCCAGGTGATCGCACTGGAAGGCCGTGCCCACGGCGTGTCCTGCAGTTGCCTCAACCCGGGCAACACCTGGGTGGAGCGTCGCACCGGCACCCAGCGGCGCGAGGACGAGGAACCGATGATGACGGTGGACGAACTGGCAGCCGCCGCCGTGACCATGGCCGCCATGCCCGACCACGTGAACATGCTGGAAGCCACCGTCCTGCCCGTGGGTCAGTCATTCATTGGGCGCGGTTAGGGGCGCCACGCGGACGGCCACCGGGCGCGGGCCGATAGACTGCGCCGTCCGCGATAGAGGCAACAGCTAATGGCGGATCTGGTTCTGCGCGCGGCCACGCTGGTTGACGGAACCGGCGCGGACCCGTGCCACGACACTGACATCGTTGTTCGCGACGGCGTGATCACCCACATTGGTCCGGCGGGCGTTTACGCGGACGACGCGGTTGTAGTCGACTACGGCGACGCCACGATCATGCCCGGCCTCATCGACTGCCATTGCCACCTGCAGTTCGGCGCCCATGAGAGCCACGAACGCACGCTGGCGGCCCACAAATCCGCGTCGAACGAGCAGCGCGTGATGACGGCCATCGTCAACGGCCAGCGGGCGCTCGCCACGGGCGTGACTACCCTGCGAGACACCGGCGGCTACCTGACGCTGAACATGCTGGTGCGCGACGCACTGCGGTCCGGTCAAGTGCTGGGGCCGCGCCTGCTGGTGTGCGGGGCGCCGATCACGACCACCGGCGGGCACCTGAACTGGTGCGGACTGCGCGCCGACTCGCGCGACGAGGTGCTTCGGGCCGCGCGCCGGATGGTCGAAGTTGGAGCCGACTTCATCAAGATCATGGCCACGGGCGGCATGATGACTCCCGGATCTCAGGCCGGGCAGTCGCAGTACGACCTGGAGACGCTGCGCGCGCTGGTAATCGACGCCCACCGTCTGCGGCGCCACGTTGCCGCCCATGTGCTGGGGGCCGACGGGTGCCGCGACGCCATTGATGCCGGCGTGGATACGCTCGAGCACTGTTCCTGGCTGACCCCCGAGGGGATTCGCGGCGAATCGGTGATGGACGAAGCGGCCGTGGAGCGCGTGGACGCGACCCATCAATCGATCCACATGACGCTGGCCGCGATGAACCGGACGCCGTTCCGCGACCTGGCGCACCTGGACGCACTGCCCGCGGACGAGCGTGAACGCATCCGGGCCGCCGGCGCGAATTTCCGGTACATGCGGGAACGCGGGGCGCCCCACGTGGTGTCGAGTGACGCCGGCGTGATCGACACGCCATTCCACGAATTTCCGCTCTCCGTCATCAGTGCCACGGTGGCCCTGGACACGACTCCAGTGGACGCCATCCACCTGGTGACGGGCGCGGCGGCCCGAGCCATTGGCCTTGGCGGCGTCACCGGCGAACTGGTTCCGGGACGACAGGCCGATCTGCTGGTAGTGGACGGCGACGCGGCCGAGAACGTCTGCAATATCGCCAGAACCGTGTCCGTCTACCTGGGCGGGCGCGAGGTAGCGCGCAAGCGGCGCCTGGAAGTTCTGGCGCCCTAGCCCGGGCTACCAGACCGGCGCCCGACCGAATCCAGGGGATCAGCCGACCGGTGGGCCTTTGGTGTCCAGCGGCGGCGCCTTTGCCAACGCGGGGACTTCAGGGCGCACTCGGCGCCTCAACCCACGATTCGGCGAAGGCCAGGAATGCGCTGGTTATGGGCTGCCGGCCTACCTGGCGTGGGAAAACGACGCCGGGCAACGCTTGCTCGCTGATAGCGAGGGAAGCGTCCGACGCGGATAGCAGCACGGAGAAGACATCCATCGCGCCTGGCTCGCCGGTCGGTCCGTGCCGTTCGACTTGGAACGGCGCGGCCAAGTCCTTCCAGACCGCGCGGACCGTCACGTCGCCGGTTCGGACCGTTTCCGTCCAGCGTCGGGGGAGTTCATCCACAAAGGTGAAACCGCCGGCCGGGACGATCGGTAGGTCGTTCAGTCCCCGCAGATCCTGGTAGATCAGGCTGCGGCGCAGATACCAATCCAGCAACCAGGTCGCCAGCGCGGGGTTGTCGGTGTAGCAGGCGTTGCGCGGGTCGGCGGCGTTTGGGTCGGCCAGCACGAACACGGCGTGGCCGGGACCGTGGGGGCTGAGCCTCAAGCGAAAGTGATTGACGAGAGCGGCGTCGGGACCGTCCGGACCCGCGTGCAGGCGCAGGATGTGGTTCTCACCGGCAATCAGGACGCGGCCGGGGTTGTCGATTGGGCGTTCAGGCATGGCCGCGTCCGCGGTCGGCGGCGCGCGCCCAGCGGCGAACCGACCTGGCGAAGAGCAGCGCGAGGGGCGTTGCCAGCGCAGCGCCAGCGGCCAGCCCCGCATAGGCGCCGCGCATACCGCCGTTGAGCGTGGGGTCGAACGGTCCGCGCGGGTCGCCGCTCTGCAGGCCGATCAGGCCGCCCACGATGCCACCAATGATGGCGATCAGCACGACCAAACACAGCGCGCCACCCCAGGCGGCCAAGCGCAGGCTGCCTGCCATCTACGCAGGTCTCAGGACGTAGCCGCGGTCGTGCGGCGTCCGCCGTGTCGCAGGGCGGCCCGGCGGCGAGATTCCACCGCGCGGCGCGCGCGCGCCGCGTCGGCCTTGGGCGGCGCTTCGGTGTCAACCACCGGCGGGTTGGGGGTGACCTGCCAGAAGTTCCCGACCTCGGTCGTCCAGGAGTCAAGGATTCGGCGTCCCAGGGCACTGCCGGTGGCGTCAACGTGGGCGGCGATCAGGCCGCGCAGTTCCTCGTCGGCCTGAGCCGTCGCAACGCGGGCCACGCCGACCAGTTCAGGGTTGTATCGCTTCAGGAAGACCTCGCCTCGGTCGTAGATATACGCCGTGCCGGCCGACATGCCGGCAGCGAAGTTGCGGCCGGTCGGACCGAGCACGACAACCGTGCCGCCGGTCATGTATTCGCAGCCGTGGTCGCCCACACCCTCGACGACGGTGTGGGCCCCGCTGTTGCGGACCGCGAAACGTTCGCCGGCACGCCCGGCCGCGAAGAGCCGGCCGGAGGTGGCGCCGTAGAGGACGGTGTTGCCCATGATCACGTTGTCTTCGGGGGCAAACGCCGCGGTATCGGGCGGTCGGATGGTCAGGATGCCGCCGCCCAGGCCCTTGCCCACGTAGTCGTTGGCTTCGCCGATCAGGTCCAGGCGCAGGCCGCGGATGACGAAGGCGCCAAAGCTCTGGCCGGCGGTCCCGCGGTACCTGAGACGAATTGCCTCGTCGGCCAATCCGTCCTCACAGCCAGCGCGCACGATGGCGCCACTGAGCTGGGCGCCGACAGCGCGGTCGGTATTGGCGATCGGAAGTTCCAGCGCCAGGGACACGTCCGGGAGCGCGGCCATGTCCAGGCGGTCGATGATCTGTGTGTCCAGATGAATGTCATGCGGGCGGTCGTTGCGTGCGCGGTGGCGGCGCAGGGGGGACACGTGCGTCTCGTCCGGCGGGGACAGCAGGTCGTGCAGATCGAGAGCCGACGCTCGGCCGGCATCCAGGTCAGGGTCGGGTTCCAGATAGTGGACCTGGCCGACCAAGTCGTTAAACCGCGCCACGCCCAGGCTGGCCATGATCTCGCGGACGCCCTGGGCCAGGTGGGTGAAGAACCGGATCACGTGTTCCGGCTCGCCCGCGAAGCGCTCACGAAGGTCCGCGCGCTGGGTGGCCACGCCGACGGGGCAGGTGTTGAGGTGGCACTGGCGGGCCATGATGCAACCCACGGCCACGGCGGCCACGGTGCCGAAGCCGAATTCCTCGGCCCCGAGAATGCCCGCGATCACCACGTCGCGCGACGTCTTCAGACCGCCGTCGGTCTTGACCAGGATGCGGTCGCGCAGACCGTTGCGAACCAGCACGTGCTGCGTTTCGACGAGCCCGATTTCCCACGGCACGCCGGCGTTCTTGATCGAACTGATCGGTGAAGCGCCGGTGCCGCCGTCGTGGCCGCTGATGAGCACGTAGTCGGCGTAGGCCTTGGCCACGCCGGCGGCGATGGTCCCCACGCCGGACTCGGCGACCAGCTTCACGCCCACCGCGGCGTTGGGGTTGGCGTGCTTGAGGTCGTAGATCAGCTGCGCCAGGTCCTCGATGCTGTAGATGTCGTGGTGCGGCGGCGGCGAAATGAGGGGAATGCCCGGGATGGTGTGGCGCAGGCCGGCGATGTAGGGGGACACCTTGAGGGCCGGTAGCTGCCCGCCCTCGCCCGGCTTGGAGCCTTGCGCAATCTTGATTTCCAGCTGCTCGGCCTTGGAGAGGTAGAGCGGGGTTACGCCGAATCGACCCGAGGCGACCTGCTTGATGCGGCTGTCGGGTTCGTCGCCGTGTTCGTCAGGGGTGTACCAGGTGCGGTCCTCGCCGCCTTCGCCGGTGTTGCTGCGCGCGCCCAGCCGGTTCATGGCCTTGCTGAGGGTGCTGTGCGCCTCCGGGCTGAGGGCGCCGATGGACATGGCCGTGGTGGTGAAGCGGCGAACGATGGTTTCGATGGGCTCGACGTCGTCCAGAGGCATTGGATCGCCGTGGGGGACGAAACGCAGGAGGTCCCGGATGGCGTAGGGGTCGCGGTCGTTGACCACGCTGTCGTAGGCGGCGAAGTCGTCGGGATCGCCGGTCCGCAGGGCTCGCTGCATGGCCTTGACGAAGCCTGGGTTGGCGGCGTGGAACTCGCCGTTACGCCGATAGCGCGCCCAGCCGATGTCAGCCGGCGGCGGCGGGGCTTCCGGCTCAAACGCTTCCGCATGGCGCGCCAGCACATCCGCCGCGAGTTCCTGGAAGCCGATGCCGCCGACGCGTGACGGCGTGCCGCGGAAGCACCGCTCGATCACCTCGGGAGACAGTCCGACGGCTTCGAAGATCTGGGCGCCCTGGTAGCTGCCGAGGGTGGAGATGCCCATCTTGGAGAGCACCTTGCGCACGCCGTCCTCGGCTATGCGCAGGTAGGTGTGCGACAGGTCTTCCGAGCCGTTCGCGCTGGCGGCCTGAAGGCTGTTGACGGTGGCGAGGGCGAGGTACGGGTTCACGGCGCCAGCCCCGAAGCCGATGAGCGCGCACAGGTGATGCACGTCCCAGGCCTGCGCGGTGTGGACGATGATGCTGGCGTGCAGGCGACGCCCGCCCTCGATCAGGGCGTGGTGCAGCGCACCCACCGCCAAGGCGATGGGAATGGCGGCGCGCGCGCCATCCATGGCACGGTCGCTGATGATCAGCATGCGCGCGCCGGCGTCGATGGCGGCCAGCGCCTGGCGCACCAGCTGGTCAAGCGCCGGCGCCAGCCCCGCCGGGCCCTCGGCGACCGGGAACACGGCGTCGAGCCAGGCCGTGGCGAAGGCGGGATCGTCCAGCTCGTCGATTCGCCGCAGGTCGTCATCGCTGAGCACGGGCGATTCCAGGTGCAGCAGGTGCGCGGCCTCGGCCGTGGGTGCGAGGAGGTTTCCGCGCGCGCCGAGACGTGTCATCAGCGACATGACCAGCTTTTCACGCAGCGGATCGATCGGTGGGTTGGTGACTTGCGCGAAACGCTGCTTGAGGTAGCCGAAGAGGGACGGATGGAAACGGGACATGACGGCCAGCGGCGCGTCGTTGCCCATCGAGAAAACCGGGTCGATGGCCTGCAGGGCCATGGGCTCGAGGACGTGAGTCAAGTCCTCGCGCGTGAACCCCAGCGCGCGCTGGCGCCGCTGCAACTCGGGCCCGGCCAGCCCCGCGCCGTTGCTGGAGACGCTGACCGGCGTGGACTGGTCGAGTGTTGCGCGCTGGGCGCGGAACCACTCGCCGTAGGGCTTGTTCTCAACGATGTCGCGCTTGGCGGCGTAGTCGGTGAGCAGGCGGCCAGTTTCAAGATCGACAGCGATCATTCGACCCGGGCCGAGACGGCCCTTGGAGACGATGTGGGCGTCGTCGATGTCGATCACACCGACTTCGGACGCCATCAGCACCATGTCGTCGTCGGTCACGATGTAGCGGGCCGGACGCAGGCCGTTGCGGTCCAGCGCTCCACAGACCCAGCGTCCGTCGGTGAAAGCCAGCGCGGCGGGACCGTCCCACGGCTCCATGAGACAAGCGTGATACGCGTAGAACTCTTGCAGCGCCGCCGGCATTTCCGCCGCGAAGCGCCAGGCCTCTGGCACGAGCACCATGGCGCTGTGCACCAGATTGCGCCCGGCCAGCGTGAGCAACTCGAGCGCGTGGTCGAGGCTGCACGAGTCGGACGCGTCGGAACCGACGTGGTCGGTCAATGGGCGTAACGTCGCGACATCGTCGCCGAAGACCGGGCATTCCAGCGCGCCTTCGCGCGCCCGCATCCAGTTGCGGTTTCCGTCGAGGGTGTTGATCTCGCCGTTGTGCGCCAGCATTCGGAACGGCTGGGCCAGCTGCCAGGTTGGGCTGGTGTTGGTGCTGTAGCGCTGATGGAAGACCGCCACGGCCGTGCGGTAGCGCGGGTCGCTGAGATCGGTATAGAAGTGGCCGACCTCGGTTCCGACGATCAGGCCCTTGTAGACAATGGTGCGGGCGGACAACGAGACGACGTAATTGGCCTGCAGCGCCTCGGCGCGGAACCGTCGCTCCAGCTCCTTGCGTGCCAGGAAGAGCCGCTGCTCCGCGGCTAGGACATCACCTGTGTCTTTACTGTCGACCAACAGGAGATGCTTGATGTCGGGCATCGTGCTGCCGCCGGAGGCCCCCAGCACGTTCCGGTCCAGCGGCACGTCGCGCCAGCCCGCCACGCTGAAGCCGCGAGCGGCGCAGACCGACTCGGCCAGGACCTGGGCCCGGTGGGTGCCGCGCGGGTCATGCCGATCCAGGAAGAACACGCCGACCGCCATACGGGCCGGGTCAACGCTGGGCCATCCCTGCTCGGCGTAGGCGCTGACCAGCAACTCGCGGGGGAGCTGGGTCAGGATGCCGGCTCCGTCGCCGGTGCGCGCGTCGGCGGCAATGGCGCCGCGGTGCGTGAGCGAGGCCACCGCTTCCAGCGCGCGCTCCACAATCCGGTGCGAGCGGCGGCCCTGGATGTCCGCAACGAAGCCCACGCCGCACGAATCGTGCTCGTAACGTGGGTCGTACATCGCGGACAAGGTAGGGATCCTCTCGATCAGGTACGCGGTGGGGTGATTAGCGGGGCGCCGACGGGTTGTCGGCGAGTGAACGAGCGGCGCGCCCGACCCCGGCAATCCAGGTCATCCGTCGACGATCGTTCATCGGCGTGGGTGCGTAACAGCTCTCGAGTGGCGCCAGACTAAGCGAACCTCACCAATCAAGTGGTAGGCGTCGCCAAGGCCAGCGTCATGCGGGTGGCGCATAGCGTAGCGCATGGACTGGAGCCGTGCGCCCGGCGTTGGTCCGATCGGCGAAGGGCCGATGCTACGATCAGGCGACGCGCGCCTGATCTCCTGCCATGTTCCGTGTACTCCTGTTTGGGATGCTAGTTGCGACCGTCCCGTTCCTGATCTACAGCGGGCTGCGGCGCCGGCTGGCTTATGCGCTGTCCGTGACGGCCACGATCTATCTGATTGTGATCGGGTTGCGGGTGTTCACCGGCTTCTGGTTCTTCCGCGAGGAGTTGCAGAACACCATCGGGGCAATTGGCATCATCGTCCTGATCGCCGCCGCCGCCTACATGGCCGCGCGCCACTACGGCGAGCGCGCCGTGCGCCGGAAACTGGCGGAGCGGGCGCGATCGCCCGACGCCCATCGGAGCCTGATCGATAATCTACGCCGGTCGCGTCGCGACTGACCAACGCCCAGGGAGCAACTCGTGGCCTTCACTATCAATGAAACCCCCGTGCACTGGGACGGCGTGGCGCCTCCGACCCGCATGCCGCCCTGGCAGGAAGTGGTCTGGATAGGCATCCCGGGCTATTCGCGACGCCTCTGGTTCATCTCCAAAACCGGCATGAGCTGGCAGCAGCGGCAGCGCGAAGAGATCATCCGCAAGGGGCGCGAGCTGCTGATGCGGGAGCGCACGGCGGCCGGAGAAGCCGCGAGCTAATCCCCAGCGCACGTGAAGCTCAAGCTTGAGGGACTGGCGGCAGCCGTCACCGGCGGCAGCGAAGGTGTGGGCCGCGCCATTGCGGCCGCGCTGGCGCGCGAAGGCTGCGACGTGGCCATCGCCGCCCGCCGACAGCGTGTGCTGGAGGACGCCGCGCACGACATTGCCCAAGCCAGCGGCCGCCGCGTGCTGCCGATCCAGGCGGACGTGAGCCAGGCGGATTCCGCTCGAGCCTTCGTGGAAACCGCCGCGACTGCCCTGGGGCGCCTGGACATCCTGGTGAACAACGCCGGAGCGACGGGCGCCCACCGCTTTGACGGCGCCAGCGACGAGATGTGGCAGGCCGACCTGGACGTCAAGCTCTTCGGGGCCATCCGCTGCTCGCGCGCGGCGCTGCCCTACCTGCGGCGCGGCGGCGGGTCCATCGTCAACATCACGTCCACGGGTGGCCGGGAGCCGTCGCGGGCCTCGGTTCCCACCACGGTGACTCGCGCCGCCGGCATCGCCCTGACCAAGGCCATGTCCAAGGACTACGCGGACGCGGGCGTGCGGGTGAACACGGTGATGCTGGGGTCGATCCGCAGCGCGCAATGGGAACGCCGCTGGGAAGCGACCGGCCGCCAGGGCACGCTGGAGGACTTCTACGCTCGAGCCGGCGTGGGCGTGCCGCTGGGTCGCATTGGACACGCCGGCGAAGTGGCGGATCTGGTGGCGTTTCTGGTCTCGCCGCGGGCGGCGTACATCACCGGCGCGGCCATTGCGATTGACGGCGGCATGAGCCACGCCATTTAGCCTGGGCGCCGGGGGCTACGCGGAGCCGATCATCCTGTCTCGCGGCGTGCCCGGAGGCTAGAACCCGAGGCTGAGGTCCACCACGTTGTTCACCGGCTCGCCAGCGAAGTAGCGACGCAGGTTTTCGCTGACGAAGGGGATGACGCGTTCGGCGCGGCGGGGCGAGGATCCGGCCATGTGGGGTGAGATCAACACGTTTGGCAAGTCCCAGACTTCACTCTCCGGCGACAAGGGTTCGTCCTCCACCACGTCCAGACCCACGCCGCGGAGCCGTCCCGCGCGGACCGTCCGTATCAAGGCGGCGGTATCGACACAGGCGCCGCGCGCCACATTAATGAGGTAGGCCCCGTCGCGCATGGCATCAAAGGCTGCCTGGTCGATCAAGTGGTGCGTCTGCGGCGTGTAGGGGCAGCACAGGGTCAGCACGTCGGTTTCCGGCAGCAGGTCAGGCAAGGCCGATACGTCGTCAACCGACCGGAGATGATCGTCGGGATCGGCAGCGAACATGTCGGCGCCACGGACCTCCATTTCGAGCGCGTGGTAGCGACGGGCGACGGCGCGACCAATGCCGCCCACGCCCACGATAAGCGCCCGCTTGCCGGCCACCTCGTCGTAGTTGTAGTCCATCACCCAGCGGTGCTCGGTCTGTCGCAGGGCGGCGTGGTGGATACCGCGGGTCAAGGCCGTCAGCAGCGCCACGGCCGTCTCGGCGACGTGCGAGGCCAGCAAGGCGCGCGCATTCGTGATCAGAAGGTGGCCGTAGCGATCCGCCCCCATGGCGGCGAGCGCATCCACACCGGCGCTGGCCACCTGCACCCACTTCAGCACCGCGCCCGCGTCCAGCACCTCGGGCTCGATGCCCGCGCCCAGCACGATCAGAACTTCCGCGTCGCGAATCTCCGCGACCGCCGAAGGAACGTCGGAGACAAAGGCGAAGTCGTGGCCCGGGAACGTCGTCGGCATCTCGGACCACTCATCCGCCCATTGGCTGGGCATGTAGATGAGGATTTTCATGCGCTTGGACCCTGCTGCAGGCGTTCGCAGTGTAGGGACTCCGGTGGATGCACGGGCGCGCGACACTGCTAGACTTCGCGCGCTTGCCGCCCGAGGGGCTGGAGCGTGGCCAGTTCGGGCGTGGCGAATCCTGAAGAATCCGGCGGCGGGGCGCGGCGCCTCACGGCCGCCGAGGTGCGCTGGACCTGCAACCCGAGCGACCTCCCGTTTCAGACCACCGCCGAACTGACGCCGCCCGACGCGCTGATCGGCCAGGAACGCGCCGAACGCTCGCTTGAGTTCGGCGTGGACATTCGTAGCCGCGGCTTCAACATCTATGCCGCCGGCACGCCTGGGACCGGGCGCACCTCGATGATCATGGCGCGGCTCCGGGCCGAGGCGGCGAGCCGGCCGACCCCGCACGACTGGTGCTATGTCCACAACTTTGACAACAGCAGTCGACCGCGCGCCCTGCGGCTGCCGGCGGGCCAGGCGCCGACCTTCCTCGCCCAACTGCGCGAAGTCGTGGAAACGCTGGGTCACGATTTGCAGCGAGCCTTTGACACCGAGCAGTACCAGACCCAACGCGACGCCGTGACGCAAGCCGTGCAGAACGAGCGACGGGACGCATTTCGCGCCTTCGAACAGCGCGCGTCGGAGCGTGGGTTTGCCGTGACGCAGTCGCCGGTGGGCCTTAGCGTCTCGCCCGTCGCGGATGGCCGCCCTTTGCCTGCCGAGGCGCTGGGCGACCTGAACGCCGCCGAGCGCGAGCGCATCGAGTCCACGAGCCAGGAGTTGGAAGACCAGCTCGGGCGGCTGATGCGGCGGCTGCGCCGGCGCCAGCGCGCGGCGCGCTCCACGCTCAACGACCTGAACGCCGACGTGGCCCGGAGCGTGACCAAGCCCTTACTGGACGACCTGCGTGAGGAGTACGCGGCCCTGCCGGAGGTCACGGCGCATCTCGACGCCGTGGAAGCACACGTCACGAGGCATCACGAGAGCTTTCTCGAATCCGACGAGACCTCGCTGCCAACCCAACGGCCGGGTCCGGCGCCGGACCCCCACCTGCCCTACCGGGTGAACGTGCTGGTGACGCACCAACCGGGAACCGGCGCCCCGCTGGTTCGCGATACCCACCCCACCCACCCGCACCTGTTTGGGCGCGTGGAAGCCAGGACTGAACTGGGCGTCAGCGTCACCGACTTCACGCTGATCCAGCCTGGGGCCCTGCACCGGGCCAACGGGGGCTACCTGGTGCTGGACGCAAACGACCTGTTGCAATCCGGCGCCTCATACGCGGCCCTGAAGCGATCCCTGCGCAACGAGCGAGTGCGAATTGAAAGCGTGGCCGACGAGCTGGGGTTGGTGTTGGCGGCGCGGCTGGAACCGGAGCCGATCCCGCTCGATCTAAAGGTCGCGCTGGTCGGGCCGCCGGACGTATACGCGCTGCTCTACGAGCTTGACCCGGAATTCGGGCAGATGTTCAAAGTCCTCGCCGAGTTCGAGACGGAAATCGACCTGAACGCCGAAAACACAACGCGGTATGCCCAGTTCATCGCCGCCCGTTGCGCCGACGAGAACCTGCGGCACTTCGACCGCTCCGCGGTGGCGCGGATCGTGGAAGAGGGCGTCCGGCTGGCCGGCGACCGCACCAAGCTCTCCACTCGCTTCGGGGACATCAGCGACATCGTGCGCGAAGCCGAGTATTGGGCACGCCATCGGGGCGCCGACCTGGTGACTGAACGGGATGTGTGGAGCTCGATTGACGAACGCATCCGGCGATCGAATTGGCTCGAAAGCCGTATGCGCGACCGGATGGTGGATGGGACGATCATGATCGACGCGGACGGGTCGGCCGTGGGTCAGCTCAACGGCCTCACGGTGATCGGTGTCGGCGGCCACGAGTTCGGCCAACCCAACCGAATCACGGCGCGGGTGTTCGCGGGACGCGACGGGGTGATCAGCATCGACCGCGAGGCCAAGATGTCAGGACCAATTCACGACAAAGGCGCGATGATCCTGGCCGGGTATCTCAACGGCGTGTTCGGCCAGGGCGGCCCACTGACCATGAGTGCCAGCATCGCGTTTGAACAGTCGTATTGGGGCGTGGAGGGCGATAGCGCCTCGCTGGCGGAATTGCTGGCGCTGCTTTCGGCCCTCTCCGACTACCCGCTGGACCAGGGCACGGCCGTGACGGGATCCATCAACCAGCACGGGAACGTGCAGGCCGTGGGCGGTGTCACGCAGAAGATTGAAGGCTTTTACGACCTCTGCGTCCGCCAGGGCCTGACCGGGCGTCAAGGCGTGCTGATTCCCGCAAGCAACGTGCGGAATCTGACGCTGCGCTGGGATGTGGCGGGCGCGGTGGACGACGGAACGTTTCACATCTACTCGGCTCGGCAGGTCGCGGAGGCCGTCGAATTCCTCACCGGTCGTCCCGCGGGCGCCCAGGACGCCGTTGCCCACCAAGCTTCGGACACGGTGTTTGGCGCGGCGAAGGCGCGGCTGGACCAGTTTGCCCGCCGCTGGCATGACGGGCCCCCGCACTAGCAGGCGGGGTTGGCCGCCGTCCAGCCTCGAGGATCGTCTCACCGAAGCCTGGCGCCGTCCGATCGCGCGGGCCGGCGAGATCTGAACCACAGCGCGTGCAGCGGCGTCCAGGCAAAGAGCGCCGCGATGCCGAACGTGCGAATGATCCAACGAAGGTCGCGCGGAATCGGCGCGACAAACTCGAGGAGAAAGGCGACGGCAAGCCAGGGCCAGCGAGTTGGCGTAGCGGCGGCAACAATGCCGGCCGTAAGCGGAAGTACAAAGTAGCGGCCGTGCCCGAGCGCGAGGGCCAGGGCGTACAACGACGACGCTCGCAAGAGCCCCACGCCCAAGTCACGACTGGCCCAGCCAACCAGCGGGGCAAGCACCACGGCCACGCGCATCGCCCAATCCTGCGGTCCTTCGAGAGCAGCCGGGAATCCTCCGGTGAGAGGCTGGAGGAAGCCCCGCAGAACCGGAAGTCCGTCGCCGCGGCCCTGCAAATGACCGATCACTCCCCAATGCAGCGCCGCGGCGTCACGCAGCAGAAAGGGCCCAACGATCGCGGCCGCGACTCCGAGCCCACCCGCCGCGTATCCAAGGCCATAACGCAGGTCGCGGCGTACATACCAGCCACCCAGCGCCAGCGCCGCAATGATGAATTCCGTCCGCGCCGAGGTGGAGAGCGCCATCAATGCCCCTGCCTGCCACGCCACGTCGCGGCGAAGCACCGCGGCCAGCAAAAAGAATGCGGCAACGGATGTGACGTGGCCGTTGAGAGCACTGGCTTCGAATTGCCAGGGCGCGGCCAGCCAGGCCAGACCCAACGCCGTGGCCGGCACGGCCGGCACGTGCTGACGGACGGCGTAGACAATGATGAGAATGAAGGTGCCGACTTCGAACGCATGCACCAGCCCCTTGACCATGAAAATCGGTTCCCAGCCGACCTGCAACGCGAAGCGATGGAACGGCGCCAGCAACAGCGGGAACAGGGGCAAATGCGCGTACGTGTAGGTTTGATCGGCGAACGACGCGTAGTAGTCGAAGTGCGCAGAGGTAAACGCGACTTCCGCAAACTTGAAGAAGTGCTGCAAGTCGGCGTACAGGAACGTCTTGGCCTCGAACACACGCGCGACGAGCGACAACGCCAAACCAGTGGTCGCCAGGAGCACCGCAATGACACGCGAGTCGGCTGCGTGCCGGACCTTCTCCATTACTGACACGCGCCGTCCGCCTGCGAGTTCACCACGAGCGTCCACAGGCATGGCGGCGTGATTCGGCCGGCGCAGGCCTGGCCTCATGCCAAGGTGGCCTGAGCGTGGCCACCGTTCTGCTGGGAGTCCTGGTTCTGGCTATCGCGTCGGCGTGCATTGCCCTGGGACGCCGTGGGCTGGCGGATGGTCGAGTCTGGATCGTCGCACCTCCCGCGCTTGCCGCGGGTCTCGGACTGACCGCCTTGGCTCTACTTTGGTTCGGGCGCTCGATTCCATATCTGGCCATCATCGCGGGTCTGGCCGCGCTGCTGGGCGCGCTGTGGGTCGGCGCCCGACAAATTGCCACGGAACCAGTGCCACCTTGGACCTGGTCGCTTGATGCCCAGGCAACCCTCGCTCTCACGGCGCTGGGACTGCTAAGCGCCACCGGGGCTTATGCACTCTGGTCGGCATCAATCTGGGGCGGAATCTCGCACGAAAACCTCTTTCAGCACACCGGGTTGGTTTCAATGCTGATCAACGAGCCGCAGGAATTGCGGCATCCGCTGGAACCGGATCATCCGCTTTCCTACCGGCTCGCGTATCACTACGTGGCGGCCGCCGTGGCGCGCATCGGCGGTCTACCGGCGGCGACCGCGCTGGCAGGCCTCACGGCCACGGCCGCCGCACTGGGAGCATTGACGATGTGCGCCGCCGTGGCGCGGCATGCCTCTGTGGCAGCCGGCCTGCTGGCAGGCACAGCCTACGCCGCCGGAGGCTCGATTAGTTGGATTAGCGGGACGCTCCCACCCTCCGGTGATGGCACGGGCCTCGACCGACTCCTCACAACGCTCGAGCGTCTTCCGGGCGGACTGACACATCCAGGTCCGGTCGGGCAGCTCGCCGGGATCAATGGCTCGTTGGTCTTTGGCTACATGCTTGCTCCGGTCGGGATATGGGCGTACGTGGAAGCGTTCCAGGCAAGCGGCCGGCGAGCGTTGGCACTCGCCGCGACGGCGGCGCTGCTGCTCGGGACGCTGGCCGCGGCCGCCGAATCGCTGTTTGCCGTGGTTGCGGCCGCCGTGCTGGCCGATGTGGTGCGGCGATTGGTCGGCGTCGGCGTCGCGCGCCGACCCGAGGCGCGTCAGCTCATTGTGTTCGGCGCGCTATTGGCGCTCATCGTCGCCGGAGCTTCAGGACTGCTGGCCGCGGAAAGTTCAGCGGGCGAGGTTCGAGGTCGCCTGGGAGCCGCGTTCTCGGGTGCGCAGACCCTGCAAGCGCCAACGGCGGCGCTTGCCAATCTGCCGCGGGCGGCGATCACTGAGCGGCTTGCCAGCGGCGACGGCTGGACGCCGATGTGGTCCCTCCAGTTTCTGCTGGACGTGGGTTTCACGCCGATCCTGGCGCTGGCGGCGTTCGCGTGGCTGGCACGCCGCGGCCACGTGCTGGGTGCACTGCTGGCGCTCACGGCGCTGGCGTCGTTTGGGCTGACGGCGCTGGTCACGCTGCGGACCTACCCCTGGGACATGTTCAGATTCACGCAGTCGGGGATGGCTTTTGGCTACGCGGCGGCGGCGGTGGCCGCCACGGATGCAGCGACGTTGCTTCCAGGAGGCAGCCGTCGCCGGATTGCCGGCGCGTTGGCGGCCGGACTGGTCGCGCTGGCCGCCTGCGGTTATGTCGCCAGCGCCTTCGCGTGGCCGGAGCTTGCCACCAGGCGCGAAGGTCGCGACTACGCCCTTGATCTGCAACTCGTCCCGCGCCTGGTGGCGCAAAGCGAGACGACGCCTCGAGTGCTGGTGGCTCCTGGGGCGCTGGACTGGTTTGACCTGCACTCGAGCGGGGATGCGGCCGTGACCAAGTACGTGACAGCCCTGGGGGCCTCGGTGCCAATGGGGCACGACTGGTACGGGCACGACCAGGCCTATGCGTCGCGTTACCAGGCGGCGCATCAAACGCTTGACTCCGCACGGCTGGCCGACCTGGCCATTTCGCACCTGTACATCCTTCCCGAGCGCCTGAGCCCTCGGCAACTTGAAGGACTCGCAACGCTTGTAGACGGGGGAACGGCGACGCTGATCGATTCGGCAGGCGACGGGCCGCTGCGGCGTGAGGTGTACCGACTGGACCCTGACCGGCAATGACCCCAACGCGCGCCGTAATTCGTGCGTGGGCGGCAGCCGCTGTTCTCATGGGGATGTTGCTGGCTGGCATTTGGACAACTCGTGCCGAGTTGCCAATCAGTCCCAAGCTGATTCCGACGTTCCGCCTTGAAGGATTTGCCCCCGGGGTCGCGGTTGCGCAGACCGTGACGGCCGAGCGCGACGGCCTGAACCGTATCGACATCGGGATCGCGCCAGTTGAAGACACGGCGTCGGTAGCGGTTGAAGTCCGAGACGCCGAGGGCGCTCACGTGACCCGGCAGGTGTTGACGCTGGCCGCCAGTCCGGTGCGGGGCACGGCTCGGCTGTCGTTTGCCCCCTTGCAGGATTCGGCGGGGCGAACATTCGTAATCGAGGTTCGAGGCGCCGACGCGGAAGCCGGATTCGCCCTGGAAGGCGTCTCGTCTGACGGTCTGCGCGACGGGCAATTGCTTGACCCGCACCGCTCGCTGGCCGAGACGCGCGACCTGGACATGAATGTGCGCCTCTATCAGTCACGAACTTTCGGCGAAGCGCTCGGCGACTTTGCGCGGACCGAACGTCCGGCCGCCATCGCGGCCTGCGGCTTGTCCGTCGGGTTGTTGCTGGTGCTAGCCGCGGCGGTTTCCAAGGCGACGCAGACACGACCAGGCGTGGCGCTGGGGGTGGCCGTGGGCGTCTATGCCGCGTTGGTCTTCGGCGTCGTACGTTTCGTCATCGGCTTCGGCTAGCCATCCGCCAGGCGGACTGGGTGACCTTCGATACCGTCGCGCCAAAAGGGCGGGGCTATACTCCAGACACTCCCCGCGGGCGGCTGCCGGGTGTCCGGCGTCCGTCGGGGCTGACTAGCCCGGAATCGAGGTATCGCGATGGCCTCCATGGACTCCGAACTGCGGCGCGAGGCGCATATGCGCCGCAGCCCGCTCACGTTCCTGCGCGAGCACTGGCGCGGGCTGCTCACGTACGTGCTGCTCACAAGCCTGTTGATCTATGGCTTGACGAACGCATCAGAACTGACGCTGGGCATCCTGGGCTTCGTTGCGCAATTGATGTTCGCCATGATGTTCATGGTCGTTCAGTTCGGCGCACTCTTCTACCTCCTGGGTCGGGGCCGGGTCTATTGGGTCCAACCGGGCGAGACCGGGGTGTACTTCACCGACTATCGCGGCAACGACCAGGTGCTGGAAGTGGCGCGGCGGGTGGTTCGCTTGCTGCAAGGCGCGAAGGCCTTCAAGCGCATGGGCGGCGAGATCACGCGCGGCGTGCTGCTGGAAGGCCCGCCGGGCACCGGCAAGAGCTACCTGGCGCAGGTGATCGCCAACGAGGCCAACATCCCCTTCGCCTACGCCTCGGCGCCCGGGTTCCAGAACATGTTCATGGGCATCGGCAACCTGCGGGTGCGGATGCTCTACGGCAAGGCGCGCAAGCTGGCGCGCAAGCACGGCGCCGCCATCATCTTCATCGACGAGATCGACGCCATCGGCATGGCCCGCGCCGGGCAGACGGGCGGCGGCATGATGATGGGCGGCATGTTAGGCGGAGGGGCCGGTGCTGGCCTGCTGAACGAGTTGCTGCTGCAGATGGACCCGCCGAACTTCGACAGCGGATTCTTCACGCGACTGCTGCGGACGGTGGGCCTGCGAAAGGCCCGAGCCATGCCGCCGATCGTACTCACCCTGGGTGCCACCAACCTGGCCTCGGCGCTGGATCACGCGCTGCTGCGGCCAGGCCGGTTCGACCGCAAGATCCACGTCGACCTGCCGGACCTGGACGGACGCAAGGACATCATCGAGTACTACTTGGCCAAGGTGCGGCACGAAGACATGCCGGTGGACCGCATGGCGAACGACACCATTCTGTACACGCCAGTGGCCATCAAATTCGTGATCAACGAAGCCGTGATCCACGCGCACTTCGACGCGCGCGACGCCATCAACTATGGCGACTTCACCCAAGCGCGTGAGAACCATGAGTGGGGGCTGCGCGAACCGATTCGCGGCCTGACCGACGAGGACCGCCGGCGACTGGCCTACCACGAAGCCGGGCATGCCATCGCGCAGGTGAAACTCAAGACCTGGGAACGCCTGACCAAGGTCACCATCATTCGCCACGGCGACGCCCTGGGGTTGGCGGCGTTCAAGCCGGTGGAAGAGAAGCGCGTACTCATTCGCGAAGAGTTGCTGGCCAGCATTCAAGTAAGCCTGGGCAGCCGCGCCGCCGAAGAGCTCTTTCTCGGGTCGCAGACGCTGGGCGTCACGTCCGACTTCGCCGGCGCCACGCATTTGGCCTTCCAGATGCTCAGCTTCTGGGGCATGGACGGCAGCTTCTACTCGTCGCTGCCGTTCGGTCCGGCGGTGGACGCCACCGATCCGCGCATGAAGCGCAAGATCGACCAGGTGCTGGAGCAGGAGTACCGCAAGGTCAAGGGCCTGCTCTCGGAGTACTCGGGCGCGGTGCATGAAGTGGCCCAGGAGTTGATCACGAACGACGAGGTGGACGGCCAGGACGTGGAAGACATGGTGCAGCGCTGGGACGCGCAGATTGCCGAGGGCAAGGTCCTGAAAGCGCTGCCCGAGGGCGGCGTGCTGGTAGGCGCTGACGCCGAACCGCGGCCGTACACGGTTGGCGGCAATGGCGACGGCTCGAACGGGCACAACGGTCACCCAGCGGACTCATCCGCCAAGCCGAAGCGCCAGACGAGACTCCGAGACCGCTACCGTTCCGGCGAGGCGCCCGATTCGTAGCTGAAGTCCGTCGCGCCCGCGGTGGCACGACGGTGGGGGGCGCCTTCAGCCGGCTGGCGGCTCAGGCGTCAATGAGCGACAGCCGGTCGGCCAGGAAGTCCAGGCGGGCAAACGCGCCGCGCCGGAGTCGGTGATAGGTCGCCAGGGCATCCTCGGCCTTCCCGGAGCGGATCGCGCCCAGAATGCCCGCGGCGTCGGCCACGAAGCGGTCAAAGTGTTCGAGAAACGAGCCGTGAAAGAGCGTGGCTCTGGCCGGGGATTCCAGTTTGTCAGCGCGCACCTGGGCGTTGGTCATGGAATTGAGAAAGGCGACGGCCAGCGGCTCGGCCCCGGACATACCTTCCACGTTGGCCCAGGCATCGGCAGAGGGACCAAAGAAGGCGTCGAACGCGGCTCGCTCATCCGTCAGGATGGCAGCGACGGTCTCCTTGTAGACACGGCGTTCCGCGTCGGACGGATCGGCAGGCGCACTGCCCGGCGACTGGGTGGACTCGCCGCAGGCGGCCAGGAGCCCCGCGGCAAGTGCCGCCCCGAACGTGCGGCGGCCGATCAGGCGCCGGTGCCTAGCCAGGCTCAGCGGCCAATCGAGAGGAGGCGGCAGCCGACGGCCTGGCGTCCGCAAGCCGCCTTCGCTCACCGGTGGGCACTAGATCACGACCTCCTGCTCGGCAGCGGATGCATCGCGGTCACGCGTGTCGTCTTCGATCTTGAGACCGAACTGACGCATGCGGGCATGCGTGAGGATGACGAGTTGGCAACTTGACGCCCCGTCGCTCATGCGCGTGGTGTAGGTGGCCTTCATGTCGAACTGTTTGAAAAACTCGTCGTCGTAGACGTTGCTGACGTTGCAGACCGGATGGTCGTTTCCCGGCGTGAGGCCGTAGGGACAGATTCCAAGTTCGATCACGGCCGAGGATTCCGCGCGCTGGTCCACTTCGACTGAATCGTGCGGCACGAGATGGCGGCGGCGTGCCGCCCAGGCCTGGGCTATGTCCAGCGGCTCGGGGTCTTCGAGGTCGCCCAGGCTTTCGGCGTCGGCGCGGGCCTGGCCGCGGAGGGCGGCTTCGGCCTGGTCGGCGAAGCCAGGATCAGCCTCAAGCGCTTGCATGACCATCAGCCGCATGAAGCCGCCCATCTGGTTCTGCAAGCCCGGAGTCGGCGGACCGAGCGCCGCCGCCGGCGCCACCGCCTCGTCGGGCGTAGTGGCCACGGCCGCGGCGGCTGCCGCCGGAGCGGGCGCCGGCGCCACGGCTGAGGGCTCCGCGGTCGGCGCCGGTGGGTCAGGCTCGGCCGGGCCGTTGACGTCGGGCGCGAACGCCGTGAGTCGTTGACCAGCCGGCTGCGGGGTCGCCTGGTCGGGGGCGGGTGCCGGTGGGGCGACTGAAGCCTGACCTTTGGTTTCGGGAGCAAAGGTGTCCTGAATGGCCAGGGCCATGGCGTCGGCTGCCGGCAGCGGCTCGGTGGGCGCCGGGCGCGCGGTCGGTGCGTTCGTCGCCGCCGGCGCCGGGAGTGCCGGCGGCGAGGGCGCCGATGCGGATGACGCGCCAGTCCGCGAGCCGGCATCCGACGATGGGGACGCGGAGGCGTCTTCGGTGGCGTTGACCGCGCCGCGCAGGTCCTCCATGACACCCCGGCCGGCCAGGTTTACGTCGTCCGCGGCGCCCTGCAGGGTGTCCGTGAGTTCGGCGCGGATGTCGGCCAGCTCCTTGCGCGTGTTCTCGGCTTCCTGGCGCAGGACGTCCATTTCCTCGTAGAGGACGGCGAACTCTTCGGCGAATTCCTGGCGGAATTCGCGCGTCATCTCGCGCAGGCGGCGCACCCAGCGGCCCATGGTGCGCATGGCAAGCGGCAGCCGCTCCGGTCCCAGCACAATGAGCGCCAGGACAAGAACTGCGAAGAACTCAGCGACACCTATGCCGAACATCGAGTATCAGAGCGGCCGACCGCGGCCGGAGGTCAAGGGCCTAGGAGTTCAATCGTAGGCAGGCCCGCACACCGCGACAAGCGGTTCCTTCAGGACGCACGCGCCTTGAGGGCGGAACGCACGGCCTCGCCGCACTCTCCGGTGGAGGCGGCGCCACCCAAATCGACGGTGAGAACGCCCGCGCTGGTCACGTCCGCCATGGCATCCAACAGCAGGTTGGCAGCCTCGGGATGGCCGAGTTCATCCACCATCATGGCCGCCGACCAGATGGCGGCCAGCGGGTTGGCCTTCTCCTGGCCGGCGATATCGGGCGCGGAGCCGTGGACCGGCTCGAACATCGGCGGATAGCCGGTGCCCGGACTGAGGTTGGCGCTGGGCGGAACACCAAGGCTTCCCATCAGCGCACCGCCGATGTCGGACAGGATGTCGCCAAAAAGGTTGGAGGCTACGAGAACATCCAGGGTTTGCGGATCGCGCACCATGCGGGCCGCGCAGGCGTCCACCAGGTTGCGGTCAGTCGTGATGGCGGGGAATTCGCGCGCCACTTCATCAAACACCTCGTCCCAAAACACCGGCGCGTATTGCAAGGCATTGGACTTGGTGACGTTGGTGACGTGACGACGGCCGAGACGCTCGGTCAGTTCAAAGGCATGCCGGATCACGCGCTCAACGCCCACTCGTGTGAACACGGTGGTCTGGAGCGCCACCTCGTACGGGGTGCCGCGGTGCACGCGCCCGCCGGCGCCGGCGTATTCGCCCTCGGAGTTCTCGCGGACGCAGATAAAGTCAATCCCCTCCAGCCGGTCAGCCGCCAGCGGGCTGGGGACGCCCGGCCAGATGCGAACGGGACGAATGTTGGCGTAGAGCTGGAAGCTTTGCCTGATCAGCAGGATCATCTCGCGCTGCGAGATGGGGTCGGGGACCCCGGGAAAGCCGCAGGCGCCGAGGTAGATGGCGTCGAACTGCTCCAGCGTGCGCAAGGCGTCGGACGGCATCATCTCGCCGCGGTCGAGGTAGTACTGGCAGCCCCAGGGGAAGTCCTCGAACTCGAGGATCAGGTCGCCGGTGACCTCGGCTAGCGTCTCGAGGGTGAGGCGGCCTTCGCGAATAACTTCGAGTCCGATCCCGTCGCCGGGAATGACAGCAATGGCGTGCGTGGACATGGCAACCGCGCCGGAGGCGAGCGGGCAAGAGTATACGGGCGCAGTCAGCGGCGGCGACCCGGGGCGGCCGTGTGGCACCTTGCATGGAGACTACGAACCGCCCGCCCGGAAAACCGCAGACCGTGAGCACAGAAGCGACCTTCGAAGATCTTGTGGACGCGCTGGGGCGCGCAGGCTGCGCGATCTGCCGCCTGTCAACGCGACGAGCCGACCGCTTTCTGGGCTCGTACATCTATGAGCACGTGAACGACGTGGAACTGCGCGCGAATATTCGAGCGGCGCGCGGGTTCTGCGAGGTTCACGCGGGCCACTTCCTGGAGAAGCTGGATGCGCTGGCGGTCGCCATTACCTACCGGGACATCCTGAACACCTTGGTGAAAGAGTTGGATCGCTCGGGTGATTCAGGCGGTCGGGACGGGACCACGGGTGTGCGCGCGCGGCTGCGCGGGCTGACGAGGCCTGTCTCGCGGCGGCCCCGGACGCCTGCGACCTGTCCGGTCTGCGAGGCGGAGGCGGCGGCGGCCGCAAGGGTGATGGACGTGCTGACGCAGCATGCCGATCAGCGAGATCTGGCGGAGGCGCTGCCCCAGGGCGATCCGCTGTGCCTGCCACACGCCCGGGAGGCACTGCGCCGGCGTCCTGGGTTCGCCGCGCTGCGAGAACGCCAGCAGCGCGGGTGGTCGGCGCTGAGGAACCGGTTGCTGGAGTTCATCCGCAAGTCGGATCACAACTACCGGTGGGAGACGCTGACGGACGATGAGCGCGCGGCGATTGTGGGCGGCGTGCGCGCGGTTACCGGGGTCCGCGCACGTCCGCGCGACGACGCGCGGGCGGAGACGCGCAAGCTGCGGCGGGGCGGATCCAACGCCGTGCGCTCGGACCGGCATCCGCCGCGACGACGCGCTTCGGGTTAGTCGCCGTCCGCTCGTTGAAGGAAGCGCAGGATCAGGTCGGCCACCTCGTCCGGCGCCTGGAGCTGCAGGAAGTGTCCAGCATCGGCAATCATGTGGAGTTGAGAGTCTGGAACCAGTCGGTGGAACTGGCGCGCCACGGCAGGCTTGAGGTAGGGATCCTGCCCGCCCCAGAGGATGAGGGTGGGCGTGCGCAGCGCGGTCAGCGTTTCCAGACTGCGCTGATTGGTGTCGATCTGTCCCACGATCTCGTTGTTGACGGTGTGGAATGCGCGTCGGGCCGTTTGCGAGTGGCGAAACACGCCGTGGAACATTCGCAACAGGCGCTCACTGTCGGCCGCCCGGCCCGGCCAGACCTCGCCGACCTGCAAGCGATAGGCCTGCCATGAGAGCCCGGTTCGGCCAATGTCCAGGAAACGTCGCACCAGTCGGCCGACGTATGGCAGATGGAGCAGCTTGAGGGCGAGTGGCATGCGGGCGGAGTTCCAACCGTAGTAGGTGTTGAGCAGGACAAGGGCGTGGGCACGCTGGGGGTGCGCGGCGCACCAGCGGATGGCCGCCGGGCCGGACATGTCGTGCGCCACCAGCACGACACGCTCCAGATCGAGCGCGTCGAGAACCTGCGTTAGCGTCCGGTCCAGCATGGCGAACCCGAGCGACAGACCTTCGTTCGGCTGCGAGTAGCCCCAGCCGAAGAAGTCGGGCGCGAAGGTGCGGTGGGCCGTGGCCAGGCGCGGTTGCAGGCAGCCATAGATACGGGAGTCGTCCGGCAGGCCGTGCAAGAAGACGACGGGCGGCTGGCCGCGGCCCGCTTCTCGCACGAAGCAGTTGCCGGCGGCGATCTTGACATGCCGGCCCTCTGGCGGGGCCCAGTCGCTGCCCGGGTCAGTGGCCATTGGCGGATCGCAGCAGGCGGAGACCGCGGAGCCATTCGGCGGCGCCCCAGGCCTGAGCCGGCGCGCCCTCCGGCGCGAAGGGGGCTTGGGGCTGGAAGAGTTCGCTGACGCCGCCGACCACGCCGTCATGCAGGTGCTCCAGCATGGCCTCGCGCAGGCCGCGAAGCTCGTCGGCCGGCGCGCCGGCCGAGAGGCTGGCCTGGATAAACATGCCCAGCAGCCAACTCCAGACAGGGCCCTGGTGGTAGGCCCCGTCACGTTCGCGGGGGCCGCCACCGTAGTGCGGGCAATAGGCCGGATCGTCCGGCGCCAGGGAGCGCAGCCCGACCGGCGTCAGCAGCGCCTGGCGAGCCTGGGCCAGGGCCGAGGCGCGCCGAGGGGGCGGCAGCAGATCACCCGCAACCGCCAGCGCGATGACCTGATTCGGGCGAATGGCCGGATCCGATCCGTCGGGTCCATCCACGACATCGAAGAGCCCGCCGGTTTCGGGATTCCAAAAGCGTTCGGCAAACGAGGCTTCCACCCGCGCCAGGACGCTCTCGTCGTAGGCGCCGCGCCAACCGACACGGGCGAAGGCCTCGTCGGCGAACTTGAGGGCGGCGTACCACAGCGCGTTGATTTCCACGGGTTTGCCGCGACGCGGGGTCACGACCCAATCCTCGAACTTGGCGTCCATCCAGGTCAGTTGCAGGCCGTCGGCGCCGCCGCGCAGCAGCCCGTCGGAGGGATCCATGCGGATGCCGTGGCGGGTGCCGCGGATGTGCCAGTCAATAATGTCGAGCAGCGCCGTGGCGAGCACGTTCAGGACCTCGGTGTCGTCCGTGGCGCGCACGTAGGCGGCCAAGGCGTGCACAAACCAGAGCGAGGCGTCGAAGGCGTGGTACTCGGGCTCGTCGCCGGCGTCGGGCCAGCGGTTGGGCACCATGCCCTGGTCGATGAAACCCGCGTAGTTCAGGAGGATCGTCTTGGCGATCGAGGCGCGCCCGGTTTCCAGGCAAAGGCCGGGCAGCGAAATCAGGGTGTCGCGACCCCAGTCGCCGAACCAGGGGTAGCCGGCGATGACCGTGTTTGGCTCTGGGGTCAGGCCGGGGATCGACGGCCCACGATGGACGAGCATCTGGTCCGCGGCCAAGCGCAGGCGCTGTTCGAGGGGGTCCGAGGCCGAGGCAACCAGCGTGACGGAACGGGCGTCGAATCTGGCCAGCGACGCATCAACATCAGCGGCGGACTGAAGTTCATCCGCCGAGAGCTGCAGCGTCACCGCGCGTCCCGGCGAGAGTTCGGCGATGAAATCGCCCGGCGTGTAGGCGTCCTCGGTCGCATCGAACCCACGCGCCTGCTCGATGCGACGATGGAAGTTCCAATACCAGTCGGGCGCCAGCGCAACCCGCCAGGCACTGCCGCCCAGGTGAACGCACGGGGCATCACCCTGCGCGCGGATGGACAGCGAGCCGGGGCCGGTTTGCAGCGTCTCGAAGGTGGGATCGAGGCCGCGGCGCAGCGAGTGGAACCAGCGAAGGGTGACAAACGGACGCACACGGAGACGCAAGGCCTTACCGGAGTGGTTGATGTAGCGCACGAAGGTTTGGTTGCGTCCGCGCTCCATCCAAATCGTTTTTTCGAGTGACCCGTCGTCGGCCTGGTAGCGCCAGACGGGCCGCTGGCCGCGCAACCCGAACGCGGCCACCGCCGAGTAGCCATGCGGATGCAGCACACCGCCCTCGTACTCCTGGGTGCTGAGGGGGACTTCGGGTGCATCGCCGTGCTGGACGAACTCGTCCATTCCCGACACGAGTACCCAACGGGCATTCGGGGGCGGGTCGGCCGCTACCAGCAGGCCGTGGTAGCGGCGCGTGGCGGTTCCGGCCAGCGTGCCGGAGGCAAATCCGCCGACACCGTTGGCGACCAGCCACTCACGGTGCAGCAGCGGATCGGGCGAGCCGCTGAAGACTTCGGGTGGGAGTTCCAGGTCACTCATGCGAGGAGCCTCGATGTTTCCCACGCGACATGGCGGCAACGTGGCTGGCGGGGGGCAAGGGCCGAGCCGTGGGACGGGCGGGGCGAGGCGCGACATGGGGCGGCTTCGCGCGTATAAGAGTTTTTTCTAAAAAACTCTTCGCTCGCGGCGGGGCGCATTCCGGCGGGAGGCGCCGCGGCCCGAGGGAGGACTGGATGCCGGTCCCGGATCGCGTTCGGGGCCGGCGCTCCGCCGGCCTGACGGACGGGGGCGCTGGCATGACGGAGGCGCTGGCAGTCTGGCTCGAAGACTGGATGCCGGCATTCACTGAAATGACGGCATGAGGCGCCGGCGTGACGGGGAGGGGCGGCAGGGCGGAGGTGGGCGAGGGGAAGGCGGCGTAACGCGGCGGGTTGGGCGGGGACATCCAAGTTTCGGGTTGCGGTGACATCAGGTCTAGTGTACACTTATCGTGAACAGAAAGCAAGAACCCTGCCCACCGGCTGTCGGCGAGGGACCGCGGGCGGGGCGGTCCATATACTCCGCGGATGGAAGGCGCGGCGGCGGCCAACGCGAAGCGATCGACGCCTGGCCCGGTGCTGATCGGGATCGGGCTGGCCGGGGGCGTGGTCAGCGGGCTGATCGGCGTGGGCGGCGGGATCATTCTGATTCCGTTGATGGTGGGCCTGCTGGGGATGACGCAGCACCGTGCACATGGGACGTCGTTGGCCATCATCGTACCGACGGCCTTCGCCGCCACCGTTCGCTACGCCAGCGAAAACCCAATTGACTGGACCGTGGCGGCCGCGCTGGCGGCAACCTCGGTGGTATTCGCGGCGGTGGGCGCGCGGCTGACGGCCTACATCAACCCCGCGCGACTACGCCAGTTATTTGGGCTGGTGCTGCTGGTGGCGGCGCTGCGGATGTTCGTGCCGCTGCAGGACGTCGCGTTACTGCACCTGGAGGGCGGCGAACGCGTGATCGCCGCAGTGATCACCGGGGTGGTCACGGGCCTCGTCAGCGGGGTGATGGGTGTCGGCGGCGGGATCGTGATGGTTCCCGCCATGGTGATTCTGATGGGGATTGAGCAAGTCGTGGCGCAGGGGATCAGCCTGGCCGTGATCGTGCCGACCGCGCTCTCGGGCGCGGTGCAACACTATCGACTGGGCAACGTGGATGTGCGGCGCGCGCTGACGATCGGGCTCGGTGGAGTATTCGGCGGGTTCGGTGGGGCGCACGTTGCCCAACTGCTGCCCGGACCTGTGCTGCGCGGCCTGTTCGCCGCATTCCTGCTCTACTCCTCGCAGCGAATGCTTGGAATCCAGACCTGGGTAAGGCAGCGGCTGCGGCAAGCCAGGCCGACGTGAGGGGTGAATCGGGGGCGGGGCCGGCGTTGAGGCGCGGCGACAGCTTGCGCATGAGCGCGACCAGGGCCTCATTGCCCGGAAGACCCTTCACCCCGGGAGGAAGGAGTGAGCGGAGAGAAGTGAGAAGTGAGAACGGACAAGAGAAATCAAGGAGCGGATGGGGCGTCAGGTCGATAGGTGTGAACAGGGCTTGCGGGAATCAGGCGAAGGCGTAGAAAAGGGCCGATAGCTCAGCTGGAAGAGCGCCGCACTCGCATTGCGGAGGTCGTGGGTTCGAATCCCATTCGGTCCACCACCACCCTCCACGACGGTCGCAGGTTCGGCGCGGTAGTCTGAGCGGGAACTAGCACTACGAAGCAACGCAAAGGCATGAACGTCATCCTCCTCGGGGCCGGACGGGGCGAACGCCTTATGCCCTTCACCGCGTCGCAACCAAAGTGCTTTACTGAAGTAGCGGGCGCCAGAATTCTCGATTGGACGCTAAGTGCGTTTCGACAGAATGGTCTGGACCGGTTTGTCTTCGTAGGCGGGTACCTCATGGACGTGGTTCGGGACGCCTACCCAAATCTCTCCTATGTGGAAAATCCCGCCTGGCCCACGACCAACATCCTCGCTTCCCTCGTCTGTGCTCGTGAACACATGGCCTGCGGCTTCTATGCGACATACACCGATACGCTGTACCGCGGCGGCGCAGTGAAGGCGCTTCAGGATTCGCCACACGACATCACGCTCGTCATGGACACTCGTTGGCGTGAAAGGTATGTGTTTCGGAGTATGCACCCGGAGTCGGACGCCGAGAAAATTCTCGTGGACGGCGTCCGCGTGGTCGAGGTCTCACGGACGATCAAGCCGCACGAGGCATCCGGAGAGTATTCGGGCGTTCTCAAGATGACGGCCGAGGGCGCTTCTCAGTTCCTGCAATTCTACGACGAACTCCACGCCGAACTTGGCGATGAGCAAGTCATCGCCGATGGCAGGCCCTTCCGCATGGCGTATGTAATTCTTCTACTCGACCGGATGATCAGAGATGGAATCCCGGTACACTGCGTCGCAGTACCCGGTGACTACCATGAGGTCGACACCATCCAGGACTACCACCTGGCCACCGCCGACTGGATGCGGTTCGCGATCAAACCTGTTCCTGAGCCACGTCTGACCAAGAGCAGAGAAAACGCACGACATCTTGCCTGAAAGCCAAATGGAAAGAGGCCTGTTCCCAACCACCGTCGTCGGCTCCATGCCGCGACCTCAATACGTGCGAGACCTGATTGAATCACAGGTCGAAGGGGGCGGCTCTTCGGGCGATTTTCGGCGGATGATGGACTCCGCCATACCATACGTCGCGCAGATGCAGGAGCTTGCCGGCATCGACATCATTTCCGACGGGGAATGGCGTAGAAAGTCATACGTCGGGGTGATTGCGGATATCTGCAGCGGGTTCGATCTGTCCATCAAGGAAGTCCTCGGGCAGCGCCAGACGTGGCACGTCGTCACTTCGAAAATCGAAGTCGCAAACCCCGGCCTGCTAGCGAGGGAGGCAAGGTTCCTCAAACTGCATACGGGACGCTATGTCAAGGTCGCCATGCCATCGCCATACCTGTTAGGTGAGCGGATGTGGGACCCCGAACTGTCAAGAGCCGCGTATCCCACTCGACGTGACTTCACAGAGGCGCTCGTGCCCGTGCTTCGGCAAGAGCTCGAAGCCCTACGCGACGAAGGCGTAGCGATTGCGCAAATTGACGACCCTCACCTGTGCCTGTTCGTGGACCCGAAGGTGCAGGCGGACTACGACGATCCGCAGGCCGAGTTGGCTTACTGCGTCGACTTACTGAACCGCGTCGTCACGGGAGTAGACGGAGTCCGGTTGGCGGTCCACCTGTGTCGGCGCAATAAGGGTCGCGCAGGATGGGTCGGCGAGGGTGGATACGAGCCGATTCTTCCAGCCTTGGCCGGTCTCAAGGTCGATATTCTCATGTTGGAGTTTGCGATACCGGCGGCGGGCGACTTCGCCGTATTGCGCGACATACCAGAACGCTTCGATATCGGTCTGGGATGCGTCGACTGCCGCAGCAGCCACATAGACACGCCAGACGAGATTGCCGCCCGCGTCAGGCGGGCCGCCCAATACGTCGCGCCTGAGCGGTTACTGCTGCACCCCGACTGCGGTTTCGCGCCGGGAAGCGCTGCCGATATCCCGCTCGACGAGGCGTACTTGAAGCTCAGGAATGAGTCCCTGGCGGCTGAGATGCTCAGGGAGGAATTTCGGTAGCTCTGCACACTGCCGGAAAGCGCAGTCCTCACATAGAAACCTCCCACCGAAAAGCTCGCAATTCAGTCTTACACGGCCCACCGGAGCCTTGAATTTACGTTGTTCGTGGTCCGCATTGTTGACGAATTCGTCATCTGAGCCGGTTCGCGTTCACTTGCCGGCGGCGCGATTCCATCCATCGCTTTAGGACGGTTAGACCACCATGACGCACGCAACAAGCCTCGACAGCTTTAAAGCGCGGCTGGATATTGCCTTACCGCAGTTTCTTGCCCTGAAGGGAAGGAACAGGCGAGTTGGCGGCGTTCCGTTGAACAGCGTGCAGCTCGAACAAGCGGTTAAGAACGTGATTGACAATTGGAGTCGGTGTTCGACCGCTGTACCGGCCTTCAAAGGCGTGGAGAACTGGGTCGCAGTTCACTGGGATACGGAGCGTCCGACGCAGCCGCCACCTACCACTATCACCGATCCCGGTGCGCTAAGGCAGCCTGGTGAAGCTCAACTCGATGCCTCAAGCGCCGCTTGAAAACTGCTCGTGGCTTCCACCGAGCACGGCACTGGCACCGTGGCGAAACTTGCTAGGGAATTTGCCGCCCACGGCATGATTGAGAGCCGCAGCTTCTACTTGCTGAACGGGCTGCCGGTGACGAGCGCAAGACCGCTGGACGACTACTGCACTCTTCTCCCATACCCAGAAGCGCTTGAGGCGATACGAGAGACTTCATCAGAGCTGACTTCCGCGGAGGACCTCCGATGGCCTCCCAAGAGCATCGAAGACGTCACTGTGCTGGAAACCAGGAGCTTCGAGCGCAGAGGTCTGAAGGTGGCGAGTATGAGCGCCGTATAAGTCCTCTTCTGGAGTGTGGGCCCGATATGCTGGTGCTCATTCTCGGCTTAGTTTGGGGGACAGGTTTTCGCGTATTTGGGAGTTGCCATGGCGTCCCCGGTCCGGTCGCCGCCACGCTCCCATTCTGGCGGGCTGATGTATCAAAAGGCTGGGGCAGTAAACCGGCCCTGGTCATCCTGAGTGGTATCAGTAGGAACACAACTCAACGGCCTCTCAATAACGAGGAACTTCGAGATCTAATAGGCAACTATGCTGCCCTGAATACGCAGACACAGCGTGTGCTCTACTTGGCACTTCAGCGGCTGCGAGATGGCACTGAGAGGATTGAACTTGAAGACAGAGTTATCGATGCGTCAATCGCCCTTGAAGCCCTATTCATGGAGGGCGAACAGTGGAACCAGAAGAAGATTGTCTCACGAAGAGCGTCCTGGTATTTTTCGCATTCGCTTCAGGAGAGAGAGCAAATCAGGATCCGACTCAAGGACTTCTATGGTGAGCGATCAGATATTGTGCACGGAAAAGTACCTCGGGTGCTGACTCTTGCCGAGGAGGATAAGCGGCGGTCAGAGTTGGCCACCTTGACCGCTGATACTGAGGATGTGCTTCGGGCGAGTCTCAAGGACATGATCATCGAAGGGCGACCAGCGGACTGGGAGGACAGCAAGGATCTGAGACTATTTCGGCACGACCCGCCTCGGGCGGAGACAGACATTCCATCCACCAAGTCTGACTCAATGAGCTGGACAGTAGCGGAGCAGTGCGAGATCGACCGAGCCTTAGAGGGTGTGTGGAAACCAGAGGTAGACAATGCCCCGGCACGGCCGCCTGATGCACAGGTGATCGTCCACGCCGGCGTCAATGCCGAGGAAATTAAACGATGCCGAGATCAAGGAATTCCTTACGCCGTCATCGTGCTTATCCGGCTCTTCTAGGCTCACCCCAAATGGCCCAAGCAGGCAGGTGATCCACGCGACGAGCGCACGGAGTACTACTGCGGGAAGGACGTTGAAAGACACCTGCAACGTTGGCGGGCGGCAGCAAGCACAAAGAGGTTGCACCAGTTCGTACTGGAATTCGATGCTTCTACCTACTATCGCCCGGAGTCTTTTGAAATGTGGCGCAGATGTCGGCAACAAGGTGGGCTGCCATGGCCTACGGAGGCAACGTCAGGAAACTGATTTGCACCGGAACAGAATCGTGCCGTCGTCTTCAACCGACCGGGAGTCCCGCCGCATTACTCGAGGTAGAAAAACCGGCCGGTTGGCGCTATGACCGCCGACATCAGTCCCAAGAGGCTTGGCCTGAAATGAGTGGGGCGATGAAATACGCCGTCGTCATCGAGCGGGGACCGACGAGCTTTGGGGCGCACGTGCCCGACTTGCCGGGCTGCGTGGCGGTTGGGGAGACGAAGGCGGAGGTTCTGGTGCTGATCCGGGAGGCCATTGAGCTCTACCTGGAGGCACTAGAGGAAGATGGGCGTCCTGGCGCACCGCCGGATCGCGAGACTCCGCATAGACCGGCAGAGGCCGGATTCAGACCTGCGGCCGGGCCCTTGGGTAGCACCGATGGGCCTTGACCGGAAGAGGCCGGTCTGAGACGCGGCCCCTACGCAAGAGGGGACGAGACACCCTGGGCGAGGGCTGCGGCACGTATACTGTGGATCACAGGAACCGTGAGACTGTGGGAATGAGAAACATTACGGTTTCCGTGGACGATGCGACGTATCGGCGCGCGCGGATTCGGGCGGCGGAGTTGGATACGTCGGTGTCGGCGCTGGTGCGGGAGTACCTGGGGGGCCGGTCAGGCGGGTTTCTGCCGGAGCAGGCTGCGGGAAATCGGCAGGCGTCGCACGAGGAGTACGTGAAGCGCCTTGACGATCTGTTCACGGATTGGGACGCGCGCGGCGTTGGCTTGCGCGGATATGACCGGCTGACGCGGGAAGACGTGCATGATCGCGAGCGGGCACGGCTGGAGACGCGACTGGACGTCGCGGAGCAGGAGCGCGAGATTCTGTCGATGGAGCTTGCCGAGCTGGATGCGCGCGCCGCGGAATCCTCCGTGCCTTACCAGGTTCGCAAGACCGACGAAAACGCGGAGGCGTAGACGCTCATCATGCGATTAGTGGACACAAACGTGCTGATCTACGCCGCGCAGAATACGCCGGGGGACGCGGTGAAGCGTCGACAGGCGCGGGCGCTATTGCGGGAGCCCGACCTGGCACTCTCGGTGCAGGTTTTACAGGAGTTTTACTGGCGAGCGACGCACCGAGCGCACCCCGGCAAGCTGGCGCCGGATCACGCGATGGCGTTTCTGAGGCTCTTCTGGGACAAGCCCATTCAGCACATGACGCGCGAGGTTTTCGAAACGGCCGTGGCCATCAGCCATCGCTTCCAGATTTCGTACTGGGACGGGGCGATTCTGGCAGCGGCGCGGGCGCTGGGGTGTGATGCGGTGTATTCGGAAGACTTGAGTTCTGAGCAGGATTATGGCGGGATGCGGGTGATCAATCCGTTTCGGGAAGCCTCGGAGGTCTGAGGTGCCTGTGCAGCACCAGAGTGACCGCCGATTGAGGACAGGCAAGCATGAGTGACGATGCGTGGACTCCTGAGTTGAGGCGGCGGTGGGACGAGGGGATTGTTCGGTATCCGGACCCGGCGGTGGAGGTTTTGGATCCGCGCTTTGGGGCCTACAGGCTGGGGAATGCCGCCGTGGAGCGACTGTACACGGGGGCTCGCTGGGCGGAAGGGCCGGTGTGGTTTGGGGACTTCAGGTCGCTGGTTTTCAGCGATATTCCCAATAACCGGATGCTGCGGTACTGCGAGGTGACGGATGAGGTCACGCTGTTTCGTCAGCCCTCCAACTACAGCAACGGCAACACGCGAGACCGGCAGGGACGTCTGATTACTTGCGAGCACCTCACCCGCCGGGTTACCCGTACCGAGCACGACGGGAGTCTGACCGTATTGCTGGACCGATTCGACGGGAATCGCCTCAACGGCCCAAACGATGTGGTCGTTCATTCCGACGGAGCCGTCTGGTTTAGCGACCCCGGCTACGGCATTCTGATGTCGTATGAGGGAGAGCGAGCCGAGGCCGAACTACCTACGCGGGTCTACCGACTCGATGCTGTAACGGGTGGCGCTACGGTGGTCGCCGACGA
>JAKZUJ010000216.1:0-5090 GCA_047516685.1 Chloroflexota bacterium | reverse complement strand
CCGCAGCCCCTGGGCGCAGTACTCGGTCCAGCGTCCCGTGTCCCAGCGCGGACCGATCAGTAAGACGCGCATCGCCCGGTTACGCAGCAGCCGCGCGCCGCTTCAACAGCGCGCCGAGTTCGGACCGCAGCGCGCTGCGGTCAATGGCGTAGAGGAGTGCGGCGTAGATCAGAACGACCACGACTCCGCCCTGGATCAGCAAGACCGCATCGGTGAGCAGCGGCAAGAGGATAAAGCGACCGAACAGCCCGGCGCCTAGCGCCGCCAGTAGCGGACGGGCCAGATGGTGGGCCAGCCGCAGGTCAAATTCACGGCGCCCGATCGGCAGCAAGACCAACGCCGCCAGACCCTGCGAAACAGCCAGACCAATCGGAACTGCCAGGAATCCGGTTCCAAGGGCCATCAGGATTGCGGCCAGGCCCCAGGCGGCGGCGGCCCAGCCGATTGACACCAGCAGAACGATCTTGGTCTTGCCCACCGCGTTCAGGATCGGCGTGATCAGCCCATTGATCGGGATCAGCGCATTGTTGAGCGCCAGCACATAGAGCGCCGGAACCGCCGGCGCCCACTGCTCGCCGTAGATCAGGTTGGCGATTTCAGGCCCAAACGCAATGACGGCGACGAAGCCTGGCAGCGTGACAATGGCGTTCCATTTCAGCGTGAGTTCGGCGCCACGCCGCACCTGCTCCGGCGCGTCCTGAATGCGCGCGAACGTGGGAAGGCTCACTCGCGCCACCCACTGCGTCAGGGCGAGCGGCTGCGCGGATACTCGGTTGGCCCAACTAAGGTACCCGGTGGCAGCCGCCCCGAACGCGCGCGGCGTGAAGAGCGGGATGAGCGAGTCTTTCAACGTGATGGCCAGCCGGGAACCCTGGAAGCGCGCTCCAAAGCCCATGTGGGGGCGCAACACCCGCAGGTTCCGCGTGGGGACGGGCCACCACGGCCTCGCGGCCACCACCGCGAGCGTTGAGACCAGGCTGGCGCCGACGTGGGCGATGACCAGACTCCAGACGCCGGCGGCGCCGATGGCAAATCCGATGCCGGCGCAGTAGTAGAACAAGGTTCCGGCGACGTCCGCCACGGCCAGCCGGCCGAATTGCAAGTGCCGTTCGAGCAAGGCCGCCGGAACGATGCGGAACGCGGTGAAGAAAACCGAAAAGGCAAATATCCGCGTCATCCAGGGGTCAATCTGATCGTTCAGCAGCGCGTCGACCACAAACGGCCCGGCGAAGAACACGACCAGTCCGCCAGCCAACACAAGGAGGAGCTGGCCGGTGAACACCGCTCGCAGGTCGCGGGTTCCAGGCTCGCTGCCGCGTTGGATCAGGCTGGGATGCAGCCCAAGGTCGGCGAACTGCTTGACCAGCCCGGCGAACGTGGCAATCGGGACGATGACCCCAAAGTCCGCCGGCGTCAGGAGTCGAAACAGGGCAATGCTGCCCACGAAGGACACAAGCTTCATGCCGCCTTCGCGCACTCCGAGCGACACCACACCGCGGATCGCCCGGTCCTCGAGATCTCCCTTGCGGGCCGCGGGGATCGCGCTGCCGGTCACGCTCGCCCTTCCAGGCGCCGGCCCAAGGCGTCGGCGTATACATCCAGCAGTCGTTGCGCGGATCGCCGCCACGTCATCGCGTCCGCGCGGCGGCGGGCGCCGGCTGCGAGGGCCTGCCAGTGGGTTGTGTCCGTCAGCACGACGCGAAGGGCATCGGTAAGCGCCGACACGTCATTCGGAGGAACGAGGAGACCATTCTCGCCGTGGATCACCGGCTCCTCGGCTCCGGAGTCGCGGGCGCTGACCACCGGCGTGCCGCAGGCGTTGGCTTCCAGCAACACCAGGCCGAATCCATCGAAGTCGGACCCTGCCAGGCGATACGGCATCGTCACTACACGCGCTCGGTAGTACCAGTCCACCAATTCGTCCTGACTGACCGCGCCGGTCAGCGTCACGCACCCAACAAGCCCAAGTTCTCGAACTCGGGCGCGCAAGCGCTTCACGTAGGGCAACGACGCATTGTTTGGCCCAACGATCACGTAGCGGTTGGCCGCGCCCTCGGGCCTGAGGCGTGCGAATGCCTCCAGCGCCAAGTCATAGCCCTTGCGCGGCTTGCATTCTCCGACCGACACGATCAGGCCAGGCTCACGCGGCGGCGGGTCGCCGCGCTGAAACTCCTCGACCCGAACCGCCAGCGGCACAACGCTGGCGCGCCGCACGCCCGTGTCGCGCTCGACTCGCCGCCGGGTGTAGCCGCTGATAGCCGGCAGACCTCGCGCCCGTCCCAGTGCCCAACGAAGCGGCCAGCGCTCCATCCACGGCCGACCTGACGGGAGGGAGTAGGTACCGACGAGCGACACGAAGTATGGCCGTCGGCCCGCCGCCACTGCCACGGCCGGCGCGTACGGCTCCACCATGCAATGGATTACGTCGACACCGCGCAAAGCACGCAGCAGTGGTGGCCACGTGCGCTGGAACACGCGCAGCGGGTGGCGCCGGCCGTGCTGAAACGATGGAATCTCCCAGTGGTCGGGGTGGTCTCGAAGATCGATCATCGTCGCCCGGCGGCGGGGGCTGATCAAACGCACATCCACGCCGGCGGCGATCAACTCCCGGGCCAATTCGCCCGCGTAACGTCCCCACCCGTTGGTCGGATCGAGCGCGTCGCTGACCAGCGCCAGCTTCACCGGCGGTCGGCCCAGAAGCCCGCCGCGGCAAGCGCCACGAGCGCGCCCAGCGCCGCGAAGGAGATCAAGAGGCCGACGGCGAATCCCGGCGGCGCGTAGGTCATGACAATGGTGTGGGCGCCGGCCCTATCGATCGGCACGCCGCGCATCAGCGTATTGACCGTGACCATTTCAGTTGGGCGTCCACTCACGGTCGCCGACCAGCCCGAGAATATTGCCTCGTTGAACACAAGCAGCCCGGGTGCGCCGACTTCGACACGCACGCTGACGCGTTCCGCCCCCCGCTCGGGGGGATGCACGATGTCAGGCGTCGAGGCCTTGGTCGCGGGAATGCCTGGATCGCTGTCAACCAGCACCAGGTCGGGCTGGCTGGCAATGGCGTCAAGGATCGCCCGCGGTTCGGCCTCGGCCTCGATGACCCGCCAGTCGCGCGCGACCCAGGCACGGGGCGCCCAGTCCCGCACTTCGTACACATACAGCGTCTGCTCAACCGACGCCCAGTCTGGAAGCTCCAGCGCCTCAGCCTGAACCCGGCGGAGTGCCGGAATTTCGATTGGCACGCCTGACGTGACGAAGCGCACATTGGCGGCCGCCAAGGCCGGCGCACGGCGTCGCAGCAATTCGGTGCGGGTTTCGGCATTCAGGGCCGCGTCGGAAGCGAAGCCGGGGACGGTGGTGCGCTCGCTCCCGACGTACGCCAGATAGTCGGCGGTAGCCCGCGGCATCAGGTTCTCGTAGCCGTCGAACGAAGCGCGCCCGCCGGTCATGGCGAGATTGGGCGTGAACGTCTCGTTGAGGAACACGTACTCCAGCAGATCGCGGCGTGTGCGGTTCAACTGCGTGCCCGCGGCGGTGGATAGCTCGAATTTCTGCGCCAGGCCGCGGTAGGAGAACACTCGCCAATCCGCGCTGGAGTCGGCCAACACCACGCTGCCGGCCTGTGGGTTGCGGGCATACCAGTCCGCGGGCACGGTTGGTATGCCATGCGCCGGCGCCAGCAGGACATCGAACACCAGCACTCCCGCGATAGCCGCCTGGGCGCTCGACGGCGTGATCCGTCGGCGCATGAATCGCCAGAAGATCAAAGCCGTGAGGAGAGCCGCCAGCAGCGTCCAGCGCGGCGCCCAGTACTCCAGGCTGAAGGCGGCCGTCATCCGCTCGTAGAGTTGATCGAACGTCCGGTAGTAGCGCTCGGCGGTGAGAGAGCGGCCTTCGGACCCGACAATCGCCCGGTCGATGTAGTCGTAGCCGTAGGGCACGATCAGGAAGGCAAAGCCGGTCAGGACGATGGTGGCGGCGACTGTGCCGGCCCCGATAAGTCCCGCGAGCCAGACCCACACACGCCCGATCCAGCGCACCAGCAGGCTTGATCGCAGGTCGTCGCCGCGCAGACGCTCGACGCCGATCGCGGCCAGATAGGCCAGTCCAAACGACGCGGCGATACCGAACCGAGCCGGCTGCCTGAAGAATTCGAAAAGCGGCAGCTTATGGAGCAGCGGAAATCCCAGGCTGAACGACCCCATCGACAGAATCCAGGTAAGCAGGATCAGGCCGCCCAGAAACCAGATCAGACGTTCGCGTCGGCCCACGACAACCGCGATCAGCGCCAGCGCCGGCGCGGCTAACCCGAGATACAGCAACTCTTCGGCGTTCAGGGTTTCGTTCAGCACACGCGGGATCTCGAACGACGGGTAGACGTAGCCGAGGATCAGGCTCCAGGGCGGAATGGAGCCTTGCGACGCGGTGGCAAAGTCCAGCCCGCCGGCACGGGTTGAGAGACCGGTGGTCGCAATTGTGGGCAGCAGGCGAACGGCGCCGACAGCCAGCCCGGCCGCACCGGCCGCGGCAACCCAGGCAAGCCCCGTCACCGCTTGGCGGATTCCCAGATCGCGTCCGATCCACCAAAGGCGCGCGGCGGCAAACAGCAGCCAGACGAATCCCCAGAGCAACGCGATTTGGGGGTGACCGGCCAGCACCGTCACGGCGGCGCTGACCGCCAGCAGCCCGCTATAACGGCGCCGCCCGCGGGCGATCAGCTCAATGGCCGCGATCCCGGCCGGCAGCGCAAAGAAGATGTCGGCGTAATTCAGGAAGCGGGACGTCGCGAAGATGAAGCCGCCGTACGTGAAGAGGAAGGCAGCTAGAAACGCGCCGAGCCGCGTCAACCCCCACACGCGCCCGAGCCAGTACGCCGCGCCGGCCGCCAGCGCCAGGCCAAGCGCCAACTCGATGAAGTAGGCGCGCAGCGGTTCGAAGATGCGCAGCAGCACCCAGGTCAGCGGGTAGAACCAGCCGAATTCGGAAAAAGCCACCGGGAATCCCGCCAACATGCCGTCGGCCCAGAGCGGGATTCGCCCTTCGCGAACTCCCTCGGCCAGCAGGGCGTAGCGGGGCTGATAGCTGAGCAG
>JAKZUJ010000215.1:0-3499 GCA_047516685.1 Chloroflexota bacterium | reverse complement strand
GTTTCAATCCTCACCCGGTCGTGAGACCGGGTGCAACTGCCCCTCAGGCGCGATTTTCGCCCTGAGCGACGCCCGTTGAGCCTAGCAGCGCGTCGATTTGGGGCGCCGCAGCGTAGAAACGCAGTCTAAATACGCGCCTGACGCCTGTCGGCCGCCTTGTTTCCGCACGAACCTCCCCCGTTTCAAGACGCCATTGGGGGTTCGCGGTATTCACAGGATCAGCGGGTCGCGGATGTCGTGGGGTGGACGCTGGCCCATGATCTCCAGGTGTTGGGCGTGTGGTTCGCGCAGACGATAGAACCGCAGGCTGTCATACGCCGGGTCAATCTCCGCCGCCAGCCGGTCCTTGAGTCGCTCCAACTGCATGGGGTTCAGCACACATTCGAACACCGACTTCTGCACGCGCTGGCCGTAGGCCTGGCAAACCTGCGCTACGCGCCGCAGGCGCCGACGGCCGGCGGCCGTGCCCGTTGCCACATCGTAGGTCACCAACAGCTCCATATCCGGTCTCCTCGGGCAGTTCCAGGGTTGCGGGGTTCCACAAGGTCCGCCCCCAGCCCGTCGAAGGGCTCACCACGAACGGGAGGCAACGATGGCTCCTCGCCTCAAGCCGCCAGGAAGGGCGGATAGTCGCGTAAGTCCCCGCGCAAGTGGCGAGCCAGCAGCCGCGCCTGCACGTGCGGCACCAGCCCCAGGGGCAGCTTGCGCTTGAGCACGCGGTGCGTCACGTCCACCTCCTTACGCCGCTGGTAAGCGGCGATCACCGTGCGGCGGCCGGACTCGTTCAGGTGCACCGCGCCGGCTGGCAGATACTCAAAGTCGTCGGCGCCCAGTTGCCGCCGATTGATTAGCGTCAGCGCCAGCCGGTCCACGGCCAGCGGGCGCAACTCTTCCATCAAATCCAGGGCCAGCGCGGGACGTCCGGGCCGCAGCCCGTGCAGGTAGCCGACCTGCGGGTCCAGACCCACGCCCTCGGCGGCACCGGCGCACTCGGCCTGCAGCAGGGCGTACAGAAAGGAGAGCACGGCATTGACCGGATCGCGCGGCGGGCGGCGCGTGCGGCGGTCGAACCCAAACGTGTCCCGATCGCCGCGAATCATGTGCTCGAAGACTCCAAAGTAGGTCCGCGCCGCGTAGCCTTCTTCACCGCGGATCACATCCAGGTCGGTCCCGTCCCGCAGCCGGCGCAGGCCCTCGGCCATGTGTTTAGCGGCCTCGCGCAGGTCGCGGCGCGCGTCGGGCGCCGCGACGTCCCGCGCCGCGCGCAGCAGTTGCGCGCGGCTGTTCTGCACCTTGCCGGCCACTATCTGCCGGGCGATGCGCCAGGGCTGATCCGGATCCGACAGCGCCAGGTGCTGAGCCCGCCGCAGCAGCACGTTGCCGCGCAGCGGACCTGCCGCCCGGGCGGCAAAGCGTCCGCGCCGGTCCAGCCAGACCAGGCCGCGCCCATCGGCCGCGCAGCGCTGGATCAAGAACGGCGTTACCGTCACCCGCCCCAGCACCACAATCCCGTCCAGCCGCAGCAGCGGCGCCCGCAGAATGGTCTCACCCTCCACTCGCACGCGCACGGTGTCCGACTCCAGGTTCAACACCGCGCCTTGCGTCAGCACGTAAAGCGTGTTCAGCAGTTCATGCATCCGACGCGACCTGCAACGGCCGGAACAGCGCCCCCTGCAAGCCGCGCAGACGGAACGGCTCGCCCACCACGGACGGCAGACAGGCGTTGATTAGCGAGCACTTGGGGCAGCGAGCGTCGTTCGGGGCCTCCGGCAGCTGCTGCGCCTCGAGTGTGCGGCGGACCGCCTCAATGGCGCCCCGGGTCTCTGCGCGCAGGCCGGCGTCCAGCGCGACTTCCTCCCGACGCCGCGTCCGCACCAGGTAGACAGCGCCGCGCGGAACCGCCACGCCCAGCATTTCCTCCAGGCACAAGGCCTGGGCGCAGAGTTGCAGCTCGGCCGGGCGCGTCCGGCGCCCGCCCGACTTGTACTCGATAGGGTAGGGCCCGTCGGGCCGCAGCTCCACCACGTCGGCCCGCCCGCGCAGCCTCAACGCCTCGGACCAGAGCGGCAGGCTGCGAACCACGCGCACGCCGTCCTCGCTGGTGGTCTCGCCCGAGTCCGCCCGCTCATGCGCCAGCCGCCCGCGCATGGTGAACAGGTTCTCGTCGAATGTCTGCTCCACATGAATCAACGCGCACTGCCGCGGGCAATACGCGTAATGCTCAATGGCCGAGATCAGCACGTCAGGCTGACCTCCCGCCGTAGCCTGCCCGCCTTCACCCATGCCGGCGCCCCGCTCGCATGGCGCGAGGGCACCCACAAGGCGCGCCCCTACGGCGGTCAGCGCGCGCATCCCTCGTTCGCCCCTTCGGTTCACGCAGGGCAGGCTCTGCGCTTGTCGACGGGACCGATTCGACAGACCCTGCCCTGAGCCTGTCGACGGGCTCACGACGAACGATGGTCTCCGGTGTATGTCAGGGTGACCGCCGTATGCCCGCATGGCCCCGCGTTCGCCAGCGCCCATAGGCCACCGCGCCGCCTACCCCACCAGCCGTGAAAGCGCAACGCCAGCCGGCAGGTCGCCATCATCAATCCGCACCTCATAGTCGCCGAACTTGCGCGGGGCCTGGCCGGCGCCGCGGCGCGCCACGCTCACCTGCTCGAAGAGGGTGTGGGCCGGCGCTTCGCCCAGCTTGCTGGCGTGGCTGAAGACGTACAGCCCGCGACAGGCCATCAGCCCGCGCGAGGACGAGCGGTCCAGGTCCCACATCATCCGCATGGCCTGCCAGAACAGCGCCAGGTCGTCCGCGTCCACGCCCGTCTTGGCCGCGAAGGGCGGGATGAAGAACCCGTGGGCGCGGTAGAGCCCATAGGGGATCAGAGACTTGCGCCCCATCTCGGTCTGCTTGCCGCTGGCGGCCGCGTCCGAGCCGTCCTCGGACGCACCGATGTTGGCGTCTTCCTCACGCGTGACGGCCACGCGCGTGATCGAGAGATCGAGCGGCGTGACCGGATCGACCGAGCGGGCAAAGGTGAACTGCACGGGACCACGCACCTGTCCGCAGTTGACGCCGGGGCTCATCACGGCCCCGAACAGCCGAATGTCGTAGAAATTGCCGCACATCCAGGCGCGAGCTCTGTCGACGTCGCCACGGGCCTGCTTACTGCCGGTCGACTTCAGGTCGAGCTCGTCATAGGCCCGGCGGTGCTTGGCGTTCAGCGCCTCACCCTCCTTCTGCACGTAGATCTTGAATCGGGCCTCGTCGCCGCGGGCGGCGTCTACCCAGTCGCGCACCTTGCGCTTGAGCGAGACGTCGGTCACCAGCCCGTGCATGGTTTCCGGGTCCACGCGCGGCAGGTTGCCGGCGTCCGGGTCGCCGTTGGGGTTGCCGTCGGTCACGTCGAACAGCAGCACGAAGTCGTGACGGCGGTTGACGTCGGTGGTGATCGAATCGGTCATTTCAGTTCTCCACTTCTCCGGTGTCGGGATCGATGCCTTC
>JAKZUJ010000214.1:0-3446 GCA_047516685.1 Chloroflexota bacterium | reverse complement strand
CGCCGCGCCCAGCGGACTTCGCGGAGTTCCTGGGCGTTGAGCGCACGATTTTCAGCACCCAAAGAGCGTCGCAGCGGGGGCGGCAGACTGAGGTGCTGGGGAGGCTCAGGCAGGAAGAACGCCGCGCTGGGCCGCCGGAGCGTGCTGACGATCTTTTTGAACTGGGTCTTGGTGGGCTGGGCCTGACCGTCAATCCAGGCTTGGAGGTTGTCAGGGTCGGCGCGGACTTTTTGCGCGAACTCGCTGTCGGAGAGGCCGCTCTCGCTGATGGCCCAGCGCAACACTGAGCCGGTGATCGGTATGTAGGTGGCGCGCGGCACGGTGGGGACTTAGCGGGTGGCTGTGCTTTCGGGAGCATACATAGTGGGCTGTAGGTATGAGTGGTGGGATTACGGCCGGTGGGTTTGCGCCGCATGGCGGATGGCCTTTGGCCGGCTCAGGGCCGGCTCACCACGAACGGTTGGGTGGGGAGGGTTGGTCTGAGACGCGTCCCTACTCAATTTCGGTTGGGGTTAGCGGGGGCGGTGTTGGTAGTTGGGGGATTCTTTGACGAGGACGACGTCGTGGGGGTGGCTTTCGTCGGCGCCGGCGTTGGTGACGCGGACGAAGCGGGCCTGGGTTTGCATGGCGTGGATGTCGGGAGCGCCGACGTAGCCCATGGATGAGCAGAGGCCGCCCACCAGCTGGTTGATGAGGCCGGCGGTGGGGCCGCGGTAGGGGGTTTGGGCTTCGACGCCTTCGGCGACGAGTTTGGCGGCGTCTTCTACTTCGTGCTGGCCGTAGCGGTCGCGGGTGGCGAGGCGACGGTCGATCATGGCGCCGATGGAGCCCATGCCGCGGTATTCCTTGAACCGTTCGCCCTGGCGGTAGACGATTTCGCCGGGGCTGGCGTCGGTACCGGCCAGCAGGTTGCCGATCATGACGGCGGAGGCGCCGGCGGCGATGGCCTTGGCGACGTCGCCTGAATACCGAATGCCGCCATCGGCGATGAGCTGGACGCCGTGCTCGGCGCAGGGGTCGGCGCAGTCGAGGACGGCGGTGAGCTGGGGTACGCCGACTCCAGCGACGATGCGCGTGGTGCAGATGGCGGCGGGTCCAACACCAACCTTGACGGCGTCAGCGCCGGCCTGGATGAGGTCGCTGGCGCCGGCGGCGGTGACGACGTTGCCGGCGATGACTTCGATATCGAGGTTGTCCTTGACGCGGCGGACCATGTTCAGGACGGCGGAGTGGTGGCCGTGGGCGGAGTCGACAACAAGGACATCAACGCCGGCGTGGGCGAGTTCGCGGGCGCGATCAAAGGCCTCGTCTTGCACGCCGACGGCGGCGGCCACGACGAGGCGGCCTTTGTCGTCGTAGACGGCGTTGGGGAATTGCTGTCGCTTGGCAATGTCTTTGACGGTGATGAGGCCGCGCAGGATGCCATCGGCATCAACCACGGGCAGTTTTTCGATGCGGTGTTCGTGGAGGCGGTGCTGGGCCTGCTGGAGGGTGGTGCCGACGGGGGCGGTGACGAGGCCTTTGCTGGTCATGAGGTCGGCGACGGTGCGCGCCTGGTCGTGGGTGAAGCGCATGTCGCGGTTGGTGAGGATGCCGACGAGGCGTCCGTGCTCATCGGTAATGGGGACGCCGGAGATGCGGTAGCGGGCCATGACGGCGTTGGCTTCGGCCAGGGTGGCGGTGGGCGGCAGGGTGACGGGGTCGACGATCATGCCGGACTGGGAGCGCTTGACTTTGTCAATTTCGCCGACTTGGTCGTCGATGGTGAGGTTGCGGTGAATGACGCCGATGCCGCCGGCGCGGGCCATGGCGATGGCCATGGAGGCTTCGGTCACGGTGTCCATGGCGGAGGACATGAGGGGCACGTTGAGGGTGAGGCGGGGGGTGAGGCGGGTGCGGGTGTCGACCTGGGTGGGGAGGACATCCGAGCGGCCGGGGACGAGGAGCACGTCGTCGTAGGTGAGGCCTTCAACGATGCTGCGGGTGGACGTGACGGACTGTTCGTGAAGGCGAACCGGATTTGGATCAAGCGACACGCAAGCGCCTCCCTGCGACTTGGGTTGAGCCGGGCCCATGAAAAAGACCCCGCGCCACATGGGCCGGGGTCGCGACGCGGGGTGGCGGCGCGGGCGCGCACCAGCGCGCTGGGCACACCCGCCGGCGACGAAAGCCACCAATCCTCATCGTGCGGGCATGGTACACGCTCGGCGGAGGCTTCTGCTGGGCGTTGCGCCGGATAGAACGGACGAGATTGGCTGCTGAGGGTGGGTTTCCACTTTCGCGGGAATGACGGAAGGGGCGGGGATAGAATAAGTTGCCGTGGGAGCGACCGTTGCTCCCGCCAAGGAGAACCTCGATGGCGACGATGACTCTCGAAGAACGCGTGAGTCGCATCGAGGGCGGATTCGAGCACTTAGCGACGAAGGCTGACGTAGCGGAATTGCGAGGCGACCTTCACGCGTTGGAAACGCGCCTCATGCGCTGGATGGTGGGCGCGATTTTGGGGTCGGTGAGCGCAGCGGCGGCGATTACCGGGGTTGTCGTGCGGCTGGTGGGGCCGGGTAGCGCGTAGGGCGACGCGCGGAGCGTAACCGCGGCACGGTTCGGCGGATAGAATGACGGGCGGTCGGGAGATGCTGTCTGTCGACCCATGGTGGGCGTAGCTCAATCGGTTAGAGCGTCTGGTTGTGGCCCAGAAGGTTGGGGGTTCAAGTCCCCTCGCTCACCCCACGGAATTAGTGGTTAGTGGTTAGTGGCTAGTGGTTGGTGGTTGGGAAGCGGATGCGGGAGATGGGGGCGCAGGCGGGTGAGGCGGTGTATTGGATGAGGCGGACGAGGAGGGCGCGGGCCAACGGGTCGGCGCGACCGGCCTGGCTAAGGCCCAGGGTGGTAACGACGACCTTTCCCTTGCCGTAGTTCGCCTGGGCGGTGATGGCGGCTTCATTGCCGAGCCAGCCGCGGAATGTTCCCATCAGGACGTCGCGCGGGTCGAGTCCGTGCAGCGCGGGGATGACTCGCGGCGGGGTGCTGGGGATGAACGGGGTGCTCATCAGGGGTTCGGCGAGCAGGCCGTCCCGAAGCGCGGGCGCTATCCAGTCGAAGCCGGAGGACCAGTGCGGACTGAAACGGCCGGCGCGGGGAACCGAGGGCAGGAAGGGCGTGTCGGCGAGGTCGGCGATGACCAGGGCTGGTAGGCCGCTCGCCACCATGTCGAGGGCGTCAGCGCCACCGCCGCCGGCGACGACCACGGCTTGAGTCCGCACGGGTTGGGTGAGCGTGGTGCAGCCGGCTTCGGCCAGGCCGTTGGCCAGCGTGGCGACGCGGTTGGTGTGGGACACGCCGGTCAGGTAGATGCGAAGTTTGCCCTGGATGGTGGCGGCGCTGGCGGGAACGACGAGGACTTGCTCGTGCTGCTGAAGTGAATGGCCGGCGCCGCGGATTGACAG
>JAKZUJ010000213.1:0-5604 GCA_047516685.1 Chloroflexota bacterium | reverse complement strand
CATGCCCTGGTCGGACATCGACACCCGAGTGCGGGCGGTTCACGAGGTCGTGCGGCCGCGACTGCTGGGGCGCAGTCCGTTCGACGCGGACAAGCTGACGGTCTTCGGCGCGGACTTGGACGTCAACCTGGCACTGGCCGCTGCCAATGTGGCTTGCTGGGACATCGTGGGCACAGCCACGGATACGCCGCTGTACCGGTTGCTGGACACCGAGGGACTGGCCGAGCCGCGCCTGCGCTGTTACGCCAGCGGCGGGGTGGGCTGGGCCTGGTTCGAGCGCCCGGAGCAGCTGATCGACGAGGCGCTGGAGCATCGCGCGAACGGCTTTACGGCCATGAAGCTGCGCATCGGCACATCCTGGGCGCGCTCGGAGGTGACAGCCGGGCGCTTCCTGGACTTGCTCGGTCGTCTGCGCGACGCGGTGGGATCCGAGTTCGAACTGATGCTGGACGCCAACATGCGCTTCAGCCCCGACGAGGCGGACGAGGTGCTGGAACTGGCGCGTGGGCTGCGCGAGTTGGACTTCCGCTGGTTCGAAGACCCGATCATGCGGGCGGAGGACGACGCTTCCTACCGAGGGATCACCGCCGAAGCTACCGAGGCCGACAGCGTGCAGGTCTACAAGCGGCTGCGCCAGGAGTCCGGCATGACGATCTCCGGCGGCGAGACGACCTTTGATCCGCGCGTGGTGCGCCGTCTGATCGACGGCGACGCGCTGGACATCGTGAACCTGGACGTGACCTGGGTGGGCCTGGCCCAGGCACGGCGCTTCGCCCGCTGGCTGGAGGCGCGCGGAAAGCTCTGCATCCCGCATAGCTGGACCACAGCTATCTCATTTGCCGCCACGGCCCACTTCGTGGCCGCCATCCCCAACCGCTACACCCTGGAATACCAAACGATCAACAACCGCCTGATGGACGACCTGGTCACCAATCCGCTGCTGCCAGAGAACGGCTACGTGACGGTTCCCGAACGGCCGGGCCTGGGGATCGAACTGGACGAGGCGGCGGTTGCGAGCAAGTTTCAGCGGATCGAGGGGGACATTCTTACGAATCTGTAAAGCGGCTGTGGTTAGTGGTCGGTGGTTTCTGGTTAGTCGTTAGTAGCTGGTGGCGCATCCGCGGCGTCTAGCGCCAATGCACGCGGCTTTAGTACCTCGTGGAACTTCACGAGGTTGGCATAGAGCCACCTCATGGCGGCTTGCCGCTGGGACGGGTTACGAAAATCGAGGTCATTCTTGACTTCGATAACAGCACGCTTCGCATTTAGCGGATTTCGCCAGTTCAGAACCACATCCATCTCTTCTTCAATGGACTCGGCCTCCAGCTCCAGTAATGAAAAATGATCCTTAGCTTCATCATCGCTTAGAACTAACTCTACACGAACAACAGAGGGCCTAGCTGAGATGATGGACGAAAAATGCATCCCTGGTCTACCGATCGTATGTGACATCCAATGTTTAGGCTTTGGATTCTGAAACTTGATATCAAAATCCTGCGACTTCACAAACGCTTCGAAGTCAATCCAGAATTCAAGTTGCTGCCGTTTTATATCTGATATATCGGGAGATGGGATCCAGTCGTTTGGCTTAGCAACAATGTTGAACTTCGGCGCGATCGGTGAATCAGCGATCTTCCAAAGCTCAATTTCCAACCCGAAGAAGTTGACGCTCTGCTCAGTCTTTTGGTTGAGCCAGTCGAGCGCTGTCCGATGTTCGTCAGTGAATGGGTGTGCAATCCAGACCACGGCAACTGCATCCAGACCGGCTGCATATGTCAACAATTGACCGAGATGGCTATGGTCCGTCCGTCCCAGTTGATTCTCGATAAGAACCAAGGAGCCGTCAGGGGAGTCGTAGCCAGTATCACGGCAGACGATGTCCGCGCGATACGGACCCACGGGAGCCTCCGTCGATTCGACGACGAGTTCGAGACCAAGTGCCTCACCCAGTAGCGTGATGTTGTCTGGTTTGGCCAGCCAGGGCGTGAACTCTCCGGGTTCGCTTTGCCAGACCTTGCTCAGATCGACGGATTCCAGTCGACTGAGTTCAATTGCGGTCACTCAAGACCTCCACGGCGCGGAGCGGTCACAGCGACACCCATGCCGCGCCGTTCTGAGAGGATTCGACCGCGCGGTAGATGAATTGCATGCCGCGGAGGCCGTCGTACGCCGTGGGGAAGTCGTATTCGTTGGTGGACATGGGGTCGCCGTCGATGTGGCGGCGGATGGCGGTTACGGCGCCGACGTAGATCTGGGCGAAGGCTTCCAGGTAGCCCTCGGGATGGCCCGGCGGGATGCGTCCGGCGGCGGCGGCGTGCGCGTCCAGATTGCCCTGTGCTCGACTGAAGGTCTGGCGCGGTTCGCCGAGGCGCCAGACGTCCAGATAGTTGGGATTCTCCTGCGCCCAGCGGATGGCGCCGTGCTCGCCGTAGACCCGCAGGGTGAAGCCGTTTTCTTCACCGGTCGCGATCTGGCTGGCGGTCAGGAGTCCCCTGCCGCCGCCTTCCAGGCGCAGGAGCGCGTTCACGTCTTCGTCCAGCGTGCGATCCGGCAGAAAGGTGCTGAGGTCCACGCACATTTCGCGCACGGGATCGCCGGTGACGTATTCGAGCAGGTTGAAGGCGTGCGTGCCTATGTCGCCAATGGTTGCGCCGATGCCGGATTGCGTCGGGTCGAGCCGCCATTCGGCCTGCTTCATGCCCAGCTTTTCATGCGGCGTGGCCAGAAAGTCCTGCAGGTACTCCACGATGACCTTGCGTACCGGACCCATCTGGCCCGAACGAAACAGCGCGCGCGCCTGCCGAATCATGGGATGGCCGGTGTAGTTGTGGGTAAGGGCAAAAACGAGCCCGGATTCCTCGACGATCCGCACCAACTCCTCAGACTCCTCCAGCGTGTACGTCATGGGCTTGTCGCACACGACGTGGATGCCGGCGTCCAGGAATGTGCGGGCGATGTCGAAGTGGGAGACGTTGGGCGTGACGATGCTGACGAAGTCGATGCGCTGATCGGCGGGCAGCGCCGCCTCGGCGGCGGCCATTGCCGTGTACGAGTCGTACACCCGGCTCGGCTCCAAATAGAGCTGGGCGCCGGTCTCCCGGTTGTTGTCCGGATCGCGCGAGAAGACGCCGGCGACCATCTCCACCTGTTGTTCCAAGGCAACGACCATGCGATGCACGGGGCCGATAAACGAGCCCTGACCGCCGCCGACCATTCCCATCCGCAGCTTGCGGCTCCACGATTCCATTGCGTGCGTCCTTTCGTGCGGGTCGGGCTGCTAGGCCAGGCCCAGCAGTCTGCGGTTGGCTTCGGGGTCCATTTCGCCGCCGGCAAAGTCGTCGAAGGCCACGTCGGCGGCGTCTATCAAGTGGCGCGCAATGAAAGGCGCGCCTTCGGCCGCGCCCTGCTCGGGGCTTTTGACGCAGCATTCCCACTCCAGCACGGCCCAGCTGCGGTAGCCGGCCTCGGTGAGCAGGGTGAAGACCTGCGTGAAGTCCACCTGGCCGTCGCCAAGCGAACGGAAGCGGCCGGCGCGGCCGGACCACCCCTGGTAGCCGCCGTATATTCCCACGCGACCGTCCGGCCGGAACCCCGCGTCCTTAACGTGAAAGGCGGTGATTCGGTCGGCGTAGCGGCGGATGAAGTCCAGGTAGTCAAGCTGCTGGAGCACGAAGTGGCTGGGGTCGTAATTGATGCAGGCGGCTTCGTGGCCGTCGGTAGCGTCCAGGAACATCTCGAAGGTGGCGCCGTCGTAGATGTCCGACCCGGGATGGAGCTCGTAGGCGATGGTCACGCCGTGATCGCGCGCCAAGTCCAGGATGGGGCGCCAGCGGCGGGCCAGTTCCTCAAAGGCCGTCTGGATCACGCCCGGCGGCCGCTGCGGCCAGGGGTAAACCATGTGCCAGGCAAATCCGCCTGACATGACGGGAAGAGCGCTGACGCCGAGGTTGGCGGAGGCCTTGATCGCCTTGGCAAGCTGATCGGAGGCCCAAGCGGTAACCTCCGGCCCGGTGAGCCCGGGCGGGTGAAAGACCGCGAAGCCATCGGCGTAGGCCGGGTGCATGGCCAGCACCTGCCCCTGCAAGTGGGCGGCAAGCTCGGTGATCTCCAGCCCAAGCTCAGCCAGGCCGCCGCGGTATTCGTCGGCGTAGGTCTTGGACTCGGCGACTTTGTCCAGGTCGATCACGCGCGGGTCCCAGGCTGGGATCTGCACGCCTTTGTATCCAAGACCGGCAACCCAGCGGCCAATGTTCTCCAGGTTGTCGTAGGGCGGTTCATCGCGCAGAAACTGCGCCAGCAGGATGGCAGGGCCCTTCATCGACGCCATGCGGGCCTCCTTTGGCTAGGGTCCCGCCATTTCACGCCTGGATTCAGGCACACGGGACCCGTGCGACACGGGGTGGCCGCAGTGTGAATAACCAGGGCCTCGGCTTCAAGTGTGCACCGCTGGCTCAGGCGCCCCTGTGATCTGAACTCGACATGGCGAGGCGCCGCTTGTCCGGCGCTCGACGAGCTTGGGCCCTCGGCCGCCGCGAACGGCGCGACCTCGCTATTCTGGTTCCAATGTCAATCTCAAGCCTGTGGCTCGTGATCGGTTGGCTGGCCCTTGGCGAAGCCGCCATTGGCGTCACCGCCCCGCGCATACCGGTGCGGCCGATTGCGTCGCGCAGCGTCGGTGGCGCGCGGCCGGCCGAAGACGTCTGGACCCTGCCTCCAGCGCTGCTGCGCGGCTCGCTGGGATTTCTGTCAGCGCAAGCCGGCTAGATGACGAACGAATCCTTGACCGCGTCCAACCCAACGCCCTCGATTCAGGTGCGCCGCGCCGGACAGTGGGCCATGGTCGCGGCGGTCCTGACCATTGGGCTGATCACCTACGGCTCCTGGGTGCGCGTCTCGGGCTCGGGCCTGGGCTGCCCCGATTGGCCGCTCTGCGAAGGCGTGGTCGTTCCAGAGCTGGACGGCGCCACGGCCATTGAGTTCGGTCACCGTCTCTACGCCGGCGTCACCATGCTCACGGTTGTGCTGGCCGCGTGGCATGCGGTGCGAGGCCGGGCTTCCGACCCGCTGACCGCCAGACTCATCGGCGGCGCGTTGGCGGCCATTCTGGTCCAGGCTGTGCTGGGCGGAATCACCGTGCTTACCGAACTGCACGGCATGGTGCGGCTGGCCCACCTGACCTTTTCGCTGCTCACGCTGGCCCTGCTGACCGGCGCCGCGCTGCGCGCGCTGCCTGTGCCAGACGCAACGCTGCCAGGCGTGCGGCGCACAAGGGCGCTGCTGGTTGCCACCGCCTTTGTGGTTCTGGTGGGCGGCTCGATTGTGGGACGCAACGCGAGCGCCGGCTGCCCCACGCTGCCACTCTGCGACGGTAACGCCGGCGCCGAGGCGCTGGGACTTCACACGTTGCACCGGGTGGCAGCCTCGCTGCTCCTGCTTACCTTCTATGTCACGGCATGGCAGGTCTGGCGACGCGGGGGAACGAGCGCCGCACGTCAGCTGAGTCTGGGCGCGGCCCTGCTGAGCACCGCACAGTTCGCCGTCGGCGTTGCGTCCATCGCCATTGGCTTGCGCCCGGAGCTGCGCGTGCTCCACCTCACGCTGGCC
>JAKZUJ010000212.1:0-4435 GCA_047516685.1 Chloroflexota bacterium | reverse complement strand
AGCTACAACGGCGCCCCGATCCAATGGGACCCCGAGCGATATGACACGGCGGCCATGCCGTTCATCGTGGCGATCCGGCAACACTTCTGGTCGTGGCGAATCACGCGCTTCGCTGCCGCCACTGGCTTGCTTGAGGTTGACCTGGCTCTGCCAAGCGTGCTGCCGGACGGCATGACCATGATCGGATTCGACCCCGGCGATGCGCCACCCACGGACCTGCTCGACGAATTCGCCGAGCTTCTGGGGGACATGGGACGCGTGATGCTGGACAGCGCGTGGACTTACCGCCTGCAGGCGTCGGACGGTCTTCGGACCGAGGTTTTCGAGGGCGAGTTCGGCAGCGCGAGGGATGACGGCTGATGTGGCCCAAGTCCGCTGCGGCGGCGCTGACGGCGGATCGCACCTACCTGCGGGACTACGCCGGCTGGGTGTCGTCGATCCACGGCGTTGAGGCTCGCGCGCTGGTGGAGGCGATTCGCCAAGCCGAGGACCGAAATCTGCGTAAAGCCCTGAGCACACGCCTGATGCAATCACGAGTGAGCGCGCTGCTCTCGATCGGGTTTCTGTACGTGGCCGTACGCGAGCGCTTCGGTTCGTCGCTGCTGCAGGCTCGGCTGCGCGCCGATGCGACAGCGGCGAGAACGGTTCTGCGGGAGGCGTCCGGCGCATCCGCCGCCGGCTTATGGCGCTTCTTGCGCCTTCCCGAACCCGCCGAACTTCGGCAGGCCGCCATGGATCCCGCGGCCGTGAACGAGTACGTGGACTCCGGCGAGCAGCGCTTGGCCAACCTGACCCGCATCAGCCAGATCGCTCGTCAGGACATGCTGCTCAGCACGCTGGATACCGACCGCCACAATCGCATCATCGTGGCTTCGCCGCGCAGCGTGGGTCTGATCAAGACTGGTCACGAGTCCGACCTGCACGGACTCAGCAACACTGCCTTCTTTCTGGTTGATCTCTCCGGTGGCGAGCTGCAGGAGGAAGGGGACCTGGTGGCCGTGGCCAGCCCCACCACGCCGGCGGTGATCGAGGAGATCGCCGAAGAGATTGTGTTTATTGATGCCGAGGCGGCCGAAACGGCCGCTCTGGTCGGGCTGGTGGCCGACGCCGCCCTGCTGGGATCCGGCGACAGCGGACCGCCGTCAGGCGATTTCCTCTAGGAACCGCGCGTAGAGGCCGGCCACGTCCGCCTGCTCGCAAGACCCGTCATGCGCCGCGAACCTGGCGCCCACCGTTCGCGTCTGGCCGGGTTTCAGGGTGATCTCCTCGTGCCGCCAGGGGCTGACGTACAGCGGGCCGTAGTCGCGCGTGAACCAGGGAATCCCAGCGCTGCCCGGATGCGGAAAGATCGCGATACCGGCCGTCTCACTGCGGCTGATCGGTCCCGCGTAGTCCACCCAGTCGGCAATCTGGTCGAAGGTTTCGGCTTCGTTCACTTGGCCATTGGCGTTGGTGATGCGGCCTCCGTCCAGCACGTCTATCTGGTCGGCGACGCGCACGGCCAGTCCGGCTTCCTTGGTCTGTCCCATGCGGATCGCGTCTTCACCGGCCCGCACAGTCACCGTGACGTCAACCATTGTGTGGTCCGGGCGCTCGCCAATGACAATGACGCGCGTGTCCTGCATCCGTATGGACCCTTCGCCGTCCAGCCAGTCGACCTCCTGGCGGAAGGTCACTCCGTTGGCGCCGATCTCGATGTCGGTTGCGGTCACCAGCATGCGCGGTATGGGGTGGGTCCAGCGGGACTCGGGCGCCCAGAAGTTGACGCCGTCAATGTCCTCGTGCGCAAACCAGATGCCGTGGTGGTGCAGGTGGTCGGCCGGTGCGATTTGGGTGACGGCGTGTCCGCGCGGCGTAATGACCGGGTGGATGTAGGGACGAAACTTCCCTTGCTGGACGGCGGCCAGGTAGTGGCCGTCGACGTAGACCTTCTGCTGATGCTGGAGTTCACGGACTTCGTAGGTTGGCACGGGGCTGTGTAATCCGGTGAAGGTCCGGTGCAGTCTACGGGAACGAAAATGCCGGCCGGCGGCGCGCCGATTTCGTAGCCTTGCGCTTCAGGATCTATCGGTTGCCCCAGGCTTGATCTGAATGATTGAAGACTCGCGCTCGTTTGGCCGCTCGTTGGCGGCGCTGCCGCTGTTCCTGGTCGCGGCGGCTGGCGCGTTGGTGGTGGTTGTCGTGAGCCTGGTGTTCCTGGTTGCGGCGACGCTGGTGCTGGCCGTGGCGTCTTTGTTCCGGCCCGACCTGCGACGGGTGATCCTGGGCCTGTGGCGGGCCGCCCGGGCTGCCCGCGCCTACCGACGCTGGCAGCGGGGGCCAACGGTCAATGTGGTGGACATCGACCCCGTCGACCCCGTCGACCGCTCGTAGCGACGCCGCGCTAGGTCAGCTCGACCACCTGACCTGAGTCGGTGGAGCGGGCGATGGCGTCGACGACGCGGATAGTGATGAGGTTGTTGCGGCCCGAGAGTTGGGTGTCGACGCCGTCGTTGATCTGGCGGGCGAACATGTCGGAAATCTGTTCGTCGGGGGACATGCCACCCGGCAGTGGGTCGATCGGCAGCGATTCGGACTCGGTACCGCGCTTGAGCAAGAGCGAGTCGTTGCTGTGGAGGCCGGTGGTGGCCAGCGCGGCCTCGGCGCATTCGACCGTGAACTGGAACTCGGTGTGTCGCGCCTGTGACGTGCCGACGTAGGTAGCGGAGGTCCCGTCGTCGAACTCGATGATGGAGTGGACGAGGGACGGCGTGGGCCAGTCGCCCCAGGCAGGCTCCACGCTGATGCCGCGCACGCGCACCGGGCGCCGCGGGATGACGCTCAGCAGCGTGTCGAGTTGATGGACGCCTTGTTGCCAGAGGTGCATGTGCGGTGAGTCGTGATAGGGGCCGCCACGCGCCTTGTGGTGAATCATCACGGCGTAGCCGGGCGGGCCGTAGGTTTCCTCGGTGAGGTGCCGGCGGATGGTGGGGTAGACGGGGCGAAGCCGGTCGTTCTGGGTCACCAGCAGTTGCAGACCGGCGGCCTCGGCGGTGGCTACGGCGCGCGTGGCGTCTTCCAGGCTGACGGTGAACGGCTTTTCGACCATCACGTGCTTGCCGGCTGCCAAGGCCTCGTCGATGAATTGCGCGTGGAGCATGACGGGGGTGACGACGATCACGGCGTCGCAGTCGTGCTTGTCGAGGGCTTCGGTGAGGGAGGTGTGGGCGGCGTCGGCGCCGAGGTCGGCCAGGTCAAGACCCTGGGCCATGAAGTCCTCGTTGATGTCGACGAGGGCCACCGGCTCGAAGTCGTCGGACTGAGCCATGACGCCGAGGTGGGAGCGGGCGCGGTTCCAGGCGCCGACGTGAATGGTTCGGATTGCCATAGGTCTCGTCCCTGACGGGTGAGTGCCGCCATTATGGGCGTGGGCAAGGTTGGGGGCTAGCGGGTAACGAGACGCCTACAATCTGGGTATCTGCCATAGCGGCGTCGGGGATGGTGAACTGTGTCGCACGAAGCCCGTTTGAAGGACCTTGGCATTAGGTTGCCGGAGGCGCCCACGCCGATGGCGGCGTACGTTCCAGCGCTGCGCACCGGCGATCTGCTGTGGATTGCCGGCCAGCCGCCAGGGGGTGACTGGCGCGGACGGGTCGGCGAGGACTATGACGTTCCAACGGGCGCGCGGGCCGCGCGCGACTCGGGGCTGAACATCCTGGCGCAGGTGCGCAAGGCGGTGGGCAGCCTGGACGAGGTGGAACAGGTAATCAAGGTGGTGGGGTTCGTGAACGCCGCGCCTTCGGAGTCCGGGGTTCACCTGGTGGTGAACGGCTGCTCGGAGCTGATGCAAGAGGTCTTTGGCGCGGCCGGACGGCACACGCGCTCGGCGGTGGGCTGCAGCACCCTCCCGATGGACATTCCCTGCGAGATCGAGGCGGTGTTTCAACTGAAGGAGTAGGGAAGCTCCATTCGGAGTTGCCCGGAAGACGCTCACCCCCGGATTGAGTCCGGGGCAGGCTCTGGGCCTTTCCCGCGGGGAGAGGTGAAGAGAGGCTTGGTCGGGGGAAGGGGGCGATTGGGGATTAAAGTTTACGAGCGGCCCACTAGGTGGACCGCTCGTGTTCGCGGCTTTCCGGGCACTGCAATTGCCGTACCCGAGTGTCACGCGACGTTTATCGGGCGCTCACCTCACATACGGCAGCGCTCGAAAAGCCACGATTGGCATCACCCATATGCATCACCCCCTCAGCGGTTCGGATTCCTCGGCACCACGCCGATGTCCGATATGCGCCCATTATGCACCGGGCAGCGGCTGGTGGGAACACTTTCCCGAGAGCGGGTAGCATGGCCGCCGGACCTCGCACCGGGCGGACGGGCGACCTATGACCTCGCAGGCTCCCTACTGGCGCTTTGCGCGTATGTCGCCGTCGCAGGTCAACCAGGACCCAACGCAGGG
>JAKZUJ010000211.1:0-5272 GCA_047516685.1 Chloroflexota bacterium | reverse complement strand
AACTGCGCCAGTGGAAACGTGTGGGTAAGCATGGGGTCCAGCGCATCGCCGTGGCGGATCAGAAAAGCTTCCGTCCGGTACCAGGTATCCCAGATCAGGCGGCCGGTCACGCCATAGACCTCCAGCCCCTTGAAGAGCACGTCGTCCGCCAGATCAATTGTCACCGGCTCCGGCGGAATGCCCAGCAACACCACCTTACCGGCGTTGGCGGACAGGCGCAGCGCCTGCCGGAAAGCATCGGGATGGCCGGACATTTCCAGACTCACGGTTGGGCGGGAACCCAACGCGTCGACGAGGTCGTCCCCGAAGGTTGGCGAGGATGCTTCAAGCGTGGCGTGGGCGCCCAGCGCCTCGGCCAGGCCGCGCCGATACTCGGAGACGTCGCTGGCGACAATGGGGTAGGCGCCCACGGAGTGCGCGACGGCAATTGCCATCAGTCCCATCGGACCGCAGCCGTAAACGGCGATCGGTTGTCCCGAGACGTCGTAGCGCATGGCGGCGTGCACGGCGTTCCCCAGCGGCTCGAACAGGACGGCCCGCTCGATGGGGATTTCGGGGCGCACTTTCCAGGCGACACGCGCGGGCACGCGGACGTGCTCGGCAAACCCGCCATCGACGTCGATGCCAAGAATGCGCAGGTTCTCGCAGACGTGGGCGTTGCCCGTCCGGCACGCACGACAGACGCCGTCGAAAATGTGACTCTCGACCGCCACGATTTCACCCTCGGCGAAGCCAGTGACGGCTGTCCCCAGCGCCGCGACCTCGCCCACGATTTCGTGTCCAAGCGTGAAGGGCGTCGGGAAATTCAGCTCCGCCCAGGAGTCCCAGGCATAGAGATGCCGGTCCGAACCGCAGATGCCGGCGCGGCGAACGCGTAGCAGGAGCTCGTCGGGCCGCGGTTCCGGCCGTTCGATCCTTGTGACTTCCACACCGCGTTCGGGGCGGGCCTTACGAATGGCGAGCATGGTTCGGATTACGCCAGACCGTCGAGGCCTGCGTGAGGCCAACTAGGCGGGTGGCCGCGTTGCCTCGAGTCGCGACATTCGGTCTGCCAGCACGCCCACGCGACCCGACAAGGCGTCCACGCGGTCTGCAAGGGTGCGGATGTCGCCACGAATCCACGTGAAGAGGGCCAGCATCAAGCCACCAAGCGCCACGGGTAACGTCACCGTAACGGTCAGGATGGCCGCAAGGAGGGGGATGAGGTCACTCATAGCTTCAGTCTAACGCAGCGGCAACAGGCGCTCCGTTCGGTAGTTGGTCATTTTGAGTTGCGGCGGTCGCTGCGGCGCTGGCCTACATCCTTGGCCGTTTCTTCCTGCGCCTCGATCAGCTTGACGATATCGGCCATCGTCCACGGCTTGTCCGCGAGACCCGCGGCCATCGCCGGAGTCGTCGGTCGCCCGCCCGCCCGCTGCGTCAGCGTCGAGTGTGGCCGCACGTAGTTGTGGTGAAACACGTACATCGCGGTCGCGCAACTGAGGTTGTAGACCTTCTTCGAGAAGGCGTTGGTCAGGCGCGTGAACCGGCGCATCGACATTCGGATGTTGAGGTTCTGCCGCTCGACGTGCGACGTGCTGATGTGGGCCGCGTCCGGGCTGCCCGTGATGCGGACGGGACGGGCCGCGACACATACGGGCGGGCTGTAGGTGCGCTCGCCGTCCGCTGACGCGCTGTACAGCTTGACCAGCTGGGCGTAGTCGATCTGGCCGCCGAACGCTTCCTCGGCGGCCTCGCGGTAGAAACTCGCGCCGTCGGACGTGAGTTGGAAGTGACCACGAACCCGCCGCCCCAAGTCCACGAGGAACCGGCGGGCGGTGCTGGCGTCGCGCCGCCCGATCAGCCACGTCGGGATCAGCTTCGTCTCGGGATCGAGCGCGGTGAAGGTCCACACGTCGCCGATGCCGAACTCACCTTTGCGCTCAGCTGGCACTCGCTTCTGTTTCATGCCGACGAAGGCCCACAACTCGTCCACCTGGATCTGCTCGCAGCGCAGGTCCCGCACGAGGTTCCCTTGCGCCTCGGCGCACGCCTGCCCGGCCTCGACGATCAGCTTCGTGACCGCGCCCTTGGACCGCCCGGTGAGCCGACAGGTCGCGCGGATTGAGACGCCTTCAATCTGCATATTGAGAATCTGCGCACGCTGGTCGCGATTGAGGCGGTACATGGCCTAGATGTACTTCCCATGAGCCTTGTTGACAGATGAGAGCCTCCATACTCGGCAGAGGGAAATGACAGACCCAGCCAAGAGGAGGCTCTCACATGGCCCATGGTAGACGGGGGCTGAACGTGTCTGGGCGGCAGGTGTTGGTGGACCGAGTGCTGCATCAGGGGTGGTCGGTGGCCGCCGCGGCGGAGGCCCTGCAGATCTCGCGCCAGACGGGCTATCGATGGCTGCGCCGCTATCGCGCCGAAGGCCCGGCCGGCTTGCGCGACCGCCCGCCGATCGCGCGGCGGCGGCGGCAGGCGCTGCCGCGCGCGGTGGAACAGCGCATCCTGCGGGCGCGCCGGCAGCACCGCTGGGGGCCGCACCGCCTGGCCTGGCATCTCGGCCTGCCCCGCTCCACGATCTACGGCGTGCTGCGCCGGCAGCGGGCGCCACGGCTGGCGGACCTGGACCGGCCCACGCAGCGGCCCGTGCGCTACACCCGTCAGGAGCCGGGGGAGTTGCTGCCTCTGGATGTGAAGAAGCTGGGGCGCATCCCGCCCGGCGGCGGCCATCGCATCTGGGGTCGGCCCCACGGCCGCCGCGGCCGGCGCGGCTACGACTTCCTGCACGTCGCCATTGACGACTGCTCGCGCGTGGCCTTCGTGCAGGCCTATCCCGACGAACGCGGGCCCACCAGCGCCCGCTTCCTCGCCGCGGCCTTCTTTGCCGCGCGCGGCGTGCGGATCCAGGCCGTCATGACGGACTGCGCCTGGGGCTACACCCGGGCGGCCGCCTTCCGCGCGGGCCTGGCCCGGCTCGGCGCCCGCCACCTGGTCACGCGCCCCTATCGGCCCCAGACCAACGGCAAGGCCGAGCGCTTCATCAAGACCCTGCTCGCGGAGTGGGCCTACGTCCGCCTCTATCTCAGCAACCCGGCCCGCCTCCAGACCTTGCCAGCCTGGGTGGCCGCCTGCAATCAGCACCGACCCCACACCGCGCTGGACGGCTCCCCACCCATGCGGGTCCTTGTCAACCAGGCTCGTGGGAATCACAGCTGGAGCCTATAGCTAAGCTGTATAGGACGTTATGACATGGGCGAGCAGATACGGCAATTCGAAGTGACGTGAGGCTAGCGGCGGCCGTTCTCGCGAATGGCCGTCATCACTTCCTCATGGTTTCGCTCAACCACGCTCCGGAGATCCGCTACGTCCGACTCAACCTTCGTGACCCGACTCTCAACACGGTCCAGCGTTTTGACGATGAGTTCGAGTTGTGCGTCGGTTGACTCGGCCCGCTGTTCGAGAACGGTTACGCGTAGGGAGATGTCCGTCGCCGTCATGGCTGCGTCCACCGCGCCTGACCGCCCTGCTGCGCGACGGCGGCGCGTTCGGCGGCGCTCAGCGCCTTAGCTCGCGCCTCGCCGCCCTTGCGGCCAGCGACGGCCTGGGGCGTTTCCTCAACGGCCCCCGGCTCCACCTCGCCCGCCATGCGCCCAACCAACGCGCGAGCCAGTTGACTGAAGTCCTTCTGGCTCATGCCAATCCCTTGTCCGCTCCAGCAAGCGCTTTCCCAGCGTAGCGCAGCTTGTGCATGGTGTCAGCCGTGGTGCACGAGTGCAGGTAGACTCTTCGTACATACGCATCAATGCCGACCTCGCGGCCTCGGCTGGGCTGTTGGGGACGATGTGTGTGGTGACAGGTCGGCAGCCCATCGGCCCGTTCGGGGCCGCGTCTGCTATCCGGGAGTCACCACCCATGCTTCGGTCCCGTCGGGCGCTCATCAGCGCCGTGCTTGCCCTCATCGTAGCGGTTTCACCTGCCCTAGCCGACTGGCCCACGACCTGCGTGGCCCTGAACGACCAATCCGAAGCCGCGCTCGGTCGCCACCAGAATGTTGGTATCTACCAGCGGGTCTACGGTAACCAGGCGGAAGCTGCGTGCCAGCGCGACCACATGAAGGACGTGCGCCGCACGTTTGCATGGGCCGTCAGCCCGGATCGTGCGACTCATGAGCCGCCCCCGGCCTCGCCACCTCAGCCCACGCCAGCACCAGCGCCCGTCCGCCGTCAACGGATCGCGCCCGACATGCACCCCGTCTGGCACGTGCTGGCTCAGAGCCAGGGTGGGCGCCTGCTGCTCCAACAGCCACGCGCCCAGACCTTAACCGTGCGCTATCAGCCGCTGCCCACCGGCAGCAATGCGCGCTACTACTCCACCGACAACATCATCCTCGTCGCCGACGCCATCCGCCATGAACGCCTCGCAGCTCAAGCCGCGATCCTGATTCACGAAGTCTGGCATGCCGTCTCGCCCATCCCGTACCCGCGCGACTTCACGGCCTGCGTGGCCGATGAGGTGTGGGCGTTCGGCGCGCAATCCGCGCTGTGGCTTGAGTTGGCCCCTGGGTCACCCGTGACCCGGCTCGAACAAGGCATTGTGTACACCATGCAGCTGTGGGGTCGTGACCGCGGCGCTCGCAACGACTTCGACACCGACGTCTCGGACTTCCGCCACCTGTTGCCCCACGTCCTCTACGAACGCGACTACGTGACCCGCTGCGCTGCGTGAGTGGAAACCGTGGGCAACTCAAAATGACCCACTGCGCTCCGTTCTGGCCGACTTGATCCACCCGAGGATGTTCTTCCTGGCGGAAGCCGAGAAGCGCGCAAAGTTGGCCGCGGCCGTTGCGTCGGTTCGCAGCGCAACCTATAGGGCCGCCGGAGTCACCAAGTCCTCAATCTCGTCGTCGACCGTCCAAGCGCCACTGGCATTGGCGGACTCGACAAAGGCCTGCCCGACAGGAGTCACGCGCCGTCAGACGCCTGCGGATGCTCGTGGCGCCAGCCTCGCCAGTCCGCTGGGGATTGGGCGTAAACCATGGACTTCCCGTTGCGGCGCACCTCGGCCACGCGGGTTTATTGCCCGTGGACCTGGTCGCTCAGGAGACCTCGGCCGCCTCGGCCATCGAGACTTCAAGCTTGGTGATCTCGTCGGTCAGCACGGGCAGCATGTCGGCTTCGTCCACGGTCTGCAGAATCTTGCCGTGGCGGAAGATCACCGCGCGGCCCTTGCCGCCGGCGATGCCGAGGTCGGCGTCCATCGCCTCGCCGGGGCCATTGACCAC
>JAKZUJ010000210.1:0-3091 GCA_047516685.1 Chloroflexota bacterium | reverse complement strand
CGCATGAAGCTGGCCAGGCTGCCCAGGCCGAGTTCGTTGCCGCCGTCGCCCACGCCAATGCTGATCGGCACGCGCAGCAGGCCGTCCATGGGGACGGGCGAGGGATCCAGGGTTTCGCCGCGCATGTTGGCCAGGCGTCCGTCGGCGGTAAGGCCCGGTCGTTCAATGGCGATGGCGGCCTGGGGGCGGATACGGTCCAATAACCGACCGGTTGCGGCTTCGGCGGCGGCTACGCCCTGGGCGTCGATTTCCTCGATTTCGCCCAGGTCGCAGCCGATGGCTTCGACGACGGGACGGGTCATTGGGTCGACCACGGTCACGACGTGCCAGTTGAGGGCGCGCAGGGCGCGGCCTACGGCGGCGGCGCCGGGGGGACCATCGGTCTCGGCGATGCCGTTGATGGGAAATCCAGTAATCAGCAGAGCGACGCCGGGGCGGCGGTCCAGCAGTTCCAGGGCGGCGCGGGCGTAGGCGTCGGCCGGCACGCGGGCAAGCGCGGCGCGAACGCCGCGATAATCGTATGGAAAGACGGCGTCAGCCACGTCGGCCGTGGCGGTTTGCAAGGGATCCGGCGGGTGCCGCATTGGCGGCCGGGTCCAACTGCTGTCGGAGAGCGGGGCCATCATACGGGTGGCACAGCCACTTCTGCTGGAGGTGGGTGGCACAGCCGCCTCCGCTAGGGGTGGGTGGCACAGCCACCTCTCCTAGGGTGCCCAGGCACTCATGCTAGGGATGGGTGGCAAAGCCACCTGTGCTAGGGGGGTGGTAGGCGGAGGACGAGGTTTCGGGTGGGGGAACGACTGAGGTGCGCTGGGTGGCACAGCCACCTCTGCCAGGGGTGGGTGGCACAGCCACCTCTGCTAGGGATGGGTGGCACAGCCACCTGTGCTAGGCGTGGTAGGCGTGGTAGGCGGAGGACGAGGTTTTAGCGCTGTGGGGGACGACGGGTGGGTGGCAGAGCCACTCTTGCTGGGGGTGGGTGGCACAGCCACCTCTGCTAAGGGTGGGTGGCGGAGGAGCAGGTTTTAGCGCTGTGGGGGACGATTCATGCTCGCTGGACGTACGGGCGTCGGCCTGAAGGTGTCCACCATGTCTCGGAACACGTGTCGGCCATGTCTCCGGTCTGGACAATGGGGAGGGTGAAGACGGTGGTGAGGCGGGCTGGGACTCAGCCCGCGTTCGCGGGAATAACGGGAGGTGGGCGGTGACGACTGATCTCACGCAGAGGATGAGCATTGATGCTGTTTGAGCCGTATCCGCCGGCGGAGGTGGCGGACCGGATTTGGGCTGGGGGTCGGCCCACGGCGGCGACGCTGGAGGCGCTGAAGGCGGAGGGCGTGACGCACGTGCTGAATGTGAGCACGGACCCGCATGAGCAGGAGGTGCGGCAGAATTTCAGGGCCGCGTGGGCGCCGGTGGTGGACGATCTGGAGCCGAAATCGGCGTCGTGGTTCCGGTGCGGACTGTCGTTCGCGCGGCGGGCGCTGGCGGACCCGGACGCCGGGCTGTACGTGCATTGCCGCGAGGGTCGCCACCGCGGCCCCTTGATGACCTACGTGATTCTGCGGGCGCTACGCGGGCTCTCGCCGGCCGAGGCGCGGCGCACCATCAGCGCGCGGCGCCCAGTCGCTGGGTTTCCCTCGGTGTACCTGGCGTCGGCCGAGGCTTTCCTGCAGGAGGAAGCCCGGGGCTCACCCCCGGCGCCTGGGTAGGCGCGGGGCGAAGTCAGGATCCCGATGAGGGGGTGGGGGTCTTGTACAGCGAACCCGGGGCCTCCTGGTAGTTGACGCCCTGGCCGCGGCCGCTGCCGCTGGGCTTGAATTCGAACTCACCGCCGCACGCGGTGAGCAGGGTGGCCGCGATTGCGCTGGCGACCAGCAAGGCGGCGCCGGCTCGGCATCGACGGATCGACACGGGTATGCCCTCTCTCTTCAAGCCTCGGGAACGGGGCCGGGTCAGACATCTCTCGGGTCGCATTGTAGGGCGGCGGACGGGCTCCAGAGCCGACCGAGCGCGCGCCGTGCCGGTCCACACCCTAAACTCGGCGCACTCGCGGGGTAGAGAAGCGGAACATGCACGACCCGCACTTGCATCTGTTTGTGGACGACGCCGAAGTTGACGCGTCCTGGAACGTCACGCCCACCATCGGACGGCCGGAACGGCGTTCGCACGATCCGATCATGACGGGTGACCAGCCCTGGGAGGGCCGCGGCGTGGGGATGGACCTGTCCATCCTGAAGGACGAGGCCACCGGCGGGTTCCGCATGTGGTACCGCAGCTTCAACTACGACAGCCCCACCGGCGATCAGGTGATGCTGAATTACGCGGAATCGGACGATGGCATTGCCTGGACCAAGCCCAATCTGGGCAAGGTCGAGTTCGATGGCGACACCGCCAACAACATCATCCACCGGCCCTCGCTGATCCCTGGCTGCCGGGCGATGGAGTCGCACGGGCTGATTGTGGACGACGTGGGCGGGCCGGAACGGCGCTACAAGATTCCGGTGTACCACTCGTTTCACGGCGACGGCGGCAACGGGTTGTCCGCGCTCTTCAGCCCGGATGGCATCACCTGGACGCTGCACCCGGAGCCGATCTACGCGCAGGCCGGCGACCGGCACTCGGCAATCAAGGACCCGGCAACGGGTGAGTATTGGCTGTTTCTGCGGCCGCCGCGCTACCACTCCCCGATGGGCAACGGCGCGCCGCCGGGTTCGGGCGCGTTGCCGTACAAGCGTGTCGTCTCGCGGGCCACCAGCCGGGACTTTGTGAACTGGTCGGACTACACGACGGTGCTGCGCAACGATGCGTTCGACACGCGCGGGACCGAGTTCTACAACATTGCGCCCATCGCCTATGGCAACCGCATGCTGGCGTTCGTGAATCTGTACGACACAGCCGTGGAGCGCATGTGGGTCACCCTGGCCAGCAGCCTGGACGGCCTGCACTGGCAGCGGCCGTACCGCGGCGAGCGTTTCCTGGACCTGGGCGCGGAGGGTTGCTGGGACGACTCGTGGGTCAACATGTCCGACAGCCCGCCGGTGCGCGAGGGCGACCGGATGCGGTTCTGGTACCACGGGCGCGAAGAGGC
>JAKZUJ010000209.1:0-2562 GCA_047516685.1 Chloroflexota bacterium | reverse complement strand
CCATGGTCGCATCTACCGCAACATCGCGGAGCTGCGGGACGCCGTCCGCGACTTCGTCGAACTCTACAATGCCCAGTGGATCGTCGAAAAGAACGGCTACCTGAGCCCCGCTCAAGCTCGTCAGGCGTGGCACGCCGCGATGTCACTCAGGCCCGCCGCATGAGACAAACTTGTGTCCAAGGAACCGGGTGCGATACAGCAGGAGCTGGAATGGGCGAGACTACTTTGAACTTTATCCCTGCAAAGAGAAATGGAAGAAAGCAGTGCCCACCGGCATCTTGGAAAAAATATTCGGCTATCCCGCCGATCTTGAGCAACTGTCAAAAGTCGTTGAACCCGCGACACTAAGGAACGACGAATCCACCGCCAACCCGGTTCAATATGAACTGGTATCCAAAGGTCGTCTCGAATGAAGGTAATTTTCAGCGCGATCTCCGCCGCACTCTTGGTCTTGGTCACATTCGCGCAGGCCGAGGCCGAGGTCTATGTCGAATACTCGCAGGCCATGGTTGAGGCCCTGCGCGACAGGAATGTCGGCAACTTCGTTGGCAGCGTGATCGACGGCGAGAGCTTGCTGCTCTATTCGGGTGGCCGTGACGGCGGCGCGCAGGTCCGGGTGCAGGAGCCGGGCATCGGGGCGCTGCTTCGCTGCTACGGGCAAGACCGGCTGGACGACCACTGCGCGGCGAACGACATGCTCGAACGCACGCCGCTCGCCGGGCAGGAGCCCAGCTTCGCGGATCTGCGCGACATCATCGCCGGCATTCACCGGGGCGGTGTCGTCTTCACATCCTACACCAGAGACCTGGAAGCCCTGAGACAGGTTCTTTCGACGATCAGGCGGCCCTTTCATCTGCTGCATTTTCGCGGCATGCTCTTTCTATCCTTCGCCGAGCTCGAGGACACGCGCTTCCTGGTCGGCGCCTTTCCCTTTAGCCGCACGCGCAGCTTGCCGTTTTGCACCGCCCAATGCCGCCGCAACGGCCGGGAGGTCGCCCTGCGCGAGGCCTGCTTCGGCGGCCGGCTGCCGGGGTTGGTGGATGGCATCGACTTCCTTTACCCCAAGCCGCCGCCCGCGACCGGCTTCCTGGCCTGCCCCTTGGAGACCAGCCCGCCGACGCCTGCCGTCAGGCCCGATCTGTCCAAGCTGATCATTCCCACGATTGAGCCGCGCTTCTACGATCGGCTGGCGCCGTGCCTGACCTCGCACGGGCTGCCTCGCTTCACCCCGGCGGCCGTGGACGGGGTGCTGATGGAGATCGTCCTGCGGGTCTCTCGCGCCAGCTGGGAGCCGTTCGCCAGCCTGCCCCAAGGACTGCGGCAACTCCTCGCCGCCCTGGCCGGTGAAAACGAGGAGCTCTACCCGGAGCCCGTGCAAATGCACATGCCGGCGCGGTTCCTGGAATGCCGGTGACCCAGCGGCTGCCGCGATGACGGCCTCGACCAGGCCCGGGTCGCCCTCGCTCACGGTAAGCGGCGCCAAATATTAGCCCGGCGACGGGACTCGCGGTTTGGCTCGACAGGCACCGCCTGCCGTCTTATCCGGCGCCTCGGCGGGACGCGAGCCGGGCCAGCACCGCCGAGGCCGTGGCCGCGAGCCCGGCCAGGGCCAGCACCGCAAAGGTCGCGGCGTAGCTGCCGACCAGGCCGTAGAGGGCCGCGAAGGCCGCTGGCCCGACCAGGATTCCGGCGAAGTTGATGGCCGTCGAGATGCCGGTGGCGGCACCGACCCGCTCCAGTGGAGCGAGCCGCGCCACCTCGGCCATGAAGACGCCGCCCCAGCCCATCGCGGCGAACCCGAAGATCACGAACATCGCCCGTATCGCGGCCACCGGCCAGGCCGCGGAGAGCGTAGACGTCACCAGGGCGCAGGCGGTGACCAGAAGGCCCAGCACCGCCAGGATCGCCAGGGCGTCGCCCAGCCGGTCGGCCGCCGAGCCCAACGACAGGCGTCCGACGACACCGGCCAGATTGACCAGGGACAGCAGGAACCCCGCTTCGAGCAGGCTGAGACCGACCTCCTCCACCAACAGGATGACCAGAAAGGTAATCAGGCACAGCTGGATGACCGAGAACCAGAAGCTGACGATGGCCACCCATCCAAGGGCCGGCTGGCGCCAGAACATGGACAGCCCGTGGAGCGAGCTGCCCAACAGGCGGGCGGCCGGATCGCGGTCGTCATCCCAGGCGGCGCGCAAGGGCTGCAACGCCGCGGCCATCAGAAACGCGAGCACGGCAACGGCGGCCGGCGCCCACTGCCAGCCGAAGTTGGCGGCGATCGGCGGGGCAATGAGTCCGGCCAGGGCACCGCCCAGTGGAACCCCGGTCTGCTTGACGGAGAACACCAGATTGCGCCGGCGGAGGCTGGTGAGGCGGACCAGTAGGTGAGAGGCGGCCGGATTGATCGCGCCGAATCCGAGCCCGAGGAGCAGTGACCCCAGGGCCACGGCGGCGGCGGCGGGAACCGCTGTCACCAGGGAGCCGGCGCCGACCAGAAACATGCTGGCTTGACTGACCCGGCAGACGCCCCAGCGCCGGGTCAGGGCCCCGCCAAGCAAGGCC
>JAKZUJ010000208.1:0-17411 GCA_047516685.1 Chloroflexota bacterium | reverse complement strand
CGGCCGGCTGGCATGATGCTGAAGCCCGCTTGAGGCTGGTGCGTCATGGACCTTGTTGAATCGCACGTACACATCTGGACGACTCGGGACCCGCGGTTCGGCCGGCACCCGGACTCCGACTACACGCCGGACCTGGAGGCGGCCCCGGCCGACCTGTTCCGGGCCCAGGACCAGATCGGCGGCGTGGCGTGGACCGTATTGATCCAGCCGCGCTACTACCTGTGGGACAACTCGTACCTCATCCAGGCGGCGGAGGCGTATCCCGACCGGCTGGTCGTGGCTGGCCGGGTCGATCCGCTGGCGCCCGACGCGCCCCACGCCTTGCGCGACCTCATGCGCCACCCCGGGCTGCACGGCATCCGGCTGGCGCCCAACTCTGGTCCCGAGCCACGCTGGCTGGACCACGTCTCGCAGGACCCTCTGTGGGAAACCGCGGCGGACAGCAACGCCACCATTGGGCTGCTGATCAATTGGCGGCTGCTCCCGCAGGCGGACGCGATGGCGGCGCGGCATCCCGATGTGACCGTGGTGATCGACCATCTCGGCTCGCCCGACTACCGCGACCCGGATTCACTGACCAACCTGCTGGCCCTGGCTGAGCGACCGAACGTATTCGTGAAGGTGTCCGGCTATCCAAACGGAACCCGCGCCGCCCATCCCTACCGCCAGGCCCACCCGTTTATCGAGCGCGTCTACCGCGCCTACGGCGCCCAGCGGCTGATGTGGGGTACCGACTGGCCGGTGTGTCTATCCAGCGCCAGCTACAAGGAGGCCTTCGACTCGGCCTGGAACCTGCCCTTCCTCAGCGACGCCGATCGGGAGTGGATCTTTGCCCGCACCGCCAAGCGTGCCTGGCGGATAGGGGAGTAGTGGTTGGTGGTCAGTGGCTAGTGGTTAGTGGCTAGTGGTTAGTGGCTGGTGAAGAGGGGGCGTGGGTGGCATTGGTGGTCGCAAGGTAGGAGGTGGAGGTGATGAGTGCGGTTAGGAGCTATCAGGACTTGGTGGTGTGGAAGAAGGCGCTGGAGTTGGCGGAGATGGTGTATCGGGTCTCTGCCAGTTTTCCGGCGGATGAGCGGTTTGGGATGACAAGCCAGGTGCGCCGGGCGGCGGTTTCGGTTGCGTCGAATATCGCAGAGGGCGCCGGGCGCCATGGGTCCAAGGAGTTTCTGCACTTTCTCGGGGTGGCGAGTGGCTCACTGGCGGAGGTGGAGACGATCTTGATCCTGGCGCAGCGCATGGGGATGGCCGATTCCGAGCAAGTAACTGAGTTGCTTGCGCAAGCAGCAGAGATTGGCCGGATGCTCAGCGGACTCAAGCGCTCGCTCAACTCTCGCACCTAACCACTCTTCACTAGCCACCAGCCACTGCCCACTAACCACTGCCCACCAGCCACTGCTTAAAAAAGTTCCGGGTGCAAAGCCGGGCGGAGGCTTTGCACCCGGATGAGGTGCGCGAAACGAGCCTAGGCAGCCAAGAGCTTCTGCTCCACATCCGCGCGCCTACGGTCAGGCGGACCTGATCCGACGATATGAGCGTCGGCGTGTCCTGCGCGGGGCACTGGAGTGGCCGGAATCCGGCGCGCAGCTTGCTTGCTGGGCGCTTGCGGGTTCGGGTCCACGGCTAGCTTCGCGAACCTCAACCAACTTTCGAAGGCGTGAGGCCAGTCGAAGTCAGGAGTGAGCCTGTGTTTCGGCCCACTCCAATCCGCCCAGGAGTCAACCTTGACCATTGCGCCGCATTCCAACCCACCCCGCTGAGGGGGTGCAGAAGTCACACCGACGCCACGGACCGTCAACGGAACAACACCTTAAATCCCCACGCGCTTAGCGCTTGTAGATCCGTTGCGTTCGCCCGAGGCGCAGCCGGCTTGTGCTCTAGCGTGAATGTATGGAAAAAAAGCCTGGAAAACCGTTGAAATGTTTACAGACACGACCGATAAGATGGTCTACACGCAGGCCAGCGAGTCCCGCGCCGTCCGAGGCTGCCTTCGCGAGTATTACCGTCCACGGCTTAAAGCGGAGCGCCCGGCCGGAGTGACCTCCGGCCGGGCGCATCCGAATCCGCGGCGCATGAGCGCCACGTCGTTTACACCGCTATGGGTAAACCGGCGAGCTGACGAACGGCGGGTCGCCGTCGTAGGTCGCCAGGTGCCGCACGCCCCAGTCCTGAGCCGCCTGCAGGGACTCGGCCGGCGAGTCGTCGCCGATCCAGCCCTTCGCGGACAGCGCTCGATGCTGACCAAGCCACTCACCAAAGGTGTTGAATGGGTAGAGGCTGCGGTTGTCCGGTCGGTCGGCGTAGACCTTCAGCCACTTCATCCCCTCTGGCGGCGGCGCCACAGAGGTGTCCGCGCCAATGGCCTTCTTGTGAACCGGCATGTGGCCACGGTCGATGCCGACGCGGCCCTGGTACTCCTCGCTCGCGAGGAATACAGACAGTGCCGTGGCTTGCTCCACGGTGCCGTCGCGCCCGGCGCTGTTGGTCACCAGGTCCGGCTGGTCGTTGGTGCTGTGGCCCGGCGGACCGCCACGCCCAGCGATCACTTCCGGCAGCAGCGTCCACTGGAAGCGGTCCTTGATCCGCGGCACCGCGAACCCGGTCGAGTACACCCGGCCCGACGGCCAGATGCCGATCTTACCGGCGGCAAACGGGTTACCGAACTCGCCGCCCAATTCTTTGATCTGGTCGGACGGCGGCGAGGTCTTGTGCACGAAGATCTTGTTGATCAGGTATTCCCAAGCCTCTCCAGCCTCGGGCAGATCGTACATGGTCTTCGTCAGACGGTCGTCGAACGGCTTGGCCATGCCGTTGGAGTACATCTGCGGCATGTACTGGAACTCGTAGTCGTCGCGCGCCCAGGTGCCGAACGCCCCGGTGTCGGGGTTCGTCATCTTGGCGTCCCACTCCGTCCAGTCGTCCCAGTTCCATCCACCATCGGTGTCCGGCAGCGTGACGCCAGCGGCCTCGGCCAGAGAGATGTTGGCCACGAACCCGCTAATCGCAAACTGGAACGGCATCCCGTATTGGGGACCGGTCATCAGCGCAGGCTGCGGGAACGAGTGGTCGATGTTGTTGGACGTGTACGCGTCCGGGAGAAAGTAGTAGTCCGCGGGGACAAAGTCGTCACGCTTGGCCAGCTCGTCGGTGATCTCCGTGAAAGCGCCGTCTTCGTGGAAGCGGATGAAGGCCGACTGCGAGAGCAGCGCCACGTGCGGCGCCGTCCCGGCGGCGAACTGGATCGCCAGGCTGTCGATCAGGTTGGCGGCCGGCTCAAGCTTCACAAAGACGTCCGGTCGCTTCTCGGCGAACTTCGCCAGACCCCACTGCATGGCCGCGCCACGCGGGCCGGCGGTGTGGTCCGTCACGAACCGGATCTCGACGTTTTCCCTCTCCATCATCGCCTCGGGAGCCGTCGTCATGGCAGCAGCCGGCGCCGCCGCCGGAGCCGCCGCCGCCGCTGGAGCAGCAGCCGCGGGCGCCGCCGCCGCAGGCGCGGCGCTTTCACTCTCGCCACACGCCGCCAGCATGACCGCCGACGTGGCGCCAATCCCCATTCCGGCGACAAAGCGCCGGCGGGTCAGGGCTGGTATACGCATTCCCTATACTCCTCCGCCCCCGCCAGACATGGTGCCCTGGGGGCCAAGCCGACCACATACAGCCTTCAGGTTGATCTGTGCAAGACACACAGCCCGGAAAGCAAGCAGGGGCCGGCGACATTCGCTCGCGCACGGTGCGCTACGGCAGGCCAGTGTGTCAAGTGTTTCTTCGCCCGCATTCGGTGTGCCGGCGCACCGCCGCCAACCTAGTCGATGGCGCTTCGTTCGGACGTACTACTCGAAGCGCCGTCGTCGCGTTCGTCAACCCCCTGGATGCCGGCGTCCAGCACCTCCCCTAGGCTGATTGGCGCGGGCGCAGCCCCGCGGCGTTGGAACGCCGCGGGGCTAACGCCGCTAGGCGTAGACCGGTGAGGACACGAACGGTGTGGGGCCGTCGTACGAGGACAGGTGCCGAACACCCCAGTCCTGACAGGCCTGCAGGGACTCGGCCGGCGACTGGTCGCCAACCCAACCCTTTTGACCCAGCGCCCGGTGCTGCAGCCACCACTCCCGCCACGTGTTGAACGGGTAGAGGCTGCGGTTGTCCGGTCGGTCCGCGTAGACCTTCAGCCACTTCATCCCCTCTGGCGGCGGCGCCACAGAGGTGTCCGCGCCAATGGCGTTTCGGTGAACCGGCATGTGGCCACGGTCGATACCGACACGGCCCTGGTACTCCTCGCCTGCGAGGAACGCCGCCAACGCCGTGGACTGCTCTTCCGAGCCGTCGCGACCGGCGCTGTTGGTTACCAGGTCCGGCTGGTCGTTGGTGCTGTGGCCCGGCGGACCGCCGCGCCCGGCGATCACTTCCGGCAGCAGCGTCCACTGGAAGCGGTCCTTGATGCGCGGCACCGCGAAGCCGGTCGAGTACACCCGGCCCGATGGCCAGATGCCCACCTTACCGGCGGCAAACGGGTTGCCGAACTCTCCGCCCAACTCCTTGACCTGGTCGGACGGCGGCGAGGTCTTGTGCACGAAGATCTTGTTGATCAGGTACTCCCATGCCTCGATCGCTTCGGGCAGGTCGTACATGGTCTTGGTCAGACCGTCGTCGAACGGCTTGGCCATGCCGTTGGAGTACATCTGCGGCATGTACTGGAACTCGTAGTCGTCGCGCGCCCAGGTGCCGAACTCACCGTTGTCGGGGTTCGTCATCTTGGCGTCCCACTCGGTCCAGTCGTCCCAATTCCATCCACCATCGGAGTCCGGCAGCGTGACGCCAGCGGCCTCGGCCAGAGAGATGTTGGCCACGAACCCGCTAATCGCGAACTGGAACGGCATCCCAAACTGGGGACCGGTCATCAGCTCCGGCTGCGGGAACGAGTGGTCAATGTTGTTGAACGTGTACGCGTCCGGCAGGAAGTAGTAGTCGGCCGGGACGAAGTCGTCACGCTTGGCCAACTCGCCAGAGATTTCCGTGAACGCGTCCTCTTCGTGGAAGCGCAGGAAGTCCGACTGCGAGAGCAGCGCCACGTGCGGGGCCGTCCCGGCGGCAAACTGGATCGCCAGGCTGTCGATCAGGTTGGCGGCCGGCTCAAGCTTCACAAAGATGTCCGGTCGCTTCTCGGCGAACTTCGCCAGACCCCACTGCATGGCCGCGCCACGCGGGCCGGCGGTGTGGTCCGTCACGAACCGGATCTCGACGTCTTCCCTCTCCATCATCGCCTCGGGAGCCGCCGTCATGGCAGCAGCCGGAGCCGCTGCCGCCGGAGCCGCAGCCGCAGCCGCAGGCGCGGCGCTTTCACTCTCGCCACACGCCGCCAGCATGACCGCCGACGTGGCGCCAATCCCCATTCCGGCGACAAAGCGCCGGCGGGTCAGGGCTGGTATACGCATTCCCTATCTCCTCCGCCCCCGCCAGACATGGTGCCCTGGGGGCCAAGCCAACCTCATATCGCCTTCAGGTTGATCTGTGCAAGATACACAGCCCGGAAAGCAAGCAGGGGCCAGCGACATTAGCTCGCGCACGGTGCGCTACGGCAGGCCAGTGTGTCAAGTAATTCTCAGGTCGCGTAATCGCCGCCGGCCGCGCCGGGAATCTAGTCGATGGCTATCCGCTCGGACGTGCTGCCGGAGTCGCCATCCTCGCGTTCATCCACGGCCTGAATGCCGGCGTCCAAGACCTCACGCAGGCTGATCAGCGCCTCACGGACAGCACCGCGAATATGCCCGCCGGCCTTGCCCATACCGACCTGCGGCCTATCGATCTCTATGGTTATGCGGATAGGGCCGGCATGAACGTGTCCGCCGGCGCCACCCTTCTCGTCGGTCGTCATTCCAGACCCTCGGTATCAGGGAATGCGAACTTTCAGTATATCTGCGAAAACCCACCGGCCAGCGACGGCAGCCTTGACTCCGCGCCGCCAGCGCCCGGCGTGGCTTGCCCGCACTCCCGCCCTGCGGTGGCACGAGCGACAACGTGCATTAGGACAAAGCGCGTGTCCGCCTGTCGGTCCCGGAGGGGATCGCGCGGCCGCAATTCGTACAGAAGTTTGCCCGAGCATCGTTGAGCCGGCTGCATGTCATGCAGGTGATATCGGACGGCGCCTGGGTCCCGCAGTTCGAGCAGAAATTCGCGTCGTCCGGATTGAGGTGACCGCAGACCTGGCAAGCGCGGCGCCAGGCAAAGGGTGTCGCCCCCGCCGCCAGACGCGCCCGCGAGCCGTCCCGTGCCGTCGTGAGCTGGCTAGCTGCCAGGTCCAGCTTCTGGGCCAACGCCTGTAGGTCGTCGTCCGGCACGTACGTGATTTTGCCGGTCTCAACGTCGCTCAGCCACGGACGGTCGCGGCCAATCGCCATTGCCACCTGCGCCTGGGTGAGGCTGTGCAGGCGTCGGGCGTTGAATATCAGGCTGCCCAACGCACCGCGTTCAATGTCGTTGAACGCACGCTTTTGCAGCTTGCGCCGTGCCACTGGCGACCGATCAACCGCCTGCCAACGCGGAAACAACCCTAGCATGGCCTCCGCGTTCGGGATCAACAATTTGGGAACAAACGTCGGCAGCCAGAATCTCTACATCTGTTCTATCGCCTCCGAGGGCAAAAGTTGTCGCGACATTACCTGCCAGAGAGTCTTCGTCCGCCCGCCGCTCGGGCCCGCGGGTGCTACGGAATCGTGATCTCCTGCCCGACCTGGAGCGCGTCGGGATTCAGGATTCGGTTTGACTCCACCACGTCATCCACCGACACATTGAATCGCGCGGCAATGCCCGAGAGCGTATCCCCGGGCTGCACCACATACACCGTGACGGTTGGCGTTGGCGTAGGCCGCGGAATCGGTGTAGCCGTGGGGGTCGGCGCCGGCGTGGGTGTGGCGATCACGGCGTTGAAGGCCGCATTGGGATCGTCTGGCGTTGGCGTCGTCACGGCGGCTGGCGTCGGCGGCGTCGCCACGCTGGACGCTTCGTCGTCACGAGGGCGCAGGAGAACGACCCACAACAAGAACACAATGAACGCCACAACCAAGAGGCCGGCCAGAAGCTCGCCGCCGCGGGCAAAGGTGCTTTCGGAGTCCTGCATGGTTGCGCCCTCCGCGCCTAGTCGGCCACGAGGTGGGCTACGCGGCTGTCGCCGGCGGGTGTGCGACGGCCCATGCCGTAGTAGCGGTACCCGAGCTTCTGCATGCGCACCGGATCATGAAGATTACGACCGTCCACCAGCACGTCCCCGCGCATAACGTTCCGCACGGCCGCCCAGTCAAGTTCACGAAACTCATTCCATTCGGTGGCCAGCACCACGGCGTCCGCTCCCGTGGCGGCCTTCACCGCGGATGTCTCAAAGCGAACGGAGCGCCCCAGCACCGCACGCGCCTTGGTCGTCGCCACCGGGTCGTAGGCGCGGACTCGCGCGCCCTCGCCCGTCAGCAGGTGGGCAATCTCAATAGCCGGCGCGTCGCGCACATCGTCGGTGTTCGGCTTGAAGGACAGGCCCAGAATCGCCACTTCGCGTCCACGCAGCCCGCCCAGGGATTCACGCAGCTTGCGGACGGCTGACCGACGTGCGTCACGGTTGATCTCAATGACGGCACGAAGGAGTTGCGGGTGGGCGCCGTGCACCGACCCCATGTGTTCGAGCGCACGCACGTCCTTGGGGAAGCAACTGCCCCCCCAGCCGAGACCCGCGTTGAGGTAGGCCGGGCCAACGCGGGCGTCCAGCCCCATGCCGCGCGCAACCACCTCCACGTCGGCGTCCAGCGCCTCGCAGATGGTCGCGATCTCGTTAATAAAGGAGATTCGCGTGGCCAGAAAGGCGTTGGAGGCGTACTTGATCATCTCGGCGGTGCGCAGGTCCGTCACGATGACAGGACACTCGAAGGAGCGGTAGAGCTGGGCTACGCGCTCGGCGGCCGCGGCGTCGGACGACCCGATGACCACCCGGTCCGGGTGCAGAAAGTCCTGCACGGCCGAGCCCTCCCGCTGGAACTCGGGGTTGGACACCACCGGAAAGCGCGCCCCGTCCGCCCGGTGCTCGTGAATGATCCGGGATATCAGGTCGCTGGTCCCGATCGGCACGGTGCTCTTGGTCACGATCAGCGCGCCCTCCGAGAGAACCGGCGCCAGCGCCACCGCGGCGCTGTCCACGGCCAGCAGGCTGGCCTCGCCGGCCGCGCCGGTGGGCGTATCAACCGCAATGAACACGAACTCCCGCTCGGGCACCGCCTCCGAATAGTCCGTGGTAAACGTCAGCCGCCCAGCCTCCACGTTGCGGGCCACCAGCGATTCCAGCCCCGGCTCGTAGATCGGCACGCGCCCGGCGCGCAGCCCGGCAATCTTGGCCTCGTCGATATCCAGACACGCCACGTCGTGGCCAAGGTCGGCAAAGCATGCGCCGACCGACAGTCCAACGTAGCCGGTCCCAACAATGCAAATGGCGCTCATTGGCCGATCATCGCACCTGGGGGCCTGCCGTCGCGCTCACGCGCCCGCCTGCTCCGCGAACTGCTTGACCTTCGGCGGCGGTCCAATCATCACGAGCACGTCATCCGGCCGTATCGTCACGTCGGGGGCCGGCAGAAACTGCTGCCGGCCGTCCCGTCCAATGGCCATGACCTCCACCCCGTGTTGACGCAGACCCACCTCGCCGATCGTGCGGCCCACGTAACCACTGCCGGCCCCGATCGACACCTCCTCAAGGGTCATATCCTCGGACTTCGCGTCCAGCAACTCCGACAGCGCCAAGGCCACGTTGGGTTTGAGCACATACGAGACCATGTGCTGGGCCCCCGCCGCGTACGGCGAAAACACCCGGGTCGCCCCGGCCACAGTCAGCCGCTCAACCGTTTCGTTGGTGTTGGCTCGGGCAATCACGGGAATCCGGGGCGCGGTGGCGCGCGCCGACAGCACCGTATACACGTTATCGGCGTCGTTGCCGGTGGACACCAATACAGCGGCCGCCCGGTCAATCCCCGCGGCGCGCAGCGTTTCCGCCGAGGAGGCATTGCCGCACACCGTCAGCACGCCCAGGCCCTCGGCCCGTTCGCAGCGCTCCGGATTCCGGTCAATGGTCACCACGGATCGTCCGGAGGCGCGCAGGTTTTCGATGATTCCTTCACCCACGCGTCCAAATCCGCACACGATGAAGTGGTCACGCAGAGCCGCCAGCGCTTGCTCCTTGCGGCGTTGGGCAACGCGCGCGGGCAGATGACCGCTGACAAGATACTCAACCGTGACCGCGCCCGTATATCCGATCGCGGTTATGCCGCCGATGATGAGCACAATCGCGAAGATCTGCCCCCCTTGGTCAAGGGGAATGACTTCGTTGTACCCGACGGTGCTGATGGTGACGATCGTCATGAACAGCGCGTCCAGCAGGCTGGCGCCCGCCACCGCCATGAATCCAATGACCCCGATCACGGTCAGGGCAACCATGGCCCCCAGGCCCCAGATCACCCGGCGAGCCAGCGGGTTCGTCGCCGCGGCTTGCGCGGCTCCTGGGGGGAGTGGCCTCATCACCTCAGGAGTCAGCGCTCCGGGCCGCCGCGCCGGATTTGCGCGCCTCAAAGCGAACCCGGAGCTGGCCGTCCTCCAGCCGGGCGCCGCTGTGGGTCATACGCGCCAGAATGCGCGGCAGCACGATGTTGCGGCGCGCGGCCCCCATGCGGATCACCAGCTCGTCCCCGCGGCGAATCAGCGAGGCGTCCGACTTTTCCAGAAATGGGGCGGGGATGCGGAACTCGAACCCACCGGCCACCTCCGCAATCTCGTACGGCTTGTAGTCGATCAGCCGGTCCGCCGGTTCGTGGGTGGCGTGCATCTGGGCGCCCATGGTGCGCAGCCGGTCAATCCCAACCACTTCATGCGCAAACTCGTGGACCCGCAGGATAGGGATCGGATCGAACATGGCGTGGATGTCCTGCAGGTGCGGCGCCTGCATCGCCCGTCGCTGCTCGGCAAACTGTCCCTCGGCCTCCGGCGGCACCACCCGGTTCACCACCACCGCGTCGGTGACGTGGTCGTACAGCGTCAGATAGGTGTAGCTGCGCTGGGCTTCGCGGATCACCATCCGTTCCGGGTTCACCACCAGGCGAACCGTTGTGGTTTTCGAGGCCGTCAGGATCTCGTGGAGCTGCTGCAGCTCGTCCACCAGGTCGGTCATCGCCTCGAACACCTCATCGCCGGGCAGGGGCAGGTCGGTCACGCGGCGCGCCATGGGCCGCACCATGCGAGCCAGGTGCCGGTTGATGGGCAGCAGCTTGTCCAGCCACCAGCGGCCAACTTCCGGGAACGCCAGCAGCCGCAGCGTCTCCCCGGTGGGCGCGCAGTCCACCACCACCACGTCGTACTCGCCGGACGACGCGTGACGATTCACCCACAGCAGGTTGGCCAGTTCCTCCATGCCGGGAACCACGGCAATTTCTTCGGCCAGCACGTTGTCCATGCCGCGCCAGGTCAGCACCGCTTCCACCCAGGCCTGCACCGTGCCCCAGTACGTCTCCAGGTTGTAATAGACGTCACACTCTTGGGCCCAGAGGTTGTCAACCACGGGTTTGGGCACGGGTCCCAGCGGGACGTCCAGCGAGTCGCCCAGGCTGTGGGCCGTGTCGGTACTGAGCACCACGGTGCGCAGGCCGGCGTCGGCGCAGCGCAGCGCGGCGGCCGCGGCCACGCTGGTCTTGCCCACGCCCCCCTTACCGGTGTACAGCAAAATGCGCGGCGAACGTTTAGCCATCGGCGTCTTCATTGGCGTCAACCGGGTAGACCTGCATCAGGCAGTCGCTCCGCGCCGTAACCCACCCCACGGTGGCCGCGGCTGGCGCGCCGTTGTGCTCCAGCGCCTGCCGTAGGGCGGCCTCGTCCTCCGGCGGAATCGCAATCAACAGCCCACCGCTGGTCTGCGCGTCCGCCAGCAGGATACGCGTGTCCGTATCCACCGCCGGATGCCAGCGGACATCACCCTCCAGCGAGGCGAGATTGCGTTCGCTCCCACCGGGAATTTCGTCGGCCGCGATCAGCGACCAGACGTCGGGCAGCACCGGAACTTCATCGGCAAAAACGTCGGCCGAAACCCCGCTGGCCTTGAGCATCTCGCGTAGGTGACCCAGGAGTCCATACCCCGTCACGTCGGTCACGGCGTGTGCGCCGTGCGCCTGGGCGACTCGGGCGGCCCCGGCGTTCAGCGTGGTCATGGACTCGATAGCCGCGGCCAGCGCGCTTGGGCTGGCCGCGTCGTGCTTGCCGGCGGTGGTAATGATGCCGGTGCCCAACGGCTTGGTCAGGACCAGCAAATCGTCAGGACGCGCGCCGGCGTTGGTGCTGATGGCATCGGGATGCACGGTTCCCAGCGCCGCCAGACCGAATTTTGGTTCCGGGTCGTCGATCGAATGGCCGCCACCGATCACCGCTCCCGCCTCATGCACCTTGTCGGCCGCTCCGCGCTGCACCTCGGCCAGCAGATCCAGCGGTAGCGTCCCCCGCGGCCAGCCGGCGATGTTGAGGGCCAGAATTGGCGTGGCGCCCATGGCGTAGAGGTCGCTCAGGGCGTTCGCGGCGGCAATTGCCCCAAAGCTATACGCATCGTCAACAATCGGCGTGAAGACGTCCGTGGTGAACGCAATGGCCAAGTCGTCGCGCAGGCGGTAGACGGCGGCGTCGTCCATGCCCTGTCCCCCGACCAGCAAGTCGGGCGAGGCCATCGGTGGCATCAAGCGCAACACGTGCGCTAGCTCGTCAGGGCTGAGCTTGCAGGCTCAGCCAGCGCCGTGCGCGTACCGTGTAAGTTTGAGCGGGGTGTGTTTGTCTTCCATCCCTGCACGGTAGCGTAACGCCGCCGCCTGCAACCTCCGTTCTTGCACTCGAAGGCCGCAAGGAACCAACTGTGCCCTCGCTGTTGCCGCATTCCCGCCTCATCCGCCGCCTGATGGCCGTGGCCTCAGTGGCCGTGTTGCTTGTGTGTGGCGTGGGACGGGCCGCGGCCGCGTCGCCCCTGGATGCCACGCCTGTGACGGGCGGCGCATTTTTCGAGCGCACGGACGCCGACGGCTTGGGCTTCGCGATCCGCAACTACGCGGAAGGTCCCGCGTTCTATACCGCGTTTCTGCGCCTGGGCGGCGCCCAAACGCTTGGTCCACCGGTTTCCCGGCCATGGGTCGATGACGGCGGGTTCGCCTACCAACTCACGCAACGCGCCCTGCTGCAGTGGTCGCCCACGGACGGTGAGGTGGCGATAGCCAACCTGTTCGAGCTGTTGAACGCCGACGAATTTGCCGACGAACTGCGCGCGCGTCACATTCCCGCCGCCGAAACGCCGCCGCCCCTGCCGCCGCAACTCGCGCAACAGGCACGGCTGGCCTGGATGACTGACCGCGCGATCGCCGAAACCTTCGCCAACAATCCGCTGGAACTCGGCAATCTGGATGCCAGTCTCGAGTTCCACGGCCTGCCCATGTCGCGCCCGGAGCGCCTGGGCCCGTTCACGGTTCAGCGCTTCCAGCGCACGGCGCTGCAGCACTGGGTGGAGCAGGTGGAAGGCGGGTTACCGGTCGGCTCGGTGGTGCTCGTCAATGCTGGTGACATCTACCGCGACCTGGCGCTGCCCGATGAGCGCCTGGCCGCGCCGCACGCGCCCAACCACGCCGCCGTGCTGGACGTACGGCTCGATCCGCCGTCAGACGCCGACTGGCGCCCGGCGAGCGTGACGTCGCGCATCTATAACACCCACGACCACAGGCTGCTGACGGCATTGGCGCTGCTTGAGGTCGTGGACGCCAACGCCACGGCACTGGAACTGGCGGCCAGCGCGCAACTGGCCTTCGCTTTCGAGACGCTGCCGGAAGGCGTGCTGGCCTCCTACCACGCCTCTCGTGGGATTCGAGTCAACGCCACCCTGCGCAATGAAGACTCGCGCCCGCTGGCGGCGGTGCTGGCGCACGAACTTCGGCACTTTGAAGACTTCAGGCTCGGCCAGCTTGGCGAGGACCGCCAAAGCTGCCTGGATGCCGAGGAGCGGGCGCTACGGCGTGAGATCGAAACCTGGATTGCGCTCGTGGCGGCCGACGACCTACCCCCACGCACGAGCGCGCTGACACGCATTGAGACCAGGCGGGCCGCCATCTACGCGCAGGGTGACACGGCCATCGAGGAGCTGGCTCGACGCCTCTACAACGAGGCCTGCGACAGGCCGGCGGCTGAGATCGCCAAGGGATAGCATCCGGTGCCACCGACGCCATCCCGGCGGAGGGGGACACGGTCGGGAGCAGGCCTGGCAGCTGAGAAGGCCGTCGCTTTGGTCGTAAGCTGGAAGGGCATTCTTCCCGCGGGCTGTGGACGGGTCGCGTCTCATCTGCGAGCCCACGGGTCGGCTTCGCATCGGCATCGACGCCAACTCCTCCCAAACAATCTCTGTGGAAACGTCGCTCTACCAGACACTCGCCGAGCGCGGGTTCATCCATTCCGTGTCGAACGCGGACGGCCTGCGTGCGGCCCTGGATCGTCCATGCACGTTTTATGTCGGCTTCGATCCGACGGCGCCGAGCCTGCACACCGGCCACCTGATCCCACTGGCGCTGGCCGCGCACCTGGCAGAGGCTGGCCACCGTCCGGTGCTGCTGGCGGGCGGCGGGACCGGACTGATTGGCGACCCGACCGACCGGGCTGAAACCCGAGCCTTGCTCAATACCGAGCAAGTGGCCGCCAACACCAGAGCCGTCCGCCGCCAGGTGGACCGACTTTTCCAGAACGAGCAGGCCGACGTCGCCATCGTCGACAACGCCGACTGGTTGACCAAACTTCGCTACCTGGAGTTTCTGCGTGACATCGGCCGCTACTTCAGCGTCAACGAACTCCTGGCCACCGAGACTTATCGCGCACGACTGGAAAGCGGGCAGGGACTGAACTTCGTTGAAATCAACTACCGCCTGCTGCAGGCCTATGACTTTCTGCACCTCTTCCGAAAGCACGGCTGCATCCTCCAGATTGGAGGCAGCGACCAGTGGCCCAACATCCTGGCGGGCGTCGACCTCATCCGGCGGATCGAGGGCGCCGAGGCGTTTGGTCTGGTCACCCCGCTGCTCACGACCAGCACGGGCCAGAAGATGGGCAAGACAGCCGGTGGGGCCCTCTGGCTAGACCCGCAATTGACCTCGCCGTATGACTTCTTCCAGTACTGGATCAATATCGAGGACGCGTCGGTTGAGCGGACGCTGGCGCTGCTGACGCCGTTGCCAATGGACGAGGTGCGCGCGCTGGCCGCAATGCGGGGCGCCCGGATTCGCGAAGCCAAGGAGCGGCTGGCCTACGAGATCACGGCCAGGGTCCACGGAGCGGATGCCGCCGCCGCCGCCCGCGACGGCGCGCGGGCGCTTTTCGGGCGCGAGGGCGGGTCCACCACGGCCGCGCCGCAAACGCGGGTAAGCGAGGATCAGGTCGCCGCGGGCTTGGGTATCGTGGAGTTGCTGCTGGCCACTGGGCTCGCCGGGTCGCGCTCGGCGGCGCGGCGGCTGATTGCGCAGGGTGGCGCCTACGCCAACGACCAACGCGTGGACAGTCCCGACACGATCTTCCACGCCGACGCCTTTCAGGATGGTGAACTCTTGCTGCGCTCGGGTAAGAAGCGCTATCACCGGGTCCTGCTGCGAGATGACTAGGAGCGCGCTGAAATGAACTGGTCGGCCAACGAGATTCGCCGGGTAGACGCGGACAGTTCCGGCGAGCTTTGGGAGCATTTCCTCGCGGCCATGGTGGCGTATTGGAACGAGAGCTTTCCCAGCGAACTGAGCCACCTGGAGTGGCACGAGTTGTACACCGAACGGGTTCGCCGCCGCCTACAGGAACGGCCAACCTGGCTGTGGATGTACGAGCGCGACGGGCGCACCCTGGCGCTGACCAACTTTCACCTCGACGGCGGCGTGGCACAGGTGGCCGAGGTCTGGGTCGCCCCCGATTCGCGCCGTCACGGGCTGGGCGCCTTCATGATCCGCCAAATGCGCAAGACGCTGCGGGACGCCGGCGTGACGCGCATGGCCGTCACGGTCCCCGCCAACGCAAACGTGGCCGCCAGCATTGACTTCTGGCGCGACCTCGGCTTCACCGAGGTTGCCGTGCACCTGGAAGCCACCACCTTCGGACCAGACGGCGACTGATCCGCGGTCCGACTCGGCGACACTTCCGGTACGGGCGCCCCTCGTCGGCCCCGGTGGGAAATTGTTTCACGTGAAACACTTCGTTGGCATGGGCCGCCGGCGTCGCTACCCTCAGGCGCAACACCTGTCCACAGCGAGGATCGGCTGATGGCCGCCCAATCCGCTCCCCCGGGTCTGTCCAGGCGCCGGGTGCCGTTGCGCAAACCCATGACCCCGGAGGACCTTGCCGACGCCCGCGTCCGCGAAGCCCTGGGCGAGACCGGCCGCTGCGAATGGGCGCAGCGGCACGAGGGGCTTCGCCAGTACCACGACGACGTCTGGGGCGAGCGCCCTGCCGACGATTCGGAGTTCTTCGAGCGCATGCTGCTCGAAATCTTCCACGCCGGCCTCAGCTGGACGCTGATCTGGAACAAGCGCCAGGGGATTCACGACGCCTACCAAGGCTTCGACATTGACACCCTGGCCGCCTACGGCTCCGCCGACATTTCGCGGCTGTTGTCGGACCCCAAGGTCATCCGCAGCGAAAAGAAGATTGTCGCGGCCATCGAAAACGCGCGGACCGTGCAGGAAATCCAGGACCGCGACGGGTCCTTCCAGGACTTTCTGCTCGGCTTGCCGACAGGCACGAACGCCAAGATCAACTCGCTCAAGAAAACCTTCCGCTTCATGGGGCCGGGCACGTCGCGTGGCTTTCTGGAGTCGAGCGGCCTGGTCGCGCTTCCGCACCACGACTACTGCTTCAAGGCCGAGCGCGCCGTCTGGTCCGCCGTCTGAGGACCTCGCGTTGACCACCGTCGCGCTGGACGACCTGCGGCAGTTTGCCCGCGCGGCCCTGGCGACCCGCGGCGTCAGCCAGGGCGACGCCGCGCTCGTGATTGACGTGATGCTGGAGCAGGACCTGCGCGGCCACGGCCACCACGGAATCGCCCTCCTGGCGCCGCGGATACGCGACCTGGACGCCGGCCGCGCCCGCGCCGACGCGCAGGTGGAAGTGCTGGCCGACCTGCCCGCCTTCACGGCTCTCGATGCGCACGCGGCGCTGGGACCAGTGGGGGCCGTTCAGGCCATGGACGCCTGCATTGCAAAGGCGCAGACGCAGGGCGCCGCCATGGCTTCGCTGCGCGACATGCCGCACTGGGTCATTCCCGCGTACTACAGCATGCGCGCGGCGGCGGCCGGCCTGATCGGCTACTGCACCTGTTACACCAACCCGTCCTTCGCCCCCGTGGGCGGCGCTACGCGCGTGCTCGGCAACAACCCGTTGTCGTACGCGATTCCCGCCGATCCGCGCCCGCCGATCGTCGTCGACTTCGGCGTCTCCGCGTCGACCGGTCGGATGCGTGAACTGCTAGCCGACGGCCAGCCGCTCCCCGAGGGCTGGGCCGTTGACGACAACGGACATCCCATCAGCGACCCGGCGCAGGCGATGGCGGAAGGCGTGTTCCTCCCCGTGGCCGAGCATCGCGGCTACGGCCTCGGGCTCGTGAACGAACTGCTGGCCGCCAGCCTGAACGCCATGCCAATAGCCCTGGAGACCCCACCCGGCCGCTACGGCGGCTTTTTCATGGCCTGGCGCGTGGACGCCTTCCGACCGCGCGACGACTTCCTGCGCGACGTCAATCACGCGCTCGACCTGGTCACCGGCAGCCCGCCGCTCGATCCGTCGCGCCCAGTCCGCTACCCCGGCGAGCAATCCGGCCTCGCCCTCCGCCGCAACAGCGCCAGCGGCCAGGTCGACCTCAGCACCGCCTCCTGGGCCCGCATCCAGGAAGTCGCGAACCTCACCGGCATCCCCGCGCCTGAAGCGGTCGACTAGGACCGAGGTCCGACGCCCTACCGGAACCGCGAAAGAACGAGGGCGTTGGCCGGGAGGGGATAGCGGCCGCCGCGGTTGAGGTCGCGGGGAGTGGTTGCGCGGCCGCTGCGGCGGGCGGAGACTCCGGCGAATACGCGCAGCGGCGTGCCTTCGGCGCTCACGCGCTGCATCACGTGGGCCATCCCCACTTGCCGCTGGCTGGTGTCCAGGGCCGCGCTCGTGACGATCCCGACCCAGCCGCCGCGAGCGTCCACCACCGGATCGCCTTCCCGGGCGATCGGCGCGCGCTCGTCGGTAATCGTGAAGCGCACGATCTGGCTGCCGCGGCGCTGCTCGCGCGCGATGAACCCGGAGCGCCCGATGAAGAACGGCTTGTAGAGCTTCACGAATCCGCCAAACCCCGCGTCGCCCGGCGTCAGGTCCAGGTC
>JAKZUJ010000207.1:0-3886 GCA_047516685.1 Chloroflexota bacterium | reverse complement strand
GTCTTCCTGAAAGCCCCCATCACAACCCCGCAGGGCGGCGGCTACAAGAGCCTGAACGTCACCACCCGCATGGCGCTGGGCCTCTACGCCAACGTGCGGCCGGCGGTGGCCTACCACCCCCACGTCCAGTCCAAGCATCCGGGCATGGACCTGGTGGTGATCCGCGAGAACGAAGAGGACCTCTACGCCGGGATCGAACACCGCCAGACCGCCGACGTGATGCAATCGCTCAAGCTCATCAGCCGCCCGGGCAGCGAGCGGATCATCCGCTTCGCGTTCGAATACGCCCGGCGCAACGGTCGTTCAAAGGTCACCGCCTTCGCCAAAGACAACATCATGAAGCTGTCGGACGGCCTGTTTCACGAGGTCTTCGACGAGGTCGCGGTTGACTATCCCGAAATCGAGGCCGAGTACTGGATCGTCGATATCGGCGCGGCCAAACTGGCGGACACTCCCGAGGCGTTCGATGTACTCGTGCTGCCGAATCTCTATGGCGACATCCTGTCCGACGTGGCGGCGCAGATCGCCGGGTCCGTGGGCATGGCGGGCGCGGCCAACATCGGCGTGGGCGCGGCGATGTTCGAGGCCATCCACGGGTCCGCGCCCCGGCGCGCCGGCCAGAATCTGGCCAATCCCTCGGGCTTGTTGAACGCCGCCGTGCTGATGCTGGTGCACATCGGCCAGCACGAGGTCGCGGCTCGCGTCCAGAACGCCTGGCTGCGAACCCTGGAGGACGGGGTTCACACCTACGACGTTCACGACCCCGCACGCAGCCAGCGCAAGGTGGGTACCCGCGAATTCGGACACGCCGTGGCCGAGCGCCTGGGGCAAGGCCCGCAATCGCTACCTGCCGCGGTCTTCGCGGAAGGCGGCGCGGCGCCGGTGGACGATTCAGCCATTTCACCCCGCGCCCGGCCGGCCAAGCAGACCGTGGGCGTGGATGTCTTTCTGGACTGGCACGGCGGCACGCCCGAGGATCTGGCGCAGCTGCTGCAGGCAGCCATCGGCTCGGACCTGGAGTTACGCATGATCAGCAACCGCGGCGCGACCGTGTGGCCCGAGGCCCTGGCCAGCGGGCTGCTAGTGGATCACTGGCGCGCGCGCGTTGTTGCGGCCGACGGTTCGCCGGTCAGTCACGCCGAGATTGCGTCGCTGTTGGGTCGGATCGGAGAAGCCGGCCTGGACTTCATCAAGACCGAGAACCTGTGCACGTTCGACGGCGAGCCGGGCTATTCGCTGGCCCAGGGCGAGTGAGGCAGCCATGACCAATTCCGACGAATCTCCGCGGGTGGGCATCGTGATGGGCAGCACGACCGATTGGGACGTGATGCAACGGACCACCGCCACGCTGCGCGACTTCGGCGTGCCCTATGAAGTTCGGGTGCTCTCGGCGCACCGTACGCCGGACGAGACCGCCCAGTGGGCCCGCACGGCGGAAGAACGCGGACTGCGCGTCCTCATTGCCGCCGCCGGCGGCGCGGCGCACCTGGCCGGCGTCGTGGCCGCGCACACGCTCTTGCCGGTGCTGGGCGTGCCAATGCAGGCCTGGTCCCTGGACGGCCTGGACTCGTTGCTTGCCATGGCCCAGATGCCCCGAGGGATTCCGGTGGCCACCCTGGCCATCGGCAGCGCCGGCGCTGTCAACGCCGCCCTGCTGGCCGTGGAAATCCTGGCGCTGAGCGATCCCGATCTTCGCCAGAAACTGGTCGACTTCCGGGCGCGGCAGGCTGAAGAAATCTTGGGCGCTTCGCTGGAGTAGGTGTCGAGTTCGCGCCATCCGCGAACTTGACACCGCGACAGTCGCTCAAGCTACGCAACGGCCCGCGTCACTTCGGCGGTTCCGTATAAGGTGGCATTGCATCTGCGCCGCCGGGAAGTACACCCAGCCGCATGGCCGGTGACCTTATGGACAACCCAACACTCGCCATTGAGGGCGGCGCCCCCGCCGTAACCGCGCCCATTGACGACGGCTGGGAGCCGATCACCGAGCGCGAGCGCACCCTGGTGAACGGCGCGCTGGAGGCTGGTTCGGCCGTCTATGACCAGATCGAGTACTTCGAGGCCGAGTTCCGACACTTCGTCGGCACGCGTTACGCGCTAGCCGTCTGCAACGGCACCGCCGCCCTGCACTCGGCCATGTTCGCCGCCGGCGCGGCCCGCGGGCGCGAAGTCATCGTGCCGTCCGTCACCTGGCACGCCAGCATCTCGCCGGCCCTGCACTGCGGCGCGTCGCCCGTGTTCGCCGACGCCGACCCGGAGACGTTCTGCATCGATCCGGCCGACGTACGCCGCAAAGTCACGAACCGCACCTGCGCCGTCGTCGCCACCCACGTCTACGGCAACCCGGCCGAACTGGACGAGCTGCTGGACCTGGTGGACGGAACCGACATCACGCTGATCGAGGACGCCTCTCACGCGCATGGAGCACGCTGGCGCGGCAAGCAGGTCGGGTCGGTCGGGCACATCGGCTGCTTCAGCATGCAGGCCAGCAAACCGATCAGCGGCGTCGAGGCGGGAGTCGCGGTCACGAACGACCCGAACCTGTACGACCGCATGGCGGCGCTGGGCCACTACGGACGCGTCAACCAACTGCTCCAGACCGACGCGCTGCGCGGACTGGGACGCATCGGCCTGGGCGTGAAGTACCGCGCCAACCCGCTGGGCATCGCTCTCGCCCGCGCGGGCCTGGAACGGCTCCCGGATCTCAACCGGCGGCGCCGCCGCTGGTTCGCTCGCCTGGACGCCCTGCTGGACGACGTCCCCGGCGTCTATCCCCAGCGACCCTACCCCCATGCCGAGCGGGGCGGATTTCTGCTGTACGCCGCCCGCATCGACGCCGAGGAGATCGGCGCGCCAATCCAAGCCATCCTGCAGGCGCTGGCCGCCGAGGGCGTGGGCATCCATCCCGACCGGCCCTCGGCGCTCTACGGCGCCATGCACCTGCAGCCGCTCTTCAGCGACTTCCCGTTCGACGGCCTCGGCGGACCCTGGGGCGACTTGCCCGACGACATTCGGCCGCCCTGCGGACCAGGAACATTGCCGGTCAGCGAACGCCTCAACGCCACCTGCGTTTGGCTGCCGACCCCCGTCGATCCCTCGGAGGCCTGGGTCGAGCAAGTGGCTGCGGCATTCGAGAAAGTGGCCGGGCATGGCGAGCGAGTCCGGCAGTTGGCTGAACAAGCCGTAGCAGGCGACGGGTGCCAACCCCTCCGGCCCGGCCCAGCGTAGGGGTCAGTTGCGAGTATCTTTGGCGAGGCGCTCGGGGAAGAGGAAAATGGGTGATTTAGGCAAATGAGCGCGTTCTCGGGCGAACGACTCGACCCTGAACTGGCGCGCGGAACGGAGATCCTCGAACTCCATCTCGCGCGCTACCGATTCGCCGCCGACCGGGTGGATTCAGGTCAGGTTCTCGACATCGCCTGCGGGACTGGCTACGGAACCAGACTGTTGGCCGACGTCGCAGGCCAAGCGATCGGGGCCGACAATTCGATAGTTGCGATACGGCACGCGAAGAGGACCTACGGGTCTTCGACGTGCAGGTTTTCCCGGGCGGACATCCTCCAGTTGGGCTTCGCCGATGGCGTGTTCGACGCCGTCGTTTCGCTTGAGACGGTCGAACACCTGGACGACTCGAAACGCTACTTTCGGGAAGTTGCTCGAGTCCTGGGCGATCACGGCGTCCTCGTGATATCCGCACCCAACCGCGAGGTCCACAGCCCCGGCCGAAACACCCCCATTCACCGCTGGCACTGTTTTGAGCCGACGCTGGACGAGTTCCAGGCGCTGCTCGTGTCGAGTGGCTTTGCTGTGCGGACCCTGGTAGGCCAAGCGTCAAAGTCAGATCAAGGAAGACAGCTCCAACACACGCGCCAGGGTCGTGTACTGC
>JAKZUJ010000206.1:0-3673 GCA_047516685.1 Chloroflexota bacterium | reverse complement strand
TATGCGGGTTGCGGATCTGGGCGGTGACAAACTCCACCGTCCGCCCCGCGGCCTGCGGCCCGGCGCGCCGGCCCGTGGCCGGGAGGCCCTCGATCTGCCAGCCCCCGGACACGACGAGCGCCGCTGGCGGCGCGGCCACCGGCGGCAGGGCCGGCACGGTCTCCGCCGCCGGTCCCGCCGCCGGGCGGCTCGCCAGCACCCGCTCGATGACGCGCAGGTTCTCGATCTGCGCGCGCTCGGCGCCCGCGGCCAGCCGGGCGCAGCGCTCCCACTGCACCTGCTGGTCCAGCGTGAGCGCGTCGGCCACGTCGCCTACCAGATCGTCACGGTCGTCGGTGCTCATCACGCATCCGGACTCTCACCGCGCCGCCGCGCGGCGCCAGCCCTCGCGCACGGCGCGCGGCCAGCGGAGTATGTCTCTCATGACGTCTGCAGGGCCGGAACCGGACGGTTTCCGCACGGTGGGCCGTCGGCGCGCTCTGAATCTCTTTAGCGCTGGCGCCGATGCGTGAACCGCGCCCCTGCGCCCGCCAGACCCAAGGCGAGGAGCAGTTGCCCGAGCAGCGGGAGGGCCGGCACCGGTTCAGGCTCGGGTTCGGGCTCCGGCACTTCAACTCGGACGTACGCGGACTGACCTGCCGTCGCGCCATCCTCGCGGGTGACATCCACGTGGATCCACGCCACGCTAGCCGTCGCCGGCGCGGTCCAGACAACCATCCGTGCGTCGTCTGGCTCGATTGTGCCGCCTGCAACCCTCCATGCATACACGAGAGACTCCTCGTCGGACTGCGCTGTCAGCTCATACGACTCACCCGCCACGGCAACATCTGGAACGCCAACGATTTCAACCTCCAAAGGCTCGGGTTCCGGCTCGGGTTCCGGCTCGGGTTCCGGCTCGGGTTCCGGCTCGGGCTCGGGCTCTGGCTCCGGCTCGGGTTCGGTGGGCCCTCCACCACCGCCACCGCCACCACCGGGTTGGCCGCCGCCGTTCGTCACCTGGCGAGAGAACGCCACGGCCGCGTTACCCACCCCGTCCTGGATCGGGTTGTCCCCGGGGGCGTAGTCGAGCGTCACGGTCTGGCCCGCCTGGACGGCCGCGGCGAGCGTCAGCGTCACCATGAACCCGCCGACGCTCACCTGGTCGACGTCGACAGCGTTCCCCGCCACCGTCACGGTGAAGTCGCCCGGGGCCGGCGTCGAGGCGCTGTCCAGATCCTCGCTGAAGGTGATGATCAGCGCGGTGCCGTCCAGCGTCGCGCCCGTGACGGTCGGGGCGACCGCGTCGCGGCTCAGGGAGATGGTGCGCGTGACCAAGTCGGACCAGGTGGCGGTGGAGGGCCACGCGTAGTCGTTGTCCTGAGTTTCGAACGTCGCGTCGATGAACGGATACGCCTCGTCGCAGACGTGCAACGTGAGCTGGTTTTTGTCCATGGCGGTCAGGGCCGACGTGAGGCTGAATATCAGGTTCCCGGCCTGGGATCCCGCAGTCGCCCGGACGATGAGGTCGATCGTGTAGGTGGATCCTGCGGTGAACGTGGCATTGGATCGAACGCCGTACCAGTCCGACCCCGGTGTGTCGATGCGTATCTCTTCCGACCAGATTTGCGTGGCGTCGCCCGTGTAGCGCGGCGCCGGGCATGTCGCCGCCGGCAGGATCGTGCCGCTGGACGGGAACAACGGGCTGACCCACTCCTCCTGGTTGCTGCGATCGTCCAGGAAGCGCGCCCGGACCTTGAGCTGTGAGCCCACGTCTGCAGGGGTCAGCGTGTAATCATCGGCAGCAGTTGCACCCAAATCCCCCGCACCCGACGACACCGCGCCGGGGATCTCCGTCTCACTGCCGCCCGTCACCCTGATCCACTGCCATTGGTAGGTGTAGCGTTCGTCTCGGTCGTTGGCGATGGACAGGCCGTCCATGTCCTGAAATGTGCCTAGCTCCATGTCCAACGTCGCCGGCACGCGGGGGACGCGCTTGATGGAAAAGGATTCGTACATGGCGGGGATGTTGGGTTGGGGGGTGGCCGTGGCCTCGTCGGACGGCGTTCCGCCGCCCTCGCTGTTCACGGCGCGCACCTGGAAGGTGTATGCGGTGCCGTTCATCAGATTGGGCTGGATGAGGTACGCGCCGAGGCTGGCGCCGACGCCAAGGGCATCGTCCGGAACCGCGGTCCACCCAGCCGGATAGCTGTTGCCCATCGACTTGTACCGGTACTCGTAACCGGTGATGGGAGCACCGCCGTCGGAGTCCGGCTCCTTCCAGTTCAGCGTGACCTTCAGGTCGCCCGCTACCGCGACAAGTCCCACCGGCGCGCCGGGGGCAGTCACCTGTGCGAGGACCGGCGCGGCCATCCCCAACAGCCCGGCGGCCAATACGACTGCGGCCACTCCGCGGCGCCGGAGTCCAACCATCCCGTGTGCGAGCTGCATCATTCGGTGCAAGTCGACCTCCTCCGTACGTTCGGTTGGCAGCGGCAGTGCACGTACCGGCGGCCTGCGCACCCCTCCCGGGTGCGCGCCAGGGGCATCCGTGACTGGCTGCACGCGCCGAGACCGCAAACTGACGTCCCTCAGGAGAATCAGCGTGAAGGCGAGCAGCCCGAGCGTCGCGCCGCCTGGGCGCGGACATCCACGTCGGTGCAGGAGATCAGCATCCCCGCGTCATCGACGTGGTGCCCGTCCGCCAGGGACTGGACGGTGCCGCTGAGGGCAAAAATCCACATTGAACTTCCTTATGTGTCTAAAGACGTATGGCAGGAGAGAACCGGACAGGCAGGGTGCAAACATTTCGGCTACGCGGTCCCGTAGACCTCCGCCAGCGCGGCGGCGAAGGCGGGCGATGAAACCGGCGTCGACGCCATGAGACAAGTTGCAGATAGCCTCATCGGACTCACTGGTGTCTGCGGTGCTGATCACTGTGTCTGTGTTGATCGATCTGTCCGCATTCTGTTCGTAAGGCGCTCTCTGAATCTCTTTAGCGCTGGCGCCGATGCGTGAACCGCGCCCCTGCGCCCGCCAGACCCAAGGCGAGGAGCAGTTGCCCGAGCAGCGGGAGGGCCGGCACCGGTTCGGGGTCAGGCACTTCAACTCGGACGTAAGCCGACTGACCTGCCTTCGCGCCATCCTCGGCGGGTTACATCCACGCGGATCCACACCACGCCAGCAGTCTCCGGCGCGGTCCAGACAACCGTTTGTGCAGTGTCCGGTGTGATGGTGCCGCCGTCGACCCTACGGCGGGCCGTCGGCGCGTGCCCGGGCGAGCCGGCGCGCGGGACGCTACCGGCTGGAGGCCAGCGGCATGACCGCGCTCAGCCGAATGACGGCCCGCTTGAGCGCCTTGCGCGCGGCGTCCGCACTCGGGAGGCGTTCGATGGCGGCGAGCTGCGCGTAGGTGTACCCCAGCTCCGCCCGGCCGACGATCAGCCGACGATCGCGGACCGTCAGGCGCTTCAGGCCGTCCCGGTACCGCCCCCACAGCTCATCGTGCAGGCGTTGCTGATACTGCGGCGCCGCATCCTCGAAGGGCCGCCGGGGGTCCTCCCCCGGGGCGAGGCGGGCGAGGTCCAGCCGGCGGGTGGCCCGGCGCAGCTCATCCTGGACGCGGTTCTCCACGGCGCGCCGGAGATAGGCGCGCAAGGCGCTGACGTGCTTCGATTCGAACCAGGTGAGCCGGGCG
>JAKZUJ010000205.1:0-3871 GCA_047516685.1 Chloroflexota bacterium | reverse complement strand
CGACCGCGCCGAAGCACTGCAGTCGCAAGCCCTCTTCAGCCTCACCGCCGAACCCCGCCGCGTGCAGGTGTACGACACCCCCGGCCACGGCATCGAACTCCTAAAGTTCGACGCCCCCCGCCGCGACTTCGTCGCCTGGCTGGCCGACGGGATCTAAACGGACAGGCTGAGCAGCAGAACCGGGTATGGCCGGAAGCCACTTCCAGCGGACGACCAAGCATCGGCGGCGTCCCAAATAGACTGATCGCAACGGGCCGGGAATCGCGGGGCAGCATACGAATGAAGACGCTAGGCCGGCTTCAAACGACGGCCCACACGTCGTTGAGCTGGAGACTGCCTGCGGCAGCGCATCAGCGCCTGCGCGACCGCTTGACCAGACTGTGACCGCGACGGCTTCGCCAATCCAAGTGGTGGCCTTGCCCGTCACGCCTGCTCCCGAACCTGCCTCGACGCCAGAACCGCGCCCAGAAACCGAACCAACCCAGTCAACGACGACCACCACGCCTGAACTCACATCACGACCGGAATCGACAGCCGTGGCTTGTGCCGAACCCATGGACGAGATCCGCTGGCTGAGCAAGAAGCTCTGGGTCGGCGCGACCGAAGCCGACGTTCGAGCCGCGTTGGCCTGCGGCGCGGGCGTCAGCGCAAGGGACAGCAATGGCTCGACGCCGCTGTCCAAGGCAGCGTCGTTCAGCCGCGAACCGGCTGTAGTGGCGGCGTTGCTGGAGGCCGGTGCTGACGTCACCTTGAAGGAAGGCCCCGGCTTTACACCGCTCCACGTGGCAGCGGTCGCTAATCCCGAACCGGAAGTGTTGGCGGTCTTGCTGGACCACGGCGCTGACCCCAACGCGCGGAACGACAGTGACTTGACGCCGCTGCACACGGCGGCCGTCTTTGGCAGCCAGCCGGAAACGATTGCCTTACTGGTGGAGCGAGGCGCCGATCTTGAAGCGCGGAATGACCGCAGCTTGACCCCGCTGCTGGCGGCTGCCGCCGCCAGCGAGTATCCGGGCATGGTCGCTGTTCTGCTGGTTCGTGGGGCCGACCTGGAGGCGCGGAGCGATCACGGCTTTACCGCTCTGCACTGAGCAGCGGCTTTTAACCCCAAACCTGCCATGGTCGAGTTCCTGCTGGAGCGCGGCATCGACCTGGAAGCGCAAACCGACGACGGATTGACCCCTCTGCATTGGGGAGTGTCGTTCAATAACGAGCCGGCCGTGGTCGCCGTCCTTCTGGACCGCGGCGCCAACCCTAAAGCCCAAGCAGTCGAACGACTCACACCCCTGCACATGGCGGCAAAGTTCGGCGCTGCGCCGGCTCTAATTGAACTGCTTGTTGACCGCGGCGCAGATGTCGAGGCCCAGGCCGAAGGTGGCTGGACACCCTTGCATGCTGCGGCCGCGGGAGAAGACCCAGCTGTCGTGAAGCTCCTGCTGGACGCCGGCGCCAACCTAGAAGCGCGGTCCGACGACGGCCTGACATCCCTACATGTGGCGGCAGAAGTCGGAGTCGCGGCCGTCGCCACGTTCCTCGTGGAACACGGAGCAAATATCGAGGCCAAGAACAACGACGGCGAGACGCCGCTTGACCTAGCGATTACCGCCAATAACACAGCGACCGCTCAGGTACTGCGGGATCGTGCGTGCTCGACCTAGGCGCGCGAGAGGGCGACGGGGATGCAGTCCGAATTGGCCTCTTGCGGCCGGCCAGACCCCTCAGACTTGGCTAGAGCGCGACCAATTAGACTGAGTGGGTCGATCGTCAACACTTGAAGATGCCGTCCGATGGCAGCCATTCCCGCGCCGACGACCGAGGCCTCAAGACCATCCGGCCGACCGGTGGCCATGTGGTGCGGGTTGCTGCTCAGCATCGCTGCCGTCGTACTGACGGCCTGCGCCGGTGCATCGGATCCGGCACCGGAATCTCTACGGATGTCGTGTGTCGACGACTCATATCGGGCGTACCAGTGGCTATGGGATGAGTTCTGGGTCAACGCGGATGTCTATGACGCTCGCATCATCGTGGCCTGCGGACCCGGTCTCGGAAAGAGAGACGGTTTAGGCCGAACTCCGCTGCATCTGGCGGTGGAGTACGACGCCGAGCCAGCCGTCATTGCGGTCCTGTTGGAGTACGGCGCGGATATTGAGGCTAGAGATGGATTCGGCGATACCCCGTTGCACACGGCGACAGAGGGTGGAGATCCAGCCATCGTTGCGGTCCTGCTTGAAGGCGGCGCGGATACCGAGGCCGAGGACGACTTTGGTCGTACCCCGCTGCATTACGCGATAGTGGACGGCAATCCACCTGTCACTGCGGCATTGCTGGACCACGGCGCAAACATTGAAGCGAAGAACGATTTCGGCGATACCCCGTTGCATGTGGCGGCGGGTAAGGGCAACGCAGCTGTAGTCGAGGTTCTGCTGGACCACGGCGCAAACATTGAAGCGAAGAAAAATCTCGACGATACCCCGCTTGAAACAGCAGCATTTCGAGGCAACCGAGCCACGATGTCAGTACTGCTTGACCGAGGCGCCAATGTCGGCGAACTCTACTGGTCCGAACCAACCCTACGGCAACTGATTGACGAGCGAGAGACGGGCGCCAAGCCAGCGGCGTCCGCCGCATCAAGCGGTACCTAGCTGTGATTCCCACGAGCCTGTTTGACAAGGACCCGCATGGGTGGGGAGCCGTCCAGCGCGGTGTGGGGCCGATGCTGATTGTAGGCGGCAACCCAGGCCGGCAAGGTCTGGAGGCGGGCCGGGTTGCTGAGATAGAGGCGCACGTAGGCCCACTCCGCGCGCAGGGTCTTGATGAAGCGCTCGGCTTTGCCATTGGTTTGCGGGCGGTAGGGACGGGTGACCAGGTGGCGCGCGCCGAGCTGGACCAGGCCCGTGCGGAAGGCGGTGGCCCGGGTGTAGCCCCAGGCGCGGTCCGTCATGACGGCCTGGACCCGCACGCCGCGCGTGGCAAAGAAGGCCGCAGCCTCGGCCAGGAAGCGGGCGGTGGTGGGGCCGCGCTCGTCGGGGTAGGCCTGCACAAAGGCCACGCGCGAGCAGTCGTCAATGGCCACGTGCAGGAAGTCGTAGCCGCGCCGGCCGCGGCGGCGGCCCTGGGACCGGCCCCAGATGCGATGCCCGCCACCCGGCGGGATGCGCCCCAGCTTCTTCACATCCAGATGCAGCAACTCCCCCGGCTGCTGGCGGGTGTAGCGCACGGGCCGCGGCGTGGGCCGGTCCAGGTCCGCCAGCCGCGGGACCCGATGTCGCCGCAGCACGCCGTAGATCGTGGAGCGGGGCAGGCCCAGGTGCCAGGCCAGGCGGTGCGGCCCCCAGCGGTGCTGCCGGCGCGCCCGCAGGATGCGCTGCTCCACCGCGCGCGGCAGCGCATGGGGGCGGCGCCGGGCGATCGGCGGGCGGTCGAGCAAACCGGCCGGGCCTTCGGTTCGATAGCGGCGCAGCCACCGATAGCCCGTCTGGTGCGAGACCTGCAGGGCCTCCGCCGCCGCGGCCACCGACCACCCCTGGTGCAGCACCCGATCCACCAACACCTGCCGCCCATACACGTTCAGGCGCGGTCTACCATGCGCCATGAGAACCTCCTCTCGGCTGGGTCTGTCAATACCCCCTGCCGAGTATGGAGGCTCTCATCTGTCAACCAGGCTCATGGGAAGTACAGCTAGGCGGTCGTGGGGACCGAGCCTTCGTCTTCGGGGTCCGGTTCCGGTTCCGTCTCGTCGTCGGGTCGGTCAGCGGGCACGGCCACGCGCGCCAGAACGACCCCAACCTCATAGAGCGCGTACAGCGGAATGCCCACCGAGGCCTGGGTAAACGGGTCGGGCGTTGGCGTGATGACGGCCGAGATGACGGCA
>JAKZUJ010000204.1:0-6770 GCA_047516685.1 Chloroflexota bacterium | reverse complement strand
CCATGGATTCGGAGCGGAGGATTTATCGTCCGGGGGCGGTGGCGATTACGGGTTCGCGCATCGTGGAGATTGGCACGGATGCCAATCTTACACAGCGCTTTGATGCGACGGAGACGATGGATGCCGGGGGCGGTATCGTGCATCCAGGATTCATCGATGCTCACAATCACATTGTGCACACGTCCTGTCGGGGGGTCTTTGGAAACATTCACGACGCAGGCGCATCGCCCATCAATTTCGCAGACTGGAAGGCGGGAGTCACCGACGAAGACGAAGCCGCGGCTACGGCCATGGCTAGTCTCGAGATGCTTCGGAGCGGCTTTACGATGTTCATCGAGCCGGGCTCGCTGTTCTCGACCGAGGCGGGGGCCGAGGCAGTGGAGCGGGGGGGTCTAAGAGCTCTTTTCGCACCTCTCTATCTTTGGGATCGGCGCGAGTGCTTTGATGCGATGCCGGCGCTGGAGAGTTCGAGCCTGATGGCTCGCGCTCCCATCGACCTCGCTCGGTCATTGGGTCAACTGGATGGTGAGCTTCACCGTAACAAGGACCCCGACGCGCTGATTCGCGGGTACGTCTTCGTCTATGGGGTGGGAACCGGCTCGCCCGAGCTGCTGCAGGCCGCCCACGCATGTGCTCGCGACCACAACGTGCCGCTGCATCTACACGCCGGCTACGTTCCCGAGGAGGCCGAGATTTACCGCGCCATGACCGGCCGGAGCCAGCTGGCGCACTTGCACGAGCTGGGCGTCCTCGACGAGCACACGGTTATCGTCCATGCGAATGTTCTGGATCAGGCGGAAGAAGCCGCGGTTCACGAGTCGGGCTGCCAGATTGTCTGGTGCCCGAGCGCCTTCTTTTCGCTGGGAATTGGACGACGGGCGAGCTTCAAGATGGCGGAGCGCTATCGCCGAGGAATCCGCGTCTCGCTTGGCACTGACGGCGCGTTCGACAGCACACCGGGCGACACCATGCTGGCGGCGCACTTCGCGGCACAGACCTACAAGGACACACTTTCGCCTGGAGCTCTACTGGAAATGCAGACCATCAACGCGGCCGCGGCCGCCGGACTGGACGCCCAGCTGGGAAGCCTGGAACCCGGCAAGCGCGCGGACGTGGTGGTGCGATCGGCACGAGCGGCGGAAGCGTATCCCGCCAACAACCCGCTTCACCTGCTGGCGCTCACGATGGGCAGCGGAAGCGTGGATACGGTTCTGGTCAACGGCGAGGTGGTGTTCAGTGGAGGTCACTCAACCCGCGTGGACGAGGGCAAGGCCTACCAGGCCGTCTCTGAATCAGTGGCTGCGCGAGCGAAGCGGCTGGATATCGATCTGAAGCCCGAGTGGCCGATCGTCAGTTGAGATCTGCATCAGGTCTTCAGCGCATTGGGCAGGCGTCGGGCTTGGTCCTGGTGCGACCGGCCGACTCGTCTGGGTTTCGCCGTGAGTACGCATGCACTGCAGCTGGCGACACTGTATCTGCGTAACGGCGACGGTCGGATCATCGGGACGCGTGAACTTGCGCCGAGTCCGGGGCCAGTGTTTGCGTTGATTCGAGGACGGGCCAGTTGGACGAGGCGGGTCTGAGATCCGTCCCTACACCTGCCACCCCCTGGGGGATGGCGGCTATTGCGAGCTTCGGGCTACGGCGTGGCGCTAGCGAGGAGCCAAGCGGGCCGACCTCATGGCCAGCAGCAGCGCATAGAGGACGCCCAGAGTAGGAACCACGGCGAACACGACGGGGATCTCCCAGCTGCCCTTCATTGCGCCGCTGCCGATCGCGATGGCGAACGACAGGTCGGCGGCCACCGTGGCCAGCAGGAATGCGGCAATGGCGAGCACAGTTTTTCTGGAGGCCGTGGACCGAACGACCAGCAGCAACAGGGCGGCCGCGGCCAGGGGATGGACGAGGACAAGTGAAAGCCGCGACAAGATGTCGTCACCGTCGGCGAATAAGCCGACCAAGGCTGTGAACGCGGCCACGACCGCATACAGGATGGCCAGCACGAGCATTACAACGCGCATCGATTGCGTCCTCTCGAGTCGCGAGGCTTCGACGGTGGCTGTGGGTCAGGCAGGATCAAGCTCTTCGCCAGTGTAGAAGGCGGTGGTGCGAGCCGCGGCGGCGTGGGCCAGGGCGGCGCCGGTTCCGGCGGCGACGGCTGCTTCGCCCCACGCCTGGCTGCTGCCGGTCAGTAAGGCCTTGCCGTCGGGCGACATGGCGAACTCGAGTGGGTCGGGCTTTGGCTGGGTTGGGTTCGCGAGATGCATGGCGAGCCCGAGCAGCCCCATCTCGAAGCCGACACCGGTTGCGCCTGGCCCGTAGGTGTCCCAGTGATCCGACGGGTGGGCGGTGTGGGTGAGGTTGAGGCGCGCCTGGCCGGGTCCATCGGCCGAAACGCGAACCTCCACCCAACTGGTGAAGCCGCCAAACTCCCAGGTGATGGCGTAGTGCGACGGCGGTTGGCAGGCCGTGATGCGGCCGCCGGCGTTGCCTTCAAGCTGATAGCTGCCGCCGAGTTCGAGACTTCCGCTGATCGGCAGAAACCATCGGGGGATTCGCTCGGCGCTGGTCACGGCGTCCCAGAGATCCTCAAGCGTGGCGGGGTAGCCGCGGGCAAGGATCACCGCGTGCGCGGGCTGTCCATCGTGCTCAAGCGAGGACACGGAGCGACTTACGGCACGCAGGTTTTCCTCGACGTTGAAGTTCATGGATCACAGCACCCGTGAGCTTGTGGGAGCACGGAAACACTACCGTTTCGGGTGATAAGGGGACGCGGTGGCGACGCCGGGATATGCGGCGAGCATAGTTGCGTCGGTGGCGGTGACGCTGTTGACTCCGGGTCCGTCGCGGGAGGTCGCGGCGTTGTTTGACGAGGTGGACTCGGCAAAGCCGGCAGGGAGGCCGGAAGGGACGGCCCCAGCTTCCGAAGCCTCTGACGCTGAACAAGCCCGGGCGTGGACCGTAAAATTTTCACAGAACGTAAATCGGCTGGAGGGCGGCTGCCGAGCAACGAGCGATCCGAGGGGCAGCGATGGATTGGGCACTCATTGGTCTCCTGCTCGGGTTGATCGGGGTCGTTGTTGGTGCGGCATGGCGGTTCGGCAAGGTCGAGAAGGGCATCGCGAACCTGGAAAAGGCCGACGCGCAGCTCCGAGCCGACGTTCAAGGTCTGGATCAGCGGCTTAGCTCCGAAATCCGCGAAGTTCGGCAGGAAGTTCGCGACGTCCGACAGGATGTGCGTGAGGTCCGGCAGGATGTTCTGCGCATTCTTGAGCGCTTGGCCCCGCCAGCCGTCCGAGGTGATCGCCAGCAGGAGAGTCGCGGTAACCGATCGTCCCTGGTCTGTCGTCGCGGATGGGCGGACCCGCCGGCCGTCGGGCCCGGATCATCGTCAGGCGGGAGCGGCTGCCGGCCGGGGGGCGGGGAGGCGACGCCGCCGGGGAATGAGCGACCATGCAGCTTGGTCTTGATTCGCTGGGCTTCCCTGGAACTGACTGGTCGCCCCAGCTCAATTGGATCAGCGGTCGATAGGACACGGAGGGCGAGGGCGCGGAAGGGTGGATTCAGGCAGCGCTTAGCTTGTGGATATCTTCCAACGCCGAGGCTGCGACGAACCGGATGGCTCCTACTCACCGCATATCCCTGGAATGTGCCGCGCGGAGATCAGAGTCGGAGGGGGATTACCGAGATTGGGCCTCACACCGCCGGAATCTGGACCCATACGATGCCGTCAACGTGCTTGAAGTGTCGGTCGGCAGACACGAGGTCGGCGCCGGTTTCCATGGCATGCGCCGCAATCCAGACGTCGTTGGTGGGAATGGGGCGGCCTTTGGCTCGCAAGGAAGCCACAATCCGAGCGTAGCGGTCGGCGGTGACCGAACCCACGGGTACAAAGAACACGTACGGGCTGTCGAGAATGGCGCGGAGGTCGGCAACGTTCTGCTCAAAGCGTGATCCACGCCGGAATCCAGCCAGCAACTCACCGACGACGATTGCCGAGAGGAGGACCTCTTGGGCGCCGCGCACAAGCTCAGCAACCTGCGGGTGTCCACGAAAGAAGAGGGAGTAGGCGTTCGAGTCAAGCAGAAGCCTCACCGCCAGACGTCCTCATCAATCTTCTCGAATTCCCGCAGTGCACCGTCGATCTCGTCAGCTTCTGCCTGGGTCCAGGAACCAATAATGTGGTCCAGTGACGTTCCGATCGTGTCAGCGCCCGCAGTGCTATCGGATAGCCCAGCGCCTCTCCGAAGGAGTCGCAGTACAGCCTGGTTGAGCGAGATTCCCTCGCGCTTCGCGAGGCGCTGGATCCTGGCGCTCAGTTCGTCGTCAAATCCACGAATGGTCAGTTGGCGCACACTAAACCTCAATGTGAGTCATCTCATGACTCACTACGAATCATTTTACTCCTCAATTCCACGTGAGGCGACGTAGCGCCAGGATTGGAGCAGCTTGAATGGCTGTATGTCGAGGTCGCGAACGCGGTTCAGAGCTGCACATGGCTCCAGTTGTGGCCGTGGCGCTGGAGGGCAGTGGGGTTGAGGCGGGCGCCAAGGCCGGGGGCGGTGGGGAGGGATAGGCGGCCGCTGTCGATCTCTTCGGGTGGATCTATCAGTTCGGCGCGCCAGGGGCATTCGTAGACGCCGAATTCGAGCGGCAGCGCCGCCGGCATGGCGGCGGTGACGTGGGCGCCGGCGAGGATGGACACCGGTCCGCTGGGGCCGTGCAGCGAGGTTCGGCCGCCGTGACGGGCAACCAGAGTGGCCGCACGGAGGGCCTCGCGCACGCCGCCGCAGTGCTTGATGTCGGGCATGGCAATTGCGACTGCCCGTGAGGCGACCAGTCGCTGGAAGAATTCGGCCCCGTAGGCATGCTCCCCGCCGGCAACGGGAATTCGTACCCGTGCGGCGATATCGGCCAAGCCTTCCGGGTCTCGTTGTGGATTGACGGGCTCTTCGAACCAGCGAACGTCGAGTTGGGCCAGTGCGTCGGCCACCGCGGGGGCGGATGCGAGGTCGAAGCGGCTGTGGCAGTCAACCAGCAGGCTGACGTCAGGGCCGATAGCCTGCCGCGCGGCGGCCACGCGGTCGAGGCCGGGGCGCGCGAGATTCACAAGGTCAGCAGCGGGAGCTCCGGGGTGCACCTCGTCGAACGGCGTGCATTTGACGGTTCGGAAGCCGTCGCGGACAGCGAGTTGGGCCGTGGACGCGAAGTCGCGGGGACGTCGGTCGGTTCCCAACAGATGTCGATTGGTATTGGCATAGAGTTCGACGGCGGCAACGGGCCGACCGCCCAGTGCCTGGGTGAGCGATATGCCGTCACGTTGGGCCTGGATGTCCACGAGGGCGGTGCGAAGGGCGCTGACGGCGGTGGCCAGCGCAAAGTCGCGGCCGAGCTGCCGCTGGGTGAGTCCGGCGATGCGCGCAAGGCTGGCCTCGTCGCGGATGGGGCGGTCTTTGACGGCTTGCATTAGCGGCGTGAGATGACTGACCACGTCGCCGCCGGAGGTTGTCTCGGCAACAGCGCACAAGCCCTGGTCATCGCCAATCTCGACGAAGTTCCACCGGGTGCGAGCGTTGACGGTGACCGAGGCGTGGCGAAGGGTGGTGAGGGTGACGCCCTCAGACATCGTGCTGACATGCTACACAGGCGCCTTGGTGGTTGACAGGCGCATCCGCCGCTCGCTGCAATTGCCTAGTTCTGTGTCTGACGCCCACTTCGAGATTCAATAGAAGCGAATTGCCGTACGACTTTACTTCGTCGATTTGCCCGTCTACCTTGCGTCCCTCAACCAGTCTCGTACGGACGTGACGTGCGGGTAGACGGGCAGTGCGGCGGAGCGGTGTGGCAGCATGCGCAGGCGGCGAGCATGTCTTGGTATAGCCGATGGCGGCAGAGCACGTGAACGAGAATATCCGCTACGAGCCGGACGAGCCGCCGCCCCTGCCGCTGGCCATTGGCGCCGGGTTGCAAGCCGCCTTGGTCATGCTGGCCCCGGTGGTTCTGGGCGTCGTCGTGGTGCTCCAGATCGCCGGACAGCCCGAGACGTACACGGCGTGGGCCGTATTTGCCGCGCTGCTGGTAAGCGGCGTGACCACCATTCTGCAAGCCGTTCGCGTGGGACGGATTGGGTCCGGGCACGTGCTCTTCATGGGCACATCAGGCGCGTTCATCGCGGTATGCATCGGAGCGCTGGCCGTTGGCGGTCCGGCCATGATGGCGAGCCTGGTGGTTGTCTCGTCGCTGTTTCAGTTCCTGCTGGCCTCGCGGTTGGCCCTGCTGCGACGCATCTTCACGCCGGTGGTCACGGGCACGGTCATCATGTTGATTGCCGTTACGGTGATGCCGCTGCTCTTCGACGCGCTGACCGACGTACCCGAGGGCGCTCCAGGAGGCGCCGCTCCGGTGGTAGCGCTTGTGACCCTGACCACGGTAGCGGCGCTGGTGTTGCGCGCACCCCCGGCGTGGCGGCTGTGGTCGCCGTTGATCGGCATTGTGGTGGGGTGCGTGGCGGCTGCGATTTTCGGGATTTACGACCTGTCATCGGTGCTGGACGCGGACTGGGTTGGCGTTCCATTGGGCGCATGGCCGGGTCTCGACCTGACCCCGGACGTGAAGTTCTGGGCCCTGCTGCCGGCGTTCGTGGTGGTGACGATCGTGGGCGCCATCGAGACCATTGGCGATAGCGTGGTTATACAGCGGGTTTCGCGCCGTCGGCCACGGGCCACCGATTTCCGGGTGGTGCAGGGCGCGTTGAATGCCGACGGCGTGGG
>JAKZUJ010000203.1:0-7088 GCA_047516685.1 Chloroflexota bacterium | reverse complement strand
GCCGCGGCCCGCGCCCTGGCCGTTGACTTGCCCTTGACCAGCACGCCCGGCAGCAGCGCTTCCAGGCGCTGGCTGGCGCGGCCCTCGGCGGCGGCTGCCAGGTAGGCCACGCCCTGCCGGCCCATCTCTTCCTTCTCAAACGTCACCGCTGTCATGGGCGGCGTTGTGTGCAGCGTGGCCGGGGGCGCGTTGAGCTGGGTAAAGGTAGTCCCCAGGAACGAGACGTCCCGCGGAACCGCCACGCCGGCCTCGGTCAGCGCCCGCAGCGCGGCCAGCGCCATCGGCAGGTTCTGCACGTAGATCGCGTCCGGCAGATCGCCCTCGGCCAGCATGGCCTCCACCGCGGCCTGGCCAGTCGTCTGGACCTTCTCGCCGAAATAGATGTCCGCGTCCGCCAGCGGCTGCCCGGCGGCCGCAAGGGTGTCGCGAAAGCCCGTGAAGCGGGCGCCGTGATAGGTGTCCAGCTTGGCCGGGTCGCCCGGCAGCACCACGGCCAGCCGTTCGTGCCCCAGGTCCAGCAGATGCCGGGCCGCGGTTCGCCCAATGTCATGGTTGTCCGGTGCGGCGTACGCGCAGCCGGGAACGATGCGCTCGCAGACCACCGAGGGGCGATTGTGCTCGCGCAGAAACTCGATATCCGCCGCGTCAGGGCCAAAGGTCAGCAGGCCGTCCACCTCCGGCGCGCGCTCGGCGGCGGCCGCCAGCGAGCCTTCGGGGAAGGTGTGCAGGCTCAGCCCGTGCCCGCCGCGCGCGGCCTCCAACTGCGCGTGATACAGCGCCACGGCATACGCGCCCGGATCAAACCCCTCGCGGTAAAACACCCCGACGTGCGCCATCAGCCCGTACCCCGCTGAACCTGATCCGGCGCAGTCTACGTGGCCCGCCGCAGCGTCGGCCGCGTGAGCCAGACCGCGCCGAACACCGCGGTCACCACCGCCACGCCGATCAGGGTGGCCGATTGGATTCCCAGCGACTCGGCAATAGAGCCGATGACCAGCGCGCCCACTGGCGACAGGCCGATGAAGGTAATGGTGTTCAGGCTCATCACGCGGCCGTAGAACGCCTCGGTTGCTTCCAGTTGCAGCATCGTTCGCACACACGCCGAAAACACGGTGTTCAGCAGACCCACCAGTACCAACAGCACCAGCGAAACGCCAAAGTTCGTGGAGACCGCGAACCCGGCCAGGGCCGCCAGGTATCCAGCCACCGAGATGCCGGCCAGCCGCCCGTTGGCCGGCAGCCAGCTGGCGCTGGCCACCATGAACGCGCCCAGCACGGCGCCCAGGCCCGGCGCGGCGATCAGCCAGCCCAGGCCGGTAACGTCGGCAAACAGCACCTCGCGGGCAAAGACGGGCGCCAGCTGCTGGAACGAGCGCCCGAACAGGCTGGCGGCGGCGGACACCACCAGCACCAGCACGATCAGTTCGCGGCTGAACGCGAACCGGAGTCCATCGCGCACGGACTTGAGCACCGCCTCGCGCGGCCGGGGCTTGAACGGCGGTAGGCGCATCAACGCCAGGGCCGCGAACACGGGCAGCGTGGTGGCGGCGTTGATGAACAGCACCCCGGCGGCGCCGATTATCGGGACCAGCAGACCGGCGATCGCCGGTCCCAGCAGCGCCCCGCCCGTGAACACCACGGCGTTCAGCGCAATGGCCTTGCGCAGATCCTCCCGCGGAACCAGCGCGGGCACGATGGCCTGCCGCGTCGGCTGATCGAACGCCCCGGCAACCGAGGCCAGCAGCGCCAGCGTTGCGAAATGCCAGACCTGCGCCAGGTCGGCGGCAACCAGGAACGCCAGCACCAGGCCCAGGAGCGCCTGACTGACCTGCGTGATCCACAGCAGCGTGCGGCGGTCCATCCGGTCCGCCACCACCCCGCCAAAAAACGGCAGCACCACCATGGGCACGCCGCGCGCCGCGCTGACCACCCCGACCCATAACGCCGAGTGCGTCAGTTCATCGGTCAGCCAGCCCACCACCAGGATCTGCATCCAGGTGCCGGAGTGCGAGATCACCAGGCTGAACCAGAACAGCGCAAAGTTTCGGTGCTTCAGCACGCCCGGCCGCAGGTCCGGCACGCGCATCGGCTACGCCTGCTTGGCCATGGGGCCCTAGCGTCGGCCTTGACCCGAGCGCGGGCGCGGCGTCACGAAGGTCAGGCTGTCTAATCCAGCGGCAGACTGACCCGCCGACCGTCGCGCGACGACCGCGTGGCCGCTTCCAGAAACTCCATGTACTTGAACGCGCGGGGGAAACTTGGCGCCAGCCCGGTGTCGTGACTCCCCGTGCGAATGGCCTCGATAAAGTCCGCTTCCACGTTCGGGTTGTAGTGCTCGTCCTCGGGAATCTCGATTGGCGACAGCTCATCCTCGTCCGCCGCGGCCCCGGCAATCGTGTCGTGGTCAAAGTCGTACACCAGCGTGCCGCGGTCGCCGTAGAGCCAAAGCTCGGTGGCCGGTTCGTGATGCGCCAGGCCCGACCACTGGTAGACGTAGTCGGCGCCTGACACCAATTCGCCCATCGTGGTAAACGAGTCGGGCACGCGCACCGGTTCAAAGGCGTTGGTCGCCTGGTGGCGTCGCTCCTTGATGTGGACGCGCGTCATGGCCTGCACGTCGCGCTCGGGGCCCAGCCAGCGCTGCAGGGACTCCACCATGATCCCCACGTTCATCACGTTGTAGCCGCTGATGTCAAAGTCATGCCGCCAGTGCAGGAGGTCATTCGTGACGGCGGTGTCGCCGAACGACGACATCCGCGCCTGGCGCAGCGTGCCCACGAAGCGATCCACTCCCAGCAGGCGGCGCATGGTGCGGTCGCCGGCTACCCCGATGCCCGGCGGGCAGACGGCTGCAACCAGTCCGGGGTTTCGCTCGGCGGCGTCCAGCATGTCGCGCGCTTCGGCCAGATTGCGTGCCATGCGCGCCTGGCAGAACACGTGCTTGCCGGCGTCCAGCGCGGCCACCGAGACCCGCGCGTGCATATAAGGGGTCGCGCCGATCCAGACAACGTCCACGTCAGGGTGGTCAACGACGGCGCGCCAGTCGTCCACGACGTTAGGCACGTTGAAGTCGGCGGCAAACGCCTCGGCTGTCTCCCGCCGCCGGTTTGCCACCGCCGCGACGGCGAGGTCATCAACATCCGCCAGGTTCGGCATGTGGCGCGTGCGCACGATGTCGCCCGCGCCGACGATGCCGAGGCCGAGGCTGCCATTCGACATAACTGATCCTGATTCGGGGTGTTCCTGCGGCGGCATCATGGCACGCGCCGGGACGGTTCGCGCGCCGGGCCTCCACCGTCCAGAATGTGCACGCAGGCGAGCCTACGACCGGACCCGGCCATGCGGATCAGCCAACATGCCGCGCAACGCGACCTGAGACCGCATGCCTGATCGTGCCCCTGCCCCACTCCGCGTCGCCATCGTGGGCAGTGGCGGCATGGCCGTGGCGCGAGCCGAGCGCATCGCCGCCCGACCGGACATGACGCTGGTGGCGGTCGCGGGCCGCAACCCCGACACCGGGGCCGCCCTGGCCGCGCGCTTCGGGGTCGGGCACTCAGCGGATTGGGAGGCGACCGTTGCGCGCGCCGACGTGGACGCGGTGATCGTGACCACCCATTCCGACACGCATGCGCCGATGGGCGCGGCGGTTCTGGCCGCCGGCAAACACCTGTTCAGCGAATCGCCCCTGGCGCTGACGCCGCTTGACGCCGCGCGGCTGCTACGGCTGGCCGATCAGCGGCGACTGGTGATCCGCGTGGGGCATACCAGCCCGCTGCGTCCTGGGTCGCGGTTGGTCCGCGAGCAGACGGCCACGCTGGGCGGCGCGCTGCACGACGACATGCTGATTCAGTTTGCGAACGACGTGCGCGCTGGCCGCGCCGCCGGCTTCGACCAGCGCGTGAGCGGGCATCCACTCGTCTATGCCGTCCTGCTGGGATACCCCGCGATCTATGGGCGCGGGTCGATCACTCGAATCTCCGCCGACGCGGTTCTGGAGCCGGCGGGCGATGTGTTCGACCACGCAATTGCAGTCGTCGTTTTGCGATTCGAGGACGGCGGCCTCGCAACGATTACCCACCGGCGCGGGTTTGACGGCCCGTCCGATTCGGGCCGCACGGTCATCTGCCGGCACGGGTCCATCCGCTTCGTGGAAGGCGCCGATCACATTGTCGTCACCGATCAGGATGGTCCACGCAAGCTGGAGATTCCCGACGAAGACCCCTGGAACGACGAACTGACCGAGTTTGTGGCCGCTATTCGTGACGGACGAGCCATGTCCGTCCCCCCAGAGGAAGCCGCGCGGGTTGTGGACATCGTCGACGCGGCCCGCCGAGCGGCCGAGGCCGGCGCGGCCGTCACCTGCTGCTGATCCACCGGTTGGCGCGCGCGCGTCAATCGTCAATCATTCGGACGGGCGGAACTGGATCTCAGGTTTTCGCCGGGAGGATGCGCGCAGGCTCGACCCATGACCAGCGATAGCCCCGCAGCTCCGCCCTCGCCGCTTGAGGCGCCTTCCGGCCGGCGCTCGCGCCTGAGCCGCCAGCGTGATCGCCTGGCGCCCTCCTTTGCCCACGAGGACTTCGTCCGGCTGTGGCGCGCCAACCTGGGGACCATGATGTCGTTCTGGATGCAGAACGTCGCCCAGGGCTGGCTGATCGTGGTCATCACCGAGTCCCCGCTCATCCTGGGCACCCTGGCCATGATTCGTGCGATTCCCATGCTGGTGCTATCGCCGTTTGGCGGCGTGCTGGCCGATCGGGTCAGCCGCACCAAGTTGCTGATCACCTCCCAACTGCTCTTTACCGTGGCCGGCCTTTCCATTGGCGTGCTGGTGGCGATCGACGCTATTGAGATCTGGCACCTTGCCGTTTCCAGCGTCCTCGCCGGCACGTCGTTTGCCATCAGCGTGCCCGCCCGCAACGCCCTGGTCTCCGACCTGGTACCGCGACGGCACGTGGGCAACGCGATCGCGCTCACCAGTACCACCATGAACGCCTCCCGCATCGTCGGCCCGGCGTTGGCCGGGTGGCTGATTGGCCTGATCGGTATCGCCGGCACCTATTTCGTGCAGACCGGCGGCTACGTGTGGGGCATGCTCAACGTCCTTGCGATTCGCAGTGGCGGTCAGCACCCCAGGACCCGCGGATCGCCGTTCGTCGCGCTACGCGACGGGTTCAAATTTGCTTTCAGTACCCGCGTGCTGGCGGCGCTGCTTCTCCTCGGCCTCTCGCCGTCCCTCTTCAGCATGCCGATGGTCATGATCCTGCCCATTTTCGTGAAGCACGACCTCAAGGCCGGATCCGTGGAACTGGGTCTGGTGTTGGCGGCGCAGGGGATTGGGGCGGTCATCGGGTCAATTGGCGTGGTCGCCTACGCCGCGAACCGGCGCAAGGGTCCGGTCGTCATGATCAGCGCCGCCGCCTTTGGCGTGCTGATCATGGTCCTCGGCTTTACCCGCTCGCCCCTCGCGGCTGGCATCGTCATGGCGGTCGCCGGATTCTTCTCGGCGGTCTATATGGCCACCAATCAAACGATGATCCAGCTCCTGGCGCCCAATCGGATGCGTGGACGCGTGATGTCCATCTGGATGCTTGGCTGGGGGCTCACGCCGCTGGGCCTGATGCCCATCTCGATCGTGGCCGAGAACCGCGGCATGCCGACTGCCATGGTCCTCGGCGGCGGCCTCAGCGTCGCCGTCGTGCTCTTCATCATGGTCTGGGGCCGCGAACTCTGGACCCTCGACGCGGACGCGGCGGTCGACCCCTCGGAGGACTGATCCCGGACCGCCGTACTACTATCGCCCGGCCCCTCGTGAACGGAGACGGCAAATGCGCAGCGGCGTGGTTGGACTTCTGCCGGCCGATCCCCGGTCAATCACGACGGCCGACGCCCGGCGAGCCCGTGAGCTTGGCTTCACCGGGACCAGCGTGGTGCTCGGCGAACCAGATACCTACGCGTTGGACGAGTTCCGGCGCGTGGGCGACGTGCTGGACGCGGAGGGCGTAGCGGTCGCCCAGGCCAACGGCACGTACCCTTCGCTCATCTCGCCTGACCCGGCCGTCCGCCAGGCCGGAATCGATGGCATGCAGCGGCACATGCAGGCCGCGCGGGCGCTGCACGCCGAAACCCTCTACGTGCGACCGGGCGGCCTGAACCCCGTCGGCCCCTGGTATCCGCATCCCGACCATCACCAGGACGCGGCCTTCGAGCAGGCCGTCGAGAGCATTGCCACCCTGGCCGAGATCGCCGAAGCGCAAGGCATCGCGCTGGTGGTCGAGGGTCACGTGCTCTCGGTGTTCGATCGGCCCGAACGCATCGCCGAACTGCTCCGCCGGATTCCAACCGACGCCCTGGGCTTCAACCTGGACCCCGTGAACTTCATCGGCAGCATCTGGGACGCCTGGCACCCGGACCCGGTGTACGCCCGCCTGCTAGAGGCGGCGCGCGGGCGTATTCGGGCGGCCCACTGGAAGGACTACACGCTGGAAGACCGCCTGGTGCTGCACATCGAGGAAGTTCCGCTCGGCCAGGGCGTGGTCGACCATGCGGCGTGGCTGACGGCGCTGGACGAGACCTCCCCCCGCGCCTGGGTGCTGATCGAACACCTGCCGCCCGAACTGATCCCCGCCGCCAAGCGCGAACTCGACGCCGCCATGGCCCAGGCCGGCCTGACCTGGGACCCTGCCTGATGGCGAAGTGGACGGATCTACAGAGCCTGCCTGAAGCCTGCCTAGCGGCTGAACGCGAACGGCCGCTGTCGGTCTAAAGACGGCGGGATCCCAAGTAGACGGTACTCGCCGAAGCCGCGGTCCTGTGCGTTTTCGACTGTGTCGACGATCGTGGACCTTAAATTCGCGACATCGGTCTTCGCACTATCCACATCCGCCTTGATGGACGAAGTATCCGACCTGAGCCTGGCGACATCCGCTTCAAGCGCAGCCAGTCGTTGATCCATGCGCTCCAATATCCGCAGGATGCTATGGATCGTTTCGTCGTCCGATTCCGCGCGCCGCTCAAGTCGTTCAAGGTGCGGGTCACTGGTTGGCGTGGCCAAGCGAGTCTCCTTTGTGCGATCTCGTGAGGATCCC
>JAKZUJ010000202.1:0-6878 GCA_047516685.1 Chloroflexota bacterium | reverse complement strand
CCGTGCCCCGATGCCAGACGTCGGACCGGAACAGCACCACGTCGCCCGCGTTGCACAGGATGTTCTGCCCCTCCACGCCTTGCCAGCTGGTCTCGCCGGCGCGGGGGGGACGCCCGGCGCGGTGACCGTCCAGCGGAGAGGCGCCGACGTTCTATCAGGCCGTAGTCAACATGATCTTCAACCGCTCCGCCTACTTCCTGCGGTTCCTGGACCGCTCGCCCGTGGCCGAAGTGGCCGATGCGGTAATGGGGGACGACTGCCACTGCATCAGCATGACGGGGTGGGTGACGGGACCCGGCCGGATGGACCAGCACTTTCACTCGGACTATCAGCCGATTGAGTTGCCCAGCGACGTGATGGCCGACCCGCGGGTGGAGGTCCCGGTGTTCACGGCGACCGCCCACTACTACCTGAACGACCTGGACGAGGCGCTGGGGCCAACCAACTTCATTCCGGGCAGCCACCGCGCCGGACGCAAGCCGCAGGACGGCGAGACCAGCTGGCAAGGCGTGGAGGGGCAAAACATCCTGTGCAACGCGGGCGACGTGGTGCTGTTCCGGTCCGACGTCTGGCATCGCGGCACGGCTAACATCAGTTCCAGGACGCGATATTTGCTGCAAGTCCATTACGGCCGCCGGATGGTGGTACAGAAGTTCCCGCCGTACCTGGAATTCCATTTCCACCCGGACATCCTGGCCCAGGCCACGCCGCGCCAGCGGCGCTACCTGGGCGAGCACCCCTTCTCGAACTACGACTGAGGAGGACGTCGAGCGGGGCGGCGCTTACTGACCGGTAAGCCGATCCGGCGCGAGTTCGTGGCGGGCGTGGCGGAGATGTACCAGTGTCGCGCCAGCCGGCCGTCGCGGTCCAGGTCCATCAGGCCGATCAGCTCTTGCAGCACCAGTTCGCCGCGCATGGCCTTGGAAATGTCGGCGCCGGTGAGGCTGCGGTCCGGCCCGTCCGTGCGTCCGAAGTCGGCCAGGGCGCCCATGATGGCCGCGCCGCCCGGACGCACGACGCGTCGCAGTTCCTCCATCAGGTGGTGAACGCGCGCGTCGCTGCCGACACCCAGGACCTGCACCAGCCCGAAGCTGTAGGCGGCGTCGGCGGCTCCCTGCGCCAGCGGCAGGCGCGTGGCGTCCGCGCGGACGCGCAGCACGTTGGCGCGCCGCGGCGCTTGGGACAGGGCGTCGGCGTCAATGTCGATGGCCACAACCCGCACCCCCGGCAGATCGGCCAGCGCGCCGGTCTCGGGACCCGTGCCGCACCCAAGGTCCAGGACAACCTGTGGCTGCAGGGCGCGGATGACCGCCAGACCGCGGCTGAACACCGAGATGGTCTTCATGGCTTAGCGCCGGGCCAGCCAGGCGTCGGCGCCGTAGCGGGTCCGCACCAACTCGTCACGGCGCTCGCGTTCCGCGTCGGTGAGCCGGTCCGGCGTCAGGGCGACGCGCAACGCCGCTGTGAACCCGGTCGCCAGCACCTCGATCAGCGCGCCCATCGTCGGACCCGGCGACAGGAGGTCTCGCAGCCCGCGCGGCGTGGCGGGGCGCGGCAGCCGCAGCAGATCGAAGATTCGCGGGTCGTGCGCGAACGGCACGCTTCCGTGTTGCAACAAAGCGCCGCCCAACCGAGTCTGCGCACTGCCCATGAGCTTAACGCCCTGTGCCGACAGCTCATGGGTGCTGGGCGAGGCAAAGCAGAGCAGTCCTTCGGCGTCGGACGCGGCGGGCTGCCAGGCGCCCTGCCGCGCAGCTAGCCCCAGCACGGCGAATCCATGTTCAAAGCCGGCGCTCAAGCGCTCGTACGAGCCCAGTACGCCTCCAGCGGCCAACGCGTGCGTCCTCGGCAGCATGACGGCGTAGGTCAACTCATCGTTGTGCAGGATGGCCTGGCCGCCGGTCGGGCGACGGACCAGGTCAATCCCCTGCCGGCGCGCCAGATCCGTATCGACCGCCGCCAGGGGCTGGCCGTAGCCGAGGCTGAGGGCCTCCGGACGCCACGTATAGAAACGTAGCGTGGGCGGCGACGCGGCGTCACGCACGTGTTCGGCCACGGCCTGATCGGTGGCGAGATTACGCGCCCCGGTGTCAGCCGGCGAAACCAGCAGCCGCCAGGATTCCATGGCCCCGCAGCTTATTAGAATGCCATTGAGTCCGCCCCCGTAGCTCAGTGGATAGAGCACCGGCCTCCGGAGCCGGGTGCGCGCGTTCGAATCGCGCCGGGGGTACCCGCGACCCGGCGCGTCTCGCGCGATCCATGTCCCTCACCCACCGCGAAAGGCCCGCATGACCCGGAGGTCTCAGGCTCGCGCGCGGCTGTGGATCGCCGCCCTGGTGGCCGGGACGCTCGCGCTGCTGGGGCTGACGGCCGCGCCCGTGCTGGGGGCGGATCCCTCGCAAGTCCAGCGCGGCGCGGACGTCTATGCGGCGAACTGCGCGGTCTGTCACGGCGCCAACCTGGACGGCGGGGCCGGCCCCCCACTCACCGAGCCAGGGCTGCATAACCGCTACGCCACCGCGCTTGTCCTCTATCAGAACGTCAAGATCACGATGCCGCTGGGCGGTGACGGCCCCGGCAGCCTGTCTGACGCCGACTACCTGGCGGCCGTGGCCTTCATTCTGAACGCGCGGGGCGTCACCTACGCTGGCGGGCTATCCGCCGCGAGGGCGGCGGATGTGGTGCTCGCGCCCACGGCTACCCCCGTCCCCGCGGCCGCGACGCCGGTCCCCACGGCCGCGCCAACGCCCACGCCGGTGGCCACGCCGGCGGCCAGCGGCAACACGCCGCCGCATGCGCCCATAGTCATCGAACCTGCGCCAGTCCTGCTGACGCGCGAACAGTCGCCTTTTTTCATGGCGCTGCAGACGGCGCCGTTTGCCGACGCGGACGTGGAGGACCGGCACACGGCCACCGAGTTTGAGATTCGCGACTTCCGCAGCGGCGTTCGGGTCTGGTCGTCGCTCGTCAGGACGTGGTTGCGCGATCAGACGGTGCTGGAGCGCGGGGTCTTTGAGGGGCCGTTGGCGGGGCGCATGGGGCTGGAACACAAGACGGTCTACGCCATCCGCGCCCGTCATCGCGATTCCAGCCTCGACCCGCCGAGCGAGTGGTCCGCCTGGTCGGCGCCTCGCGTCATCCTCACCGCCCAGCAGGGCCTGCCGAACCCCAACCCAATGCGCCTGCGCGACATCCAGCAGTACACCCTGCACTGGGAGGCGGAGGACGGCACGCCCGTGATTCTCCAGCCCGGAAGTTCACTCGTGATTACGGGGTCGGTGAGCCCGCTGCACGAAATCACGGGCGGGGTCGTCCGCAATACCGTGCGTGACTTCTGGAGGACGGACCGCTTTGAGAGCACGTACTTCAGGTTCGACGCTGGCCCGAACGGCTTGGAAGTCCCGCCGTCGCAGGTCTCCTTCCGGGACAGCGCGGGCGTGCGGCGCTCGGTGTGGATGCCGTACATGAAGCTTGACCCCGGGCGCTTCCTGATCGGGGCGCCGGCGGCCGACGGCGGGTTCTACTTCGAGCCGGATAACACCCCGCTGGGGGATCCAAACGCCGAGCCGATTCTGATTTCGCGGTTTCGCTCGCCGCAGCTTCCGTGGCGCGTCGCGGATGGCTTCCGCGTGGAACTGGTGACCGATGGGCTTACGCTGCCGGTTCAGATCGCGGCCGTGCCCTCGCCCGCCGACGCGAGCGATGCGCCCGTGGCCTACATCACCGAGCTCTACGGCTCAATCCGGGTGCTGGGCGCCGACGGCTCGGTCTGGCTGTATGCAACCGACGTGCTCAACGAGCGGCCCTCCAATCCGCCGCCACGCCTCAGCGGTCAGACCGGAACCACCGGCATCGCCGTCGATCCCGAATCGGGCGACGTGTTCGTCGCCACCACCTACCGCGGCGACGACGGCGACCTGCACAACAAGATCGTGCGGTTGGAAAGCGACGACGGCGGCCGCACCGCCGCACGCGCCGTGGACATCCTGCGCATGGACCGCGAGGCGACCAGCCCTTCGCACCAGATCCACGGCTTGCTCTTCGGGAATGACGGCCGGCTCTACGCGGCGGTCGGGAACGGGCTGCAGAAGTGGCGCGGACTGGACGACGCGTACTTTGGGGGCAAGCTGTTGCGCCTGAACCGGGACGGCAGCGCGCCTGCTGACAATCCCCGCTTCGACCCCACCCAGCCCGACGCTCCGATTTCCTACCAGTGGGCCAAGGGGCTGCGTAACGACTTTGCCCTGGCCCAGCGCCCGGGCGATGACGCGGTGTACACCGCCGAGAACGGACCGGCGATCGACCGCCTGCTGAGGCTGGAGGCCGGGCAGAACTACGGCTTTGCCGCCACCGACGCCAGCATCGTGCGGCAGGGCCTGTGGTTCTTTGGCCCCCCGGCCGTTTCCCCGGTGGGCATCGCCTTCGCCACCGGCGGCGCGTTTCCGGCGGAGCGCCAGGGCAACCTCTACATGGGCACGCACGGATTCAATTTCGTGGAGGGCACGGTCGATAACGGCAAGCGGATCTGGGAGATTGGACTGGACGCCGCCGGCGACGTGGACCGCCGGCCATCGGTCTTTGCCGTGTACGTGGGCGATGGCTTCGCCACGCTGACCGGCATTGCCTACCTGTCCGACGGGCTGTATTTCCTGGACTTCTACAACGACCACCCGCCGGAGGGTGACCCGACAGCGCCGGGCGCGCGGCTGTGGCGCGTGGTCCCCGATTCCGCGTAGGCGGGGGACTGACGGCCCGCCGGCGAGCCGCGGAGAGGTTTGGCGGATCGGTGGCGCTAGCCAGCCTCGCGGCGAAGCAGGGTGTCCAACAGCAGCAGGATCACGCCGGCGCCGATCGCCAGGTCGGCAAGGTTCAGATAGCCCACGAACGGGGTGATGTTCAGGTAGTCGAAAACCGCGCCCAGCCGGAACCGGTCCACCAGGTTGCCGAAGCCGCCGCCCAGCAGCAGGGCAAAGCCTGCGATGGTCATCCAGCGTTGCGGCGGGCGCGCGACGGCGTAGGCCGCGAAGCCGACGCCGATGGCCAGCGTCAACGCCAGCACCACCCGCGGATGTTCGGCCAGCAGGCCGAAGTTGACGCCCGGGTTGTACACGCGCTGGAAGTCGAAGAGTGGTCCAATGGTCGCGCCCCAGGGCGGCAGCTCGCGGTCCACGATGACTTTCACAATCTGATCCAGCACCACCACGCCCGCGGCCAGGCCAAAGGTCAGAACCCGCCGCGCGGTGGCAGAGAGACCGGCACGAGGCGCCGACTGGGTGGGGGCCGGCGTTGGCGCGTCCGTCACGCGGACTCGGCCGCCAGCCGCGCCCGCACCTGTTCGCCTGAAACCCAGCGCTGGCACCAGAAGGCCAGCGCCCGCCAGCGGCCGAAGCGGGTGTAGCGCCGCGCCAGCCGTCCGGGATCGGCCGCCGCCGGGCCGAACGTGCGCACGGCGAAGGCGCGCGTGCTGCTGTCCAGGACCAGCGTGTCGTAGGAGCCCAGCAGCATCGCCAGATAGCCCGCGGTCACCGGGCCGATGCCCGGCAGTGCCTCAAGCGCCGCCAGGCGCTCGGCCGACGTGGCGTCGGGATGGTCGGGGGCGCATAGGTCGATCGTGCCGTCGGCCACGCCCTCGGCCAGCTTGAGGATGGAGCGGGCCCGGTAGCCCGCGCCGGCCTGCTCGGTCAGAAAGTCGGCACCGGCGTCCAGCACTTCGGTGGGCGTTGGAAAGGCGCGGCTGCTCGAGCCGTTCGGCGCAGGGCCAAGCGCAGTCAGCGCTGCCACCATGCGTCGCGTTCGTTGCCAGGTGACGTTGGTGGTGCAAATGCCCTTGACCGCGTCCTCCCAGAGATCGGGGCTGCGCAGCAGCCGTCCCGCGCCAGCTTGGGCAACCGGCCGCAGCGCGAGCGAGCGGCGGCAGCGGGCGTGGAAGTCGGTCAGGTCCTCGTCCAGGCGCAGCATGCGCCGGGCGCGGGCCGCCAGTTCCCGGGCGTCTGTGGCCGATGGCGCGGGTCGCGCCTCCAGGTCGATCGCGCGCCGCCCATCGACAAGGTCGGGGGCGGGGCGCAGGCGCACGGTGTAGACCGCGCCCGACGGTAAGCGCTCCACCCGTTCCAGCGTCTCCGAATCAGGCAGCCAGCGAAACGGGGCCAGCGCGTGCCAGCCGTGCAGCAGGGCCGCTGTCCACAGGCTGAACGGAGGGTTCACCGCCAGGCGCAGCGCTGGCGCGGCGCCGCCGGCCACCGCTTAGCGCTCGACGATCTCGATCGTGGTGATGCGAATCTCTTCGAGCGGCTGTGAGCGCTCACCGCTGGGTTTCGCCGTCACCGGCACGCTCTCCAGCGCCTTGAGCGCGGGTTCGCCATCCGTCAGCTGGCCAAAGAGCGAATAGTCCGGGCTCAGCCGTCCCTGCTCGGTCAGGTTGTCGAACACAATGAAGAACTGCGACCCGTTGGTGCCGGGCCCCGCGTTCGCCATCGCCAGCGAGCCCCGGGTGTAGGCGCGCTGGGGCGTCTCGATGTCGTAGTTGTAGCCGGGGCCGCCCCCGCCGGTTCCGGTGGGATCGCCGCTTTGCCCCATGAAGCCGGGGATGATGCGGTGGAAGATCACGCCGTCGAAGTACCCCTCGCGGGCCAGGAACACAAAGCTGTTCACCGCCAGCGGGGATTCGTCCGCCAGCAGGTCGAACGTCATGTCGCCCAGGTTGGTCTTGATGACGGCCGAGTAGCTCTTGCCGGACTCGATGACGACGCCAGGATGAGCCGAATACTGTTTCACGCCACTCTCCTCGATATCCGAAGCCTCGGCGGCGGGTTCGGCTTCACCGCACGCCGCCAGCGCGATGAGCAGCAGTCCGATCACAAGCAGCCGTCGCATCCCAA
>JAKZUJ010000201.1:0-3293 GCA_047516685.1 Chloroflexota bacterium | reverse complement strand
ACCGTGATGAGCGTGATGATGATCGGCGTGGAATCCATCGCTTCGCGCTTTCTGGCACGTTGCCTGAACCGACGTACTGCATCCTACCCCGCCGCCCGTCGGACCCACGTCGGCGCAAAGTGACCCACTACCGCCGGACGGGTAGTGGGTCATTCTGAGTTACGGCGGTCCGTGCGGCGCTGACCGACCTCGATGGCCGTGGCCTCACGCGCTTCGATCAGCTTCACGATTTCGGACATGGGCCCTAGCGGGGCTGGCTGCGTCTCGTCCGGCTCCATCAGGCCGGCCAGCGCCGCGGCCTTGGCGACGTCCATGCCGCCCCGCACGAGCGATTGGACCGCGCGGGCCTTGCCGGCGATGTCCGACGCCATCATGCGCTCGTGGTTGAGCGCCAGGCCGGGGATGTCGGGCTTGTCGGCCAGGTCGGCGGCCACGCCGAGCGCGACGGGCGCAATCGACGCGTGCAGGAATTGGCGCCACGCCTCGCGTCGGCCCGTCCCGTCCGACTGCCGCAGCATTTCGGGCGGGACGCCGCAGGCCGCCAGGATCATGGCCGCCGACCTGGGCGCGGAGCTGGAAGCCCCCGACGTTCTCCCCAGCGATGGAGCTGGACTCACCTGGGCGAGCCGGCGTGCGACCTGGGAGGGGCCGTTGGATCGCCTGCGCCGAATGCACGAGCGACGCAACGAGGCGCGTCCGGGCGTCTACGGCTTGACGGCCGGACGCGCCGTTCGCCGCCTGTTCGGTAGTGTGAAAGTAGTGTGAAAGTGGGGTGCGATTGGGGTCACATTGGGGGCGGTCAGAGGTAGCGGGCCGCGGCGGATGCTCTGAATCACTTCGAGTGCGGGAGGGGTGACCTCGTCGAACGCGGTGGGCGATGTCACTTTTCCACTCCGGACCTAGTTCACATGTCATTAGGTCCGTTGAGTGCGTGTGACGCACAGGTTGTTTCGGCCCGCGGATGGAGGGGTCGGCCGCACGGAGCGTGCGCAGGCGGACGAGGGTGGCTGGAGCTTCGGCTGGTAGCGCGAGCCGGTCGGTGCGGATGCGCTGGTCCAGGTCGAGGCGGACGGGGTCGACGGCGCAGCGGAGACCACCGCCGCTCCCGATACCTCAAGCCGCGGCCCAGCCCTCCGACCGCACCTCCGCCGACCCACCACCAGCGACCGGGCGGTCGGCCGTCTTCGGCGCGACCTGCGGCCAGGCAATGGCTGAACAGCAACGGGCGCTGGGAGGTCTCGACCCCAGGGGGAAAGGATCAGGCGTCTGGCCGAAGCGAACGCCAGGGTCTTGGAGACTTGCTCGCGCCGCACCTCAAAATGACCTACTCCCTAAGCGCGACCCGCGCCCAACCGCCGCCTGGCGGCCCGCCACGACCGTCCACCCGGTGGACTGCCCCCCAGCCTGTGCACCCGGTGCACAACAAGGTGCTACCCCGAACGCAATGCCCCTGTACACCCGGTGTACAGGGGGCGGGCCGAGACACCGAACAGGCCGCCCGGCGTGCATGGTTCGGCCTGTACGTGTGAGCGTTGCTGGATGCCGAACGCGTGACGGCCAGGGCCGACGTGGACGGCATACGCCGGGCCGAAGCGGACGCCGGCGTGCTGCGGTTCGAAGTGGCGGCGCTGCGGACCGCGAACGCGGACCTACGCGCGGCCCTGGATCATGAGCGCGCCCAAGCGACCCGCGTGACGCGGACGCTGGAACGGCTCACGCTGGCGCTCCCCGGGCCGGCCGCTGATCCGCCACGTGGCCGCTGGCCCTGGCCCTGGAGCCGGAATAGGAGTTGAGACCATTAGTCGAGTAAAGACAAGGGAAGAGACCAACATGAGAGAACAGGCCAGAAATGGCGCTACAGGCCAGGAGAACGAAACAGGAGCCAGCGGACGTGCCGCTGGCAGGAGGAAACGAAATGGACCTAGCCGACGTGTTGCGAGACAGGCTCGAAGAGCATATCGAGGCGTGGGGCGAGCTGACCGAGGAGCAGAAAAGCTGGCTAGTAACTGAGTTCGAGAAGGCCCTAGGCAGGGTAGACAGCGAAGCACCCAAAGAGTAACCAGGGACGCCCGCCTGATCGGGGCGATGGCGTAAGTCGGCTAGTCTGGTTTGACGGCCAGCTGCTCGATCTGGCGAGCGAGCTCGTCTTGCGCCTCCCGGACCCGGTCGATCTTGTGCATCTGCCACCGGCTCAGCCAGACGGGGAACCACACACCGAATGTCACAATTATGAGAACGATGTGGATGCCATGTTCGAACGGCTTGTCTTGGTGCATAGGTGTCATCCGCTAGCCTCCTGCAGTCAGCAGCCCCAGCCGGTCTGGGGGAGCTGGACGTTGGTGACACCGTACCGGCTGGACCTGGTCGCGGCCCGGTGCGCGTCCTGACGCAGACGCCGGGGCAATGGCCGCCATCCGGTCCGCCGACGGCGGGTCGCCAGTAGAGCTAAGTCGCATTAGCTCTACTACCGGCGCATGCCGGGCCGGCGCGACTTCGAGAAGCGGACCGCCGCGGCCGCTCGATCGATCGGGGAATGTGCCGACATTCGGGGCGATTGACGCCGTATCCGAACACCTCGCGCCGGCCGAACGCCGCGCTACGGCGATTCTGAGCGATGCGTTATGTCGAGGCGGGGCGGAAATCGCTCAGGTTGACTCAGAACGGCTCGAAATCGCCTGGGCGGGCTTGGGGAGAGGTGAGGGCCTGAAATCGCCAAGCTGGCCGCCAGAGGCCGCGAGGGACTGCGTAGGCTGGGCGCACGTAACGCTTGGGACGCATCTGGAAGGAGCTGCGATGGTTGAAGCCGAGATACAGAGGAAAAAGCTGACCCGGGAGGGCAGGAACGAGCTACTCAAGGCGGAGCACGCGCTGTCCGAGCTGATATTCCGCAGCGTCGGGGACCTGATCGATGCCCTGACAGCAGAGGGCGGTGTGGACCTAACCGCCGTGCGCGACGCTGATGACCGCCTGGAACTCTGCCGTCGGATTGACCGGAACCTCTTCCAGCCGGTTAGCCATCAACTGGAAAGTTCGGAGCATGAGTGACGGTGAGGGCCTGAAATCCCCGCCTCGCGCCGCCCGGGTCGCGAGGGCGGGGATTCTGGCGCGTGAGTGTGCCTCGCTGGACACCCTGGATCGGGTCCGCTGCTATCGTGCGCGTGGCCTCGTCGATTCCGAGCAAGTACCTGTATGCCCACGCTCCCCCTGCGGATTGCTGTCCTACTCGTCGCGTTGGTGGCCAGCGTTGGCGCGCCGCACGGGCGCTGGCACAGAGGCCTGCTGTCAGCGTACGT
>JAKZUJ010000200.1:0-3931 GCA_047516685.1 Chloroflexota bacterium | reverse complement strand
GCTTGAAGGCGCGACGCCGACTCCGACGTCCGAATGGTTCTCCAACTCCGGACGAACCCGCGAATCAGATCAACTGCTCACGCCATGTGGCCGGCGCGTGCTCGCTTCCAATTTCAAGACTGTTGGGCAGATAGGCCGGCTCCCGCGGACCAACCGAGCGCGCCCACCGCACCATCGCCTCCACTCCCGCCCGAAGCGACGTCACGTTACGGAATCCCAGGATTTGCTCAGCCGCGTCATGCGCGCAGTAGGCGTTCTTGACTTCGAGCGGTCGGGCCTGCATGTACTTGGGATCCAGTCCTGCCGGCCACGGTCCACCGTCGAAGAAGATGTCACGTACCACATCCGCGAGCTGGTTGATCGAGACGTCCTCCGACGACCCTACGTTGAAAATCTGGCCATTGGACCGGTCGCTCAGTCCGCCGTCGACAATCGCCGGGTTTACGTCGCCGATGTACGAATAGGCGCGGCGCTGTTCACCATCGCCGTAAATGTGAAAGGCACGGCCGCGCAGCAGAGCATTAATGAAAATCGCCACCACGTTGCGATACGGGTCGGCCAGGTTTTGCCGCTCGCCGTACACGCTATGAGGCCTGAACACGGCGTATTCGAAGCCATGAACAGCCGCCAGATGCTCGGTGGCGGCCTCCATTGAGGCTTTCATGGCCGCGTACACGTCTTCGGGGAGACGTGGCATCGACTCGGTGAACGGGGCCGGCTGCGCGCCATACACGCTCATAGAGCTAACCAGCACCACCTTGGACAACCCTCGGGCAATAGCCGGCACCAGCGTGTTCAGATACGCCACCACGTTGTTGTCCATGGAACTCAGCGGCGTGAACTGGCTGCGGCCCTCGGTGGCGTCCGCCGCGTAGTGAAAAATGACCTCGGGTTCAGCCGAGGCCACAAGCTGGGCCGCGGCCGCGCGGTCGGCCAGATCGCACTCCACAAACTCGGCTGCCGGGTTCACGTTCTCCACGTAGCCGCCGATCAGGCTGTCGGCAGCCGTGACCTCATGGCCCAGGTCCAACAGACTGTCCACGGCATGGCTTCCCATAAAGCCGGCCGCGCCGGTTACCAGCACGCGCATGGTTGGCTTCAGCGCACTCCGATCACGGTCCGCAAGACAGGCGATGTGGCGCTGGACGGCCGTCGCGCCGGACGGATTCTAGCCTAGGGCACGACTGGTCAAGGTCGCCACGCGCGCCCCACTCGGTCATGCACTCGTGCACGCCGCCCGCGCCTCGCCGCACGCCAAGCCAGTCGTCGCACGCCTGCGGAGATGGGAGCCCAGGGTGGGACTCGAACCCACAACCTGCGGTTTACAAAACCGCTGCTCTGCCGATTGAGCCACCTGGGCAATGATCGCCTTCCAGCCTAGACGGCGAACTGCCCGTCAACGCACGGATGGACCGGCCAGCGAGCCTTCGACGATCAGGCGGGGGACGCAGCGATCACTCTAGCGCGAGCTGGTCCGCGGATCCCCAGGACACGGCGGATGGAGGCTGGCCTCGCCCCCCAACCGCCGCCGCGCCAAAGGGCCGGTGGCTACGCCTGGCTGCGGATGAACGAAATGAAGTTCTGCAGTTCCTGTTCGGTCATGTTCGGGAAGGCCGGCATGCCATTGCCGCCCTGCTTGGCCTGCTCGCGGATGCGGTCCTCGGACAGATCATCAGGCGTACGGCCGGCGAGCTTTGGACCAATACCGCCGCTGAGGTCGGCGCCATGGCACGCGATGCATCCGAAGCTGGTGAATTGCTGGCGGCCGACTTCAGCCGCTCCGGTGAGCGACATGACGGCCGCGGGCGTGGGCGCCGCGCCAACGGCTTCCGTTGGCTCAGCATCCGCAACGGCGGTTGGCACGGCGGTAACGGGCGTGACAGCCACGATCGCTTCGGCCACGCGCGGCGTTGGCGACTCCACCGCCGCCATCGGCGTCCGATCCGGCGGCATCGTGATCTGCGCCACCGGCCCGGGCGCGATTACGACCGCACCTGTAGAAGTCACCAGCCGGCTCTCACCGCAAGACGCAAGAATTCCCGCCAGCACGAGAGAAGCGGCCAGCCCACCAAGCAGGCGGCGGCTCGGGCTGTGGCCGATCATGCGGTCGCGGTCTCCTCGGGCGCATGCGCGCCGTCGGTTGTGATTGTATTCACAAACTTCGCTCGCCGCGAATCCTCACGGCCTGATCTGGTAGACATTCCGCGGACAGCTAGTCATCATCGCCCCGTAGCGCGGCCAGCACTGTCAGGTCCTCAAGGGTCGTCGTATCGCCGACCACTTCGCGGCCCGCGGCGATGTCTCGGAGCAAGCGGCGCATGATCTTTCCGCTACGCGTCTTGGGCAGGGCGTCGGTAAAGCGCAACTGCCTTGGGCAAGCAAAGCGACCCAGGACCTTGCCGACGTGCGCAATCAGTTCCGCTTGCAGTTCATCGCTACCGTCGATCGCCGCGCGCAGCGTCACGAACGCCGCGATGAACTCGCCGGTGATCGGATCCGGCGCGCCCACAACGGCTGCTTCCGCGACCGACGGATGGCTGACCAGCGCGCTCTCCACCTCGGCGGTGCCGATGCGATGGCCGGCCACGCTCAGCGTGTCGTCCACGCGACCGATCACCCAGTAGTACCCGTCCGCATCGCGCACGGCCCCGTCGCCGGTCAGATAGCGGCCGGGAAACTTCTCCCAATAGGTCTCGATCAGCCGCTCGCGGTCCCCAAACTCTCCTGGATGACCCGGCTGTCCCCAACCTTCCTTGTAGATGCCCCGGAGCATCGAGGGCCAGGCGCGCTTGATGATCAGCAGTCCGCGCTGGCCGTCCGGCACCGGCTCCCCGTCCTCGCCCACCACGGCGGGCTCCACGCCGGGGAACGGCAGGGTGGCCGAGCCAGGCTTCAGCGTCGTCGCGCCCGGCAGCGGCGTGATCAGAATCCCGCCCGTTTCGGTCTGCCACCAGGTGTCCACGATGGGGCAGCGCCCTTGTCCGATCACCCGGTGATACCAGAGCCAGGCGTCGGGGTTGATCGGCTCGCCCACGGTGCCCAACAGACGCAGGCTCGACAGGTCATGCCCTTCTGGATGGTGGTCGCCCCAGCGCACAAAGGTTCGAATCGCCGTGGGCGCCGTGTAGAACACCGTGACCCGGTACTTCTCCACGATCTCCCAGAAGCGGTCCTCGGCCGGGTGGTTGGGCGCGCCTTCGTACATCACGCCGGTGACGCCGTTGGCCAGGATTCCGTAGACGATGTAGCTGTGCCCCGTCACCCAACCGATGTCGGCCGTGCACCAGTAGATGTCGTCATCCTTGAGGTCGAATATCAACCGCGCTGTGTACGCCGTGTAGACCATGTACCCGGCCGTGGCGTGCACCACGCCCTTGGGCTTTCCGGTGGTTCCGCTGGTGTACAGGATGTAGAGGGGGTGCTCGGCGGGCAGCTGCGCGGGCGGGCAAACGTCGGACTGTCCCTCGGTCGCGTCGTCCCACCACACATCGCGGGCGTCGTCCCAGCCAATGTCGTTGCCACAGCGCTTGAGGACAATCACGCCCTCCACCGTGGGGCAGGCGCCGTCGGCCAGCGCGGCGTCCACGTTGTCCTTCAGCGGAATCACTCGACCGCGCCGCCAGCCGCCATCGGCGGTGACGATCAGGCGGGCGCCGGCATCGTTGACCCGGTCGCGAATAGCGTCCGCGCTGAACCCGCCGAACACCACACTGTGCACCACGCCCAGGCGCGCGCAAGCCAGCATGGCCACCGGAAGTTCGGGAACCATCGGCATGTACAGCACCACGCGGTCGCCGGCTTCCAGCCCCTGGGCTTTGAGCCCATTGGCAAATCGCTGCACGTCGGCCAGCAGATCGGCGTAGGTGATGGTGCGCGTGTCGCCCGGTTCACCTTCCCAGTAGTAGGCGACCCGATCGCCGCGTCCGGCGTC
>JAKZUJ010000199.1:0-6212 GCA_047516685.1 Chloroflexota bacterium | reverse complement strand
TGGTGGCGGAGGAGGTGGGATTCGAACCCACGACCGGAAGGAATACTCCCGGTAACCGCTTAGCAGGCGGCCGCACTAGACCAACTATGCGACTCCTCCAGGCGCTGGTGACACAGGACAAGGACTTGGCGGAGGGGGTGGGATTCGAACCCACGAGACGGTGACCCGCCTAGTGGTTTTCAAGACCACCTCCTTAAGCCGCTCGGACACCCCTCCAGTTCACCATCGAATTATAGCCCCGCCCCCGGCGCCGACCGTCGTAGGCTCGGGCGGCTATACCCGTGGCAGGCGCAGGGAGTACAGGCAATGCACGCCGAGCCGGACCGCAAACGGCCGCCCGACGCCGAAGCTGAGCAGCCGCCGGGCGGCGCGGCGACCTGTCAGGGTCCGTTGCCGGCGAAGGTGCTGGAAGGCTTTCGGCTGTTCAACGCGCGGGCCTTCTTTGAGCAACACGAAGCGCTGGAGGAAGCCTGGCTGGCCGAGCCGGGCCCGGTGCGCGACCTGTACCGAGGCATCCTGCAGATCGGCGTGGGGTTCTATCACCTGGAGCGCCAGAATTTCCGCGGCGCGCGCAACCTGCTGACGTACGGGATGGACCGGCTGGCGCCGTTTGAGCCGGCTTGCCGGGGCGTGGACGTGCGCGGGCTGCGGGCGGCGGCACTGCGCTGTCGCGACGAGCTGGACCAGCTGGGGAGTGAGCGCATCGCCGAGTTCGACACCAACCTGATCCCCAACGTGCGGGTTGAATAAGGTCAGTGGTTGCGTCCGGGCACTGCGAGCCGCAGACTTTGGCTGCGCGAGCTTAACCAAGGGGCTCACGGCCCATGCCGCAGCGCCTGCGTGTAGGAATCGCCGGAATCCGTCACAGCCACACGCCCACATTGGTCCGGCAATGGCGTGAGCTTGAGGACGCCGAGGTGGTGGCGGCGGCGGACACGTTCCCCAGCGCACGGGCGCTGGCCGGCGATACCTGGAGCATCCCCTCGATTTACGAAACCTGGGACGCCATGTTCGAGGCGGAGGAGCTGGACGTGGTGACGTCCACCCTGCCCAACACCCAGCACGCGGACATCGTGGACGCCTGCGCGGCGCGCGGGCTGCCGGTTTTGATTGAGAAGCCGATGGCAAGTGCGCTGGCTGACGCGGACCGGATGGTCAAGGCAGCGGAGGCGGCTGGGATTCCGGCGCTGATCAACTGGCCGACGTTGGGGCAGACCGCGCTCGAAACCGGCGCGAAGCTGGTGGCCGACGGCGCGATAGGAACACCGCGGCAATACGTCTTTCGCGGCGGCAACCCCATAGCCACGCGCAAGGCGGAGCAGCCGGACTGGTTCCAGTGGCTCTTCGATGCGGCGCAGGGCGGCGGCTCCTGGATCGACTACGCGGGCTACGGCGCGGGGCCCTGCCTGCTGTGGATGGGCCGGCCGCGACGGCTGGCGGCCCGGGGCGCTTCGGTGACCGAGCGCAACGCGCGGGCGGACGAAAGCGCCGCCGCGGTACTGGAGTTCCCTCGCGGCCTGGGCGCCATGCAAACCTCGCATGTGCAGGTCGGCTATCCCGGACCGCAAGGCACCATGCTGCACATTGAGGTGAGCGGCGAGACGGGAGTGCTGGTGATAACGCCGGGAGCGGACGGCGTTGAGTTGCGCATCTACGACGGCGGCGACCGGCGGGCGGGCGAGCTCATCGAGACGCCGCCAGCGCCTCCGGAGCGTCGCAGCGGCGTGGCCTACTTTGCGCACTGCGTCCGCGAGGGGCTCCCGATCGAGGGTCGCGGGAGCTTCAGGTTCAACCGCGAGATCGTGGCGATCATCGACGCGGGCGTGCGCGCCCTGACCAGCGGCGCGTCGGTGGCCGTGCCGCCGGCGCTGGAAAGTTAGCGAGCGCCGATCAGTGGCTGGGGCTGTCGCGATCACGGGCGCGGGCCGCGGAATCGGCCGGGCCACGGCGCTGCGGCTGGCGGCCGACGGCTGGGCCGTGGCGGTATCCGATCTGGACGGCGACGCGGCGGCCGCCGTGGCCGAGGAGATCCGAAGGACGGGCGGCACGGCGCTATCGGCCCAATTGGACGTGACGGACCACGCCGCCGTGCGAGCCTGGGTCTACGAGGTCGATGATGCGCTGGGCGGGTTGACCGGGGCCGTGGCCAATGCCGGGATCATGCGGGTGCAGCGCTTCCTGGACCTCACGCCCGAGATCTGGCGCCAGGTCATGTCGGTCAACCTGGACGGCACGTTCCATTTCGTGCATCCGGTGGCCGAGCGAATGGCGGCCCGCGAGCGCGGGAGCATCGTGATCATTGCCTCGGCCTCGTCGCGGCTGCCCTCATTCGCCACGAACGTCTACAACACCAGCAAGACGGCCCTGCACGGCCTGACGCGCGCGATGGCCATGGAGCTAGGTCCGCTCAACGTGCGGGTGAACGCGGTAAGCCCAGGCGTGGTGGACACGCCGATGTGGGAGTTGATCGACCGGGAGCGGGCCGCGCTGCTGGGCAAGCAGCCGGGCGAGGTGATCGCGGAGGCCGTCACGCGCATTCCGCTTGGCCGTGTGGAGACGCCCGAGGACGTGGCCGGATTCGTGGCCTATCTGTTGTCGGACGCCTGCGACTACATGACCGGCCAGAACATCAGCTACGACGGCGGGATGGTGATGCCATAGACGGCGTGCCGCAGCGGCTGGCTTCCGCCAAGTCGCTGATATACTCAGGCTGGCCGCCGTTACCTACCGGCGGCGCACCCCTCTTTCTGAAAGGCGACTCCGTTTGAGCGCGACTCACGACGCCACGGCCCCAGCTGATGTCTCGGTTGCCGAACCCGAGCCGATGGAAGAGTTGGAGTCGATGGAAGACCTGCTGAGCGAGCCCGGCGGCGCGATGCAGGGGATATCCCGCGGCGACGTGATTGAGGGCCTGGTTGTTGGGGTCGACCCCGACGAACTGTTGATAGACGTCGGTCTGAAGTCCGAGGGCGTGGTTCCGCAGCGGGAGTTGTGGGACTCGCGGTCGGAGGAGCCGAAGCCGGTGTTCAGCATCGGCGACATCGCCTTTGTCTATGTCGTCCGCCCGGAAGGCGACGGACCGGCGGTGCTCTCGGTGCGGCGGGCGGCGCAGGAGAAGGTCTGGCGGTCAACCGAGGAACTGTTCGAGACCGGCACCATCATCGAGTCCACCGTCCAGGAATACAACAAGGGCGGCGTGCTGGTAGACGTGGGACCGCGCGGCTTCGTGCCGCTGTCCCAGCTCACCAGCCTGCGGCGCGGCCCGGCGGACGAAACGGAAGAAGAGTTGAACGCCAAGCTGTCGGAGCTGGTCGGCAAGCAGATCTACGTGAAAATCATCGAACTCGACCGGCGCCGAAATCGCCTCATCCTGTCGGAGCGGGTCGCCGAGCGCGAGATGCGCGCGCAGCGCCGCGAAGTGCTGCTGGACGAATTGCAGGTAGGTCAGGTCCGCAAGGGCATGGTCAGCAACATTTGCAGCTTCGGCGCCTTCATCGACCTGGGCGGCGCCGACGGACTGGCGCACATTTCCGAGCTTTCATGGAGCCGCGTGGAGAGTCCAGAGGAAATCCTGCGGCCCGGCGAGGAAGTGGACGTGTACGTGCTGGCCCTGGACCGTGTGGACAAGAAGATCGCCCTGAGCATGCGCCGCGCCACCACCGACCCGTGGGCCGACCTGGAGTCGCGCTTCGGCGAGAATCAGGTGGTGGATGGAACCGTCACCAAGCTGGCGCCGTTCGGAGCGTTCGTGCGGCTGGCCGACGGGGTCGAAGGCTTGGCTCACTCCTCGGACCTGGGCAACGCGGCGCTGCACATGGTGAACGAAAACGACACGGGGATCTTCCGAATTTTGAGCATTGACGCCGCCCGACGTCGCATCCGATTGACGCCGGTTGAGATCTACGCGCCGGAGGACGAGGACTACGAATCGCCTGAAGTCGAAGGCGAACTGGCCGCGGTAGCCGAGAGTCCTGAGACAGCGATCGCTGAAGAATCCGACGACATGGACGCGGCGGACGCTGAGGCGTCCGATGACATGGACGCGACCGGCGCTGCAGAGTCCGACGACACGAACATGGCCGGCGCTGCGGCATCCGATGACACGGACGTGGAAGGCGCTGAGGCGTCCGACGATGCGGATGCTGCAATCGCTACAGAATCCGACGATGTGAATGCGAGAATAGAGGCGGGCCGCGAGACCACGAGCGGTTCGTAAGCTCTGAGAGTTCGCCACCGGAGGTTGCCGTGAACGACAGGCTGGATAAGTTCACGGAGCGTGCAAAGAAAGTTCTCGTCTACGCGCAAGACGAGGCCACGCGCTTCAACCACAACTACATCGGAACCGAGCACCTGCTGCTGGGCCTGGTGCGCGAGGGTGAAGGCATCGCGGCCCAGGTTCTCAAGAACCTGGGCGTTGAGCTGAACAAGGTTCGCAGCGCGGTCGAGTTCATCATCGGCCGAGGCGAGCGGATGGTCGTTGGCGATATCACCCTTACGCCGCGGGCCAAACGGGTCATTGAGCTGTCGATTGAAGAGGCCCGACGGCTCGGGCACAACTACATCGGAACCGAGCACCTGCTGCTGGGTCTGGTGCGCGAGGGCGAGGGCATCGCGGCCGGCGTGCTGGAAAGCCTCGGCGTGAACCTGGAGAAGGTCCGGTCCCAGGTGGTACAGGTCGTCAGCCAGAGTCAAAGTGAGCGCCAGACCGACGCAACGACCACCCCATCCAAGCGTTCGTCCAAGACGCCGGTCGTGGATCAGATGGGCATTGACCTCACGGCCGCCGCGCGCGCCGACAAGCTGGACCCGGTGATCGGACGGCACGACGAAGTCGAGCGGGTGATCCAGATCCTCAGCCGCCGAACCAAGAACAATCCGGCGCTGATCGGCGAACCAGGCGTCGGCAAGACGGCCATTGTGGAGGGTCTGGCCCAGCGCATCGTCGAGGGTGAGGTGCCGGATTCGCTGCGCGGCCGGCGCGTGCTGACGCTGGACATGGGCACGTTGGTGGCCGGGACGAAGTACCGCGGCGAGTTTGAGGAACGCCTGAAAAAGGTGATCGACGAGGTCAAGGCCTCCGCGAACTCGGTGCTCTTTATCGACGAACTGCACACCGTGGTGGGCGCCGGGGCCGCCGAAGGCGCGGTGGACGCGGCCAACATTCTCAAACCGTCGCTGGCCCGGGGTGAGTTACAGGTCATCGGCGCCACGACGCTGGACGAGTACCGCAAGTACATTGAGCGCGACGCCGCCCTGGAACGCCGCTTCCAGCCGGTGATGGTGCAGGAACCGTCGATCGAGGAAACCGTCGACATCTTGCGCGGCGTCCGTAGCCGCTACGCGGACCACCACAATGTCGAGATCACGGACGACGCCCTGATTGCGGCCGCCGAACTGGCCGGCCGTTACGTCACCGACAGGTTCCTGCCGGACAAGGCGATTGACGTGATGGACGAGGCGGCGGCGCGGGTGAAGATCCGCTATGGAATGCCGCCCAAGGGGTTGCGGGAACTCGAAACTCGCGCGAAGCAGGTTGCCGCGGAGAAATCCAAGGCCATTGACGCGGAGGACTTCGAGGCCGCCAACACCCTGCGGCAGGAAGAAGAGCAGCTGCGCGGGAAGGCCGATGCCTTACGCGAAAGCTGGACCAAGTCCAACGAAGGTCAGACGCCACGCGTGACCGAGGAGGAGGTCGGGCAGGTCGTTTCCATGTGGACCGGCATTCCGGTCACGCGCATCCGCGAAGAGGAATCCGAGCGCCTGCTGCACATGGAGGACGAGTTGGCGCGCCGCGTGGTGAGTCAGAAGGAAGCCATTGAGTCCATCTCACGCGCCGTGCGTCGGGCGCGGGCCGGACTAAAGGACCCCAAGCGCCCGATCGGCGCGTTCATGTTCCTGGGACCCACCGGCGTGGGTAAGACCCTGCTGGCACGGGCGCTGGCCGATTTCATGTTCGGCAGCGAGGACTCGTTGATTCGCATTGACATGTCGGAGTACATGGAGCGGCACGCCGTATCACGGCTGGTTGGCGCGCCGCCGGGCTACGTGGGCTATGAAGAGGGCGGCCAGTTGACCGAGGCCGTGCGCCGCCGCTCGTACGCCGTGATCCTGCTGGACGAGATCGAGAAGGCCCACCCCGAGGTGTTCAATATCCTGCTGCAACTCATGGACGACGGTCGCCTGACCGACGCCAAGGGACGCGCCGTGGACTT
>JAKZUJ010000198.1:0-8989 GCA_047516685.1 Chloroflexota bacterium | reverse complement strand
ATTAAGAGGGGCGCGGACCTGCGGAGGTTGACGCCCCGCCCGGTTGCGTTCCTCCAGAAAAGAGAGGCGAGGGATGCGAGCTGGAGGTGGGATCTCGACCGGAAGACCCCTCACCCTGACCCTCTCCCCCAGGAGAGGGATAAGAGGGAGACTCCTCGCCTTGACCTGCTCCCCCAGGAGAGGGATTACGACGGCGTCTCCTCGGAGGGATTGGCGCCGCGCACGGTTGCTCAGGGGGACGGCGCGGGGCGGAGAGCACCCACCAGGGGCGCCCCTACGGGGAGGCGGATTTGGCGGCGCGGGCGATGGCCAGGTCTTCGGCGCCCAGGCGGCGGATCCAGCGGGTGTCGTTGCCACAACTTACAAAGAGCATGCCTTGTTGGATTCGGAGGGCGGCTTCGTCGCCGTCGCCACAGGACATGCCGGCGAATGCGCCGGTGTTTTTGGCGGCCTGGACAACGCGGGCGTAGGCGGCTTCGGCGTCGCTGCCGGCAACGTCAGGTTCCAGCTGCATGGAGCGGCCCATGTCGGCCGGGCCGATCCAGCAGCCGTCGACGGTGGGTTCGGCCAGGATGGCTTCGCAGTTGGCGACGGCCTGGGCGGATTCGATCTGGACCATCATGAGGATCTGGTCGTCGGCCCACTCAATGTAGTCGGACCCGTAGCGCTGGGCGTGGGTGGCGCCCAGTGAGCGCACGCCGCGGGGCGGGTAACGAACGGCTTCGCCGGCGCGGCGGGCGTCTTCGGCGGTGTGAACCATGGGGACAACGATGCCGAGCATGCCGGCATCAAGGGCCTGGCCGATTTCGGTGACGTTGTTGCGGGAGACGCGGGCAAAGGGCACGGAGCCGCCAGCGACGATGGAGATGAGGGCGTGCTGGAACAAGGACCAATCCCAGACCCAGTGCTGCTGTTCAAGCATGACCCAGTCGTAGCCGAGGCGGGCGCAGATTTCAGTTGAAACGGGGGACTGGAGGCCGCAGCTGATGCCGACGGCGGGTTGGCCGGCGGCCATGTTGGCTTTGGCTTGGTTGATGTACATGGGGTGCCTGTGGTGGCGGAGCGGTTCTGGGGGGATGGTAGTGGGGGGAATGTCTGGTGGCTAGCGAAGCGTGAAGAGTGCGGAGGGGATTGGAGTGGGTCTGCGGCGGGTATTACGGGAATTGGCGGTAGATGTCGCGGCGGTGTAGGCAGCGGACGAGGATGCAGGTGTCGGCGTTCAGCGCGAGGCCGAGACGGTAGTCGCCTATGCGAATCCTGTAGAAGCGACCCGCCGGCGACTTGATTCTGGTGGCAGCGGGTATGTCCGCGATGGATGCCGCGGATTCCAGGTCCTCAATAACTCGGCTGACGCGGCGGCCTACATCCGCGTTCCGTATCCGCCCTACGTCGCGAACGAAGCTGGCTCGGTACTCAAGCTCTATCCGTGGCCTGCAGCGCGTCGAGGACACGCTGCAGGCTGACAGGCTCGGTGGAGAGGCCTTGGACGATGGCTTGCGCGAGGCCGGCGTCCTCGGCTTCCACGCTGTTGGGCGTCGATTCTTGGAGGGTCACGAGGACTTCGTCGCCTTCGGCGATATCAACAGGTTCCAAAGGGATGATTGCGCCGCCGGTGAACCTGGCTCTGATGGTCTTGAGCACGGTGTTGTTTCTTGGCCTGCGAGTGGGCGCACTTTGGATGCTAGCAAAGGGGGTGGCACAGCCACTCTTGCTGGGGTCGGTGGCGGTCAGCGGAGGGCGGATTTGGGGAAGGTGGCGTAGGCGCTGACGGGAACGCCGTAGCCGCCGGCCTGGCCGAGGCGAAGGTCCATGGCGGCGCCGGCGAGGGCGCGGGCCGTCTCAGCCGGAATCGCCAGCCGCTCGCGCAGCAGCGACTCCATGGAGGCCTGGGCGATGCGCAATGCTTCCGTAAGGTCATCCGCCACGCCAACGGTCATGACGTGGGTTGGGGTTTCGAACCAGGGCCAGTTGAGGGGGGCGCCGGAGGAGAGTTCGAGGCGGAGGTCGATCTCGGCGTCGATGTTGACGCCGGAATGGGCTTCGCCGTCGCCCATGGTGGCGTGGACATCACCAATGGCGAATAGGGCGCCGGGCGCCCAGACGGGCAGGTGGACGACGGTGCCGGCGGTGATGTCGTTGAAGTCGAGGTTGCCGCCGTGGATGCCGAGGCTGAGGGCTTCGATGGCGCCAGCGGCGGGGGCGACGCCAATGGTTCCAACCATTGGCCGCAGGGGCAGGGGTACGCCGGCGCCGGTGACGGTTTGGCCGTCCACATCGAAGGGCTGGATGGAGGGGGGCACGGGGTGGTCGCCGAGCAGACCAGTTCCGGGGGTGGTGGCGACGTAGCCGCGCGGGCCGACGCGGAGGGCCTGGATGTGGACGTGGAGGGTGTCGCCGGGCTGGGCGCCCTGGATGGCGATGGGTCCGGTGGCGGGGTTCATGCGGCCGGGAAGGCGTCCAGCGAGGTAGGTCTGGATGTCGAGGTCGTTACAGCCGCGGTCGTAGGCGTCGCGGGCTTCGACGGTGAGGGCGGCGGGCGGGGTGACGCAGGCGATGGGCGGCGTTGAAGGGTCGAAGGCGTAGATGACGTGGTCGGCGGGGATGCGCTGGCGTTGGGGTGGCATGGCGGGGCTGGGTGGCGGGGGGCGCGGGACGCTAGCACAGGGGGAGGGAGCATTGGGTGGCTGTGGAGGTGGACGAATACTCGCAGCCTGACGCGCTTGCTGAAGGGCGAGTGTGAGGCGAAGTCCGCCCGGGCCTGGCTGCTTCGTCGGAGCGTGGGAAATGAGAGTTCGATGAGAAACGGGGATTTGGGCCGAGAATCGTCACATGCGTTACTGAAGCAACGGTTCTACTAGCGGTTTACTAAGTCATACGGCGGGAAGACCCGCGGGAAACCGGCCGCGGACAACGGGGTCCGCGACGGGTACTCCAGCGATGGACGTGAAAGGGCCAGCGGGCGATGACTACCGAGATGGCGACGGACACGGTTCAGGCGAGGGCGGCAGGGCGACCGATGAACGCGGGCGCTCGGATAGCCGACGAGTTGAAGCTGGATCAGGTGGTCTGGGTCGAGGACGACCCCGACCAGGTTGCGCGACCGGCGAAGCGCCCGAAGCGCCCGAGGCGGTCGAAGGCCGCGGCGGAGCGGTTGGCAGCGGCCGGCGGCGAGGCGGCGGCCGACCCGGTGCGGCGTTATCTGAACGAGATTGGGCGGATTCCGCTGCTATCGGCGCAGGACGAGGTTCGCCTGGCGAAGGCGATCGAGAGCGGCGACGAGCAGGCGCGCCAGCAACTGACCACGGCGAACCTACGCCTGGTGGTGAGCGTGGCGAAGAAGTACACAGGCCACGACGTGCCGCTGCTGGATCTGGTCCAGGAGGGCAACAGCGGGCTGATGCGGGCGGTGGAGAAGTTTGACTGGCGGCGGGGGTTCAAGTTCAGCACCTACGCGACGTGGTGGATTCGGCAGTCGATCACGCGGGCGATCGCGGAGCAGTGCCGGACGATTCGGCTGCCGGTGCATACGCACGACCGGCTGGCGAAGTCGTCGCGCGTGCGACGCGACCTGCAGCTGACGCTGGGTCGGGAGCCGACGGATCGGGAGATCGCCGCGGAGGTGGGCTTCAGCGAGGAGCAGATGGCGCAGCTGAACCGAATTGCACGCGCACCGGTGTCGCTGGACGCGCCGGTGGGCGAGGACGGAGCGACTTCGGTGGGCGACATGATCGCCGATGAGGGGGCCGCCGAGCCGCTGGAGGAGATTGCGGACAAGCTGCTGACGGAGCACCTGACGGAGGCGCTGGATCAGCTGGAGCCGCGCGAGCAGGAGGTTCTGCGGCTGCGGTATGGCCTGGGTCTCGAAGCGCCACTGACTCTGGAAGAGATTGGCCGGCGGTTTGGCCGCACGCGCGAGCGCATCCGGCAGATTGAGGGGATGGCGTTGCGGAAACTGCGGCAGCCGAACATGGCAGGGCATTTGAAGGCGTTCATGGCCTAGCGGCCGCGGTTGGTCTCAGCGGCGCCGGGGTTCGTGGGAGAATCCGGCGCCGTTGAGATTGTTCAGAGGCGCCCCGCTGGCTGTTCCGCTGGTTTGGTCGGATGTGCATGCAGGGCACGCACCGAAGCTACAGACGGTGGATGGGCAGGTGTATGACCATCCGGAGTCGCCAGCGCGGCCGGGGCTGATTCGAGAGGCGCTGGAGGCGGCGGGCCTGGTGCGGTCGGTGTCGCCAGTCAGGCACGACGACGCGCTGCTGGACGCGGTGCACGAGCGGAAGTACCGCGAGTTCATTCGGGATACATGCGCGGGACTGGATCCCGAGGTGAGTGTGACTCCGGTTGGCGTGTCGTTGGATCCGGGCGTCTTGAAGCGATCGGACCCGGCGGAGCGTGCGGCGTTTTACGCCTTTGGGCAGGACGCGCCGCTGATGCAGGCGACGTACCGGGCGGCGCGTGAGGCGGTGGACGCGGCGCTAACGGGGGCGGACCTGGTGCGAGAAGGCGCAACGGACGTGTTGGCGCTGTGCCGGCCGCCCGGGCATCACGCCGAGCACGGCCGAATGGGCGGGTTCTGCTATTTCAACAATGCCGTGGTGGCGGCGCACAGGCTGAGCGGTGACGGGCGGGTGGCGATTCTGGATGTGGACTATCACCACGGGAACGGGTCGCAGCACTTGACGTATACGCGGGACGACATTTTGTACGTGTCGCTGCACGCCGATCCAAGGTTTGCCTATCCGGGCTTTTCGGGTCATGCCGGCGAGCGGGGACGCGGGGCGGGGCTGGGGTTCAATCTGAATCTGCCGCTGCCGCCGCACATGGGGATCGACGCGTACCTGGAGGAGCTGGACCGGGGCTGCGAAGCTATTGCCGAGTTCGATCCGCGGACGTTGGTGGTGTCGCTGGGGTTCGATACGCACCGGGAAGACCCGATTTCGATTCTGGGTCTGTGGAGTGAGGACTTTGGGCGGGTCGCGGCGCGGATTGCCAGCCTGGGCACGCCGCGGCTGCACGTGCTGGAAGGCGGCTATGCGCTGAGCCGGCTGGGCGAGTCGGCGGTTGCTTATGTACAGGGGTTGGCGGGCGGGGCGACAGACGCGTAGCCGTACCGGTGAAGCGACCCGACCAGCCGCGACTTCACGCGACTAGAATTGTTGACTTCGGTCCGGCAGTGTCAGCCGTGGCTCGTATCGGTGTGATGCGGGCGGGCGCCGCAGTTGCGAGCCGGCTAGCTCCAGGGAGACACGCATGACGCTGAACATTTATCTCACCTTCGACGGCAACTGTCGGGAGGTGTTTGAGTTCTACCGGTCGGCGTTTGGCGGCGAGTTCTCGATTGTCCAGACATTTGGGGACGGTCCGCCGGACATGGGCGTGCCGGAGGACGAGCGGGACCGAATCATGCACGTGTCCTTCCCCGTCGGATCGAGCGTGCTGATGGGCAGCGACACCGTAACGGGCTTTGGACCTCCGGGGGTCAAGGGCGACAACTTCTCGGTTTCCTGCGCGACCCAATCCCGCGAAGAGACGGACGAGTTGTTCGCGAAGATCTCCGAGGGCGGGACCGTGACGATGCCCCTGGCGGAGATGTTTTGGGGGTCCTACTTCGGCACGTGCACGGACAAGTTTGGGATCAAGTGGCAGTTCAACTTCGAGCAGGGGTCGTAGGACGCACGAGTCGGTCGGCGGCCTCCCGCCCGTCAGCCGTGTCTCACACCTCTGTGGTCAGTACACCTAGCTCTGAAACGCCGTGCGTAGTTCAGAGAGTCGGGCTAGCAACATCAGTGGTTCGCGGTCCGAAAACTGCCGGAAGCCAAAGTGCTCGTAGAACGCCCGTGCGCGGTCGTCGAGCGCCTGGACGATTACAGCGCGTGCACCTATGAGATCGGCCGCGGCCAGGGCTCGCTTCCCTGCGTCGACGACCAAGTCCGAGCCCAGACCCCTGCCCTGGTAGTGCGTGTCAACCGCGAGTTGCCCCAGCAGGATCGCCGGAATCGGATCCGGCATATTTCGCCCGACGCGCGACGATACGCGGGTCCGCTCGACCGAACTGGCCGCGAGGCTGTAGAAGGCGACTACAAAGTCGCCATCGCAGACCACGTAAGTACGTGCGCCGCCTCGAGTCTCGTTGAGGCGGGCCCTGCGTCGTAGCCACGAATCGAGGCTGTCCACGCCGCAGGCGAAGTGCGAGAGGTCGTGGCGTCGGCTGATGGGCGTTGGCCCGGTTAGCGTTTCCACAAAGGTCGGCGCGCGGCCTGTTCTCTCAGGCGGGCATTCGGCTTGTCCGGCGCGTCGAGTGCAGCCAGGAATGCGTCATACGCTTCGTCGTCCAGAGCAATGATCGGGCGCTCATTCAACGCTTCAAGCGCTGCCGTTTCGCTCGCCCCAAGAACGAATTCGGTTCGCGTGACGCCGCGAATCGCTGCCCCACGGTCAATGAGTGCCAGGCGATCGTCTTTGACTCTGAGATTCACCTGTGCCAACGGGAGTTCCCTTCCAGGCTCGATGCAAGTGCGACCGGCGAGTCCAGTGTATATCAAACGTATAGACAGGCTTCAGGTGTTTGCCGACCATCGATTTTGGGAACGTGGGCAACGGCCGCTGGTCACACCGGGTTTTCGAACCAGATGGGGTAGCCGTCGGGGTCGGTGACTCGGAATTGGAGCATGTCGTAGACCATGGGTTGGGGTTCGGTGGCCTGGATGCCGCGGGCGACGAACTCGGCGTGGAGGGCGCGGGCATCGTCGCAGAGGATGAAGAGCTCGGCGGCCTGGCCTTCGACGGGCGGCGGCGCCTCGCCCTCGGCCACTTGCAGCATAAGGCTGACGGAACCGCGGGTGAGGCGGCACCAGGCGATGCCGGTGGGGCCTTCCCACGAGGCCACCATCTGGAAGCCCAGGCCGTCGCGGTAGAACGCGAGCGAGCGTTCCATGTCGGTGACCCAGATGAGCGGCCAGATGGTCTGTAGGGACATGTGGGAACTCCGGTCGGGGATGCGACGGCGGGGGTTGTCCCAAGAGTAAGTCTCTGCCGCAGGGCAATGGTCCCGTTCATGGTTCGGCAGGCTCACCACGAACGGAAGCGCCTGCCGCGAACGGGGGGCTGGCCGCGGCTGGGGCGGTGGTTCGACTCGGCCCCCCTTCGACAAGCTCAGGGCGGCGCCTTCGGCAGGCTCAGGGCAGGCTCTTCGATGGACTGCGGGCAGGCTCACCACGAACGGGGGGCTCGCCACGAACGGGGGCTGACCGCGAACTGGGACTGAGCGGCCGTTACCCGGCGGAGCCGTCTTTGCGTTGGTGGAGCCAGATGGGATTGCCGTCGGGGTCGGCGATCATGGCGTTGCGGCAGGCGGGGGTGTCGCGGGTTTCGTGGAGCACCTGGACCCCGGCGTCGCGCGCCTCCTGGAGGGCGGCGTCGACATCGTCAACGGCCAACGCCATCAGGACTCCGGGCGGGTCCAGTCCCACGTGGGCGGGGGTTACGGCGAGGGTGGTGGAGCCGGCCTGGAACTCGCGCCGGTCGTGGTCGTTAATCCCGGTCGGCTGCAAGCCGAGCACGTCACGGTAGAAGCGCGACGTCGCATCGACGTTGGAAGCGAGCGTCCAGATGAAGTCAACGCCCTTGACCTTCACTTTGAGTCTCCTTCGGAGGCTGGATGTCAGCTCAGGGTGCTTGGGTCGACTGGACGTTGGGCGGCATCGGACGCGTAGGCGGCCAGGGCCGCCCGAAGCACTTTGGTTGCGTAGTCGACGTCCATGCGAGGCTGCCGTCCCTGGACGATCCCATCAATGAAGTCGCGCGCGGCGCCCTTGAACCCTTCAATCCAGTCCATGGGGACCTGGTAGCTGACGGTCTCCGTGCCCTTGTGCAGCATCACCGGCGGCAGATCAAACATTTCGCCGCTGCAGCGGGTGACCCAGATGGCGCCCTTAGTGCCTTGGACCTCGAAAAAGTCGTCGATGGGGTAGTAAGGCGCGCGGATCTGCATGTCGGGCGCGTTGGAGTATTCGAAGATCCCCAGGCAATTGGCGTTCTTGAACCGCCAGACAACGACGCTGGGCGCATCGACCAAGTAGTCATCGGTGCGCGTGACCGTGGAACTGACCGTCGCGGGATCGCCGACCCACCACATGGCGGTTGCGTACTTATGCACGCCCTCGTCGTAGAGCAGACCGCCGGGATTCAGCATTGGGTCGCGGCGCCAGGTCAGGGCATCGGGCGCCAGTTTGAATTGATCCGATTGGCTCTCCATGTTGGTGACGACCACCCGCATGCGCACCATGTTGGGTTCGCCAATGGCTCCGGCGTCGATCAGCTCCTTGGCCTTGACCAGGGGCGGGTAGTACAGAAAGTTCTCGGTTACCCGATAGAAGGTGCCGGCCCTGGCTACGGCCTGGGCGACGCGGCCGGCTTCCTGGAGGTTGCGTGCCATCGGTTTCTGGCAGGAGACGTGCTTGCCCGCCTTGAGGGCTGCGATGGACTGATCGGCGTGGAGAGGTGTTGGGGTGAGTAGCTCGACGGCGTCGACGTCGGGGTCGGCGAGCACCTGCTCGTAGCTCGTGTAGATGCGGGGTGTGATGCCCCACTCGGCCGCGCGCTGTTCGGCGCGCTCGCGAGCGGGGTCGCAGAGCGCGCCGATCTGGCACTGGTCGTGTTCCAGATAGCCGGGCGCGTTGAGTTGGGAGATGGTGCCGCAGCCGACGATTGCCAGACGGACCTTGTTCATCGCGCTCGCTCTTGTTCTGGCCTCATGCTCGTCTCATGGCAATTGGCGGCCTCATCGGCGCTGAAACGTTGCCAGACGGCTGTGGCGCATGGCCAGCCTATCGACTACCTGGCGTCGATTGCCGCGGCCAGCTGCTGGAACGACTCGTCGGACAGGGAATGGAAGTGAAACCAGTTCTGGGGGTGGCCGAGGCGGTCGTTGAGCTCGTTCAGATTGGCCAGCACGGCTCTGACTTCGTCCCAGGTGCAGCCGATGTCGGCG
>JAKZUJ010000197.1:0-9063 GCA_047516685.1 Chloroflexota bacterium | reverse complement strand
CTCGGGGGCCAAGCCACCTCGATCGCTGACCAGTTTGGCGGATAGCGACCTCCCTCGACTGGTTTTATGTCCAGTATCGCTGGCGCGACGGAGATCATGCTGCTGCTGCTGGCCGCGCGGCCTCGAACTTCACCGGCCCCCAATGTCGTCCCGCGCGGCGCAGCCACTCGATGTCCTGGCGCCCCTGCCCTCGATTGCTGATCCGGGCGGCAGCGAATCGACTTGGCCGCGGACGCGGGGCAGGGGCGGCGTCGCTGCCCGACAGCAAGCTGGAGTTAATTCGGAGGTGAACTGCCACGTGCTATATTTTCGCAAGGTCATGCTGGGCTCCTCGAGAGCTTGGTCAGGTCCCGCTACACGAGGAGAATTCGGCCATGAGCCAAGTCATGACCCCGAGTACCGAGGCAGGGAACCACTTGCTCACTGCCGAGCAGCTGCAGCAGTTCGAGAATGACGGGTACCTCCGGGTCAAGGGCGTGCTGGATCCCGAGGAATCGATCGACCCGCTCTTTGCCGAGTACGAATATGTGCTTGATCGCCTGGCAAACGAGCTGTACGACCGCGGCGAGATCGACTCCACCTACGACGATCTGGCATTCGGCGACCGAATGATTCGCGTCTACCAGGAATCTGGGCGTGACCACGCCAGGTATTTCGACTGCAGTCTGCCGAACCGAGGGGTTACGCCGGATACGCATATGTGGCTGGGACCGGCGGTGTTTCACCTGCTCACGCACGAGGGGGTGATGGATGTCGTCGAGTCTGTCATCGGCCCCGAGATCACGTGCAACCCGGTGCAGCACGTGCGCATCAAGCCGCCTGAACATGCGCTCCCGGAGGGCGCGACCGATGTCCTGGTGCGGGCGAACCCGTGGCATCAGGACAACGGCGTCGTGGATCCGGTTGCCGACAAGACGCACATGCTCACTGTGTGGATCTCGCTCTCGGCGGCGACGCCCGAGAACGGGTGTCTGCGGGTGATTCCGGGGAGCCATCGGAGCGCGCTGCGAACCCACTGTCTCAACCCGGTTGCTATCCCCGACGAGCTCCTGGAGTTGGATCGCGTCACGCCAGTGCCAACGCAACCTGGCGACGTGATCCTCTTTCACAAGCACACGTGTCACGGGTCCGGCCCCAATGTCAGCGACCACTTCCGCGTGAGCCTTGACCTGCGCTACAACCCAACCGGCCAGCCCACCGGTCGCCCGGCGTTCCCGGATTTCGTGGCGCGTAGCCGCCGCGATCCCTCCAGCGAGCTTCGGGATCCAGAGGCGTGGGCTCAGCTCTGGTATGACGCACGGACGCGGCTGGCCGCCAGCGGCGAGGAATTCGTCGTTCGCTGGCTGGGTGACGAGCCCGTCTGCGCATAGGCGGCACTGTCAACCCGCCGTCCAGTGCGACGGCGCCGCGGCTCAGGCCAGCCCGATAGCTCGCAAGAGCGTCTCTTGGACCAGCAGTTCGTGATCCAGCGTGCGATCCGGCGGCTGCTCGCCTCGTATAGCCGCCAGCAGCGCCGCCAGGCCAGGGAAGTAGCGCTTGGCAGGCGGCACCGGCACCGTCTGCCAGCCCTTGGCGTACCCGTCCCGATCTTCGTCAAGACAGAGCCGTATCACGGGTCGGACACTACTACCACGTCGGCTCTCGAACGGCTCCAGGATCACGCTGCCGCGGGTTCCGTAGACCTCGAACCGTCGCGACTCCCACGAGTCGAGCTCCATGTTGGTTGACTCAAGTGTCGCCATGGCCTGCGGATACTCAAATACAGCGGCGGTGTTGTTGTAGTACCACGGCGGATCCGGCGTCCATTCGTTCTCCTCGAAGGAGGACATGCTCTCCGCATCGTGCCGCTGGAACCGGGACACTCGCTGCGGCCGTCCCAGAATCGAAACGATGATGTCAACGAGATGGCCGCCCATGATGAATATGATGCCGCCGGCGCGCACGCCGGGTGACTCCCACAACTTCCAGCGATCCGCACTTCCGGGCGCGGCTGACAGACGGCCACGGATGGAGAATATCTCGCCGAGCCTCCCGGACGTTGCCCAGTCGAGGATGAAGCGGAAGCCTGGATCGTAGCGATACATATAGCTGAGTTGAACATTCAGCTTGTGCGCGCGTGCGATGTCCACCACTTCCTGAAATTCGGTGAGATCATTACCCGCCGGCTTGTCCAGCCAGACGTGTTTGCCATGCTCCAGCGCCTCGCGAGCGAAGCCGAGGTTGTCGAAGATCTCGCCCTCGACCGCAATAGCAACGATGCTCTCGTCCGCAAGCATCTCGTCCTTGGATGAGAACCAGTGGACGCCCTCGTACTCCTTCTGACCGCCTAGACGCTCGATTTTTTCCTTGTCAGGCTCAAATATCCCTGCGAACTCAACATCGTCGATCTGCCGCAGCACCCGTGCCTTATCGTGCGCGTGATCGTGGGAGATTCCGTACTGTGCCATTCGCATGCTTCAATCATGCGGGTTGTAGAACATCATTGTCGAGCGAACTGCGGCGCGGGACTCGAAGGCCTACGTTTCAGCACGTCGGGATGACGCGGGGAGCGGACCCGAGGGGCGGTAGGGCGTGGCGACGCAGCCTTCCGCGCAAAGCCGCGCCGTGGCGCGCCTCTGTTGCGTCAACCTGCACCGCATCACAGCCAGGCAGTGTAGATCGGCATTGACGCCCCGCCGGGGCGGCCCCTACGCTGCGGCGGCCTGCTGCCAGCCCCGAGTACGTATGACTGAACAGGCTCCCGTACGCGTCGCGCTGATAGGCGTTGGCGGCATCGCGGCCATGCACCTGACAAACCTGCTGCACATGCCGGAAGCCGAGGTCGTGGCGCTGGCGGACATCGATCTGTCACGCATTCCGGTCACGCTGCGGCGTGCCGCGGCCGCGCAGACGCCGCCCATCGAGCCGCCGACCATCGAGACCTTCAACGACGCCGGCCAGATGCTGGCCGCGGTTGCGCCGGACGCCGTGTTCATAAACCTGCCGCCATTCGCGCATGGCGAGGTGGAATACCAGTGCATTGAGGCCGGCGTGCCGATGCTGGTGCAGAAGCCCGTGGGGCTGGACATGCTGACCGTGCGCGGGATCGAGCGGGCTATCGCCGAGCGCGGGCTGATCACGTCCGTGGGCTACCAGACGCGCTACAGCGAGACCGCCGACACCGCACGCGCGCTGCTGGCGGACCGGACCGTGGGCATGGCCATTGGTACGTACCTGGGCGGAATGCCCCGCACGCCCTGGTGGCGCGTACAGGCGCAGTCGGGCGGCCAGGTGGTGGAGCAGGCGACTCACGTGGTCGACCTGCAACGCTATCTGGTGGGTGAGATCGCGAGCATCCACACCGCCGCCGCGACACGGCTGATGACCGATGCGCCGAATCTAGACATCTCTGACGTTTCGGCAGCTACGTTTCAGTTCGCGAACGGCGCGGTCGGCACGCTGATCAACACATGTGGACTGAACGGCGTGCCGGCGGAGCCGTGGGACCACGGCCTGACCATCGTGGCGCGCGATCTGTCGCTGCGCGTGTGGACCGACGGCGGGCGGATCGCGAGCCCGGGCGAAGTCCGGGAAGTTACCAACAGCGCCGACTCGAAGTACCTGCTGGACGAGGCGTTTGTCCGGGCGGTGCGTACTGGCGACCCGTCCGGCATTCGTTCGACGTACGCCGACGCGGTGCTGACGCTGCAAGCCACGCTGGCTATCGAGGAGTCCGCGCGCGCCGGTACGCCGGTGCGTCCCGCCGACCTGGGCTGACAGAACTCCTGGTTAACCTGGATCCGTCCAGGCAGCCAGGCCGCGGGTCGGCAGGCGTACCCCCGAGCGGAGACCTACTCGTAGGCGAAGTTGGCGCGCACCCTCGCCTGGATGCGCAACTCACCGGCTTCCACCGGGACTGAGCCCGGCGCGGCCGCCACGTCGGCAAAGGCGATCCCGCCACGCGCAACCGGTCCGTAGACCGTCTCCTCCTGTAGCGAAATCAAGCCGCGCACGCTGCCGCGCAGCGCGTCGGCCACCGCTCGGGCCTTGGCGGCGGCGTCCAGCGTCGCCAGACGCATCGCCTCGGCTTTCGCCGGACCGTCGTCCTGCAAGGTGAAGCTGATCGAACGTACGGTGTTGGCGCCCGCGCCCAGGGCCGCATCCAGCACCATGGACGTCAATTCGATCCGGTCAATCGTGATGGTGACGGTGTTGGCCGAGCGATAGCCAACCGGATCGGCCGACACGGTGCGTTGTGCTTGCGCGGCGGGCGGGAACACCGGCGACAGGCTGAGGCCGGTTGTCTGGATCAGGACTTCATTCTCGTCGGAACTGACACCTCGAATCGCCTCGATCAGCTTCTCGGCCGTGGCGTTCGCCTGATCCGCCGCCTCGGCCGCAGTGTCGGCCGAGGCCTCGACGCCCAGCGTGACGATCGCGCGGTCCGGCGGCACGACAACCTCGCCCTCGCCAATGATGTGCAGGCCAAAGGGACGTTCACCCGGCGGTATCAGTGTCGCCGCACCGCCTACGTCTACCGACGTCGCTTCCGCGGTGACATTTGGATCGCCAGCCTGAAACTGCCGTAGCGCCAGGAACCCAATGATGATCAGAGCCGCAACGATCACGAAGATCGTCAGCAACTGCACCTGCCACGGGGCGCGCCGATAAAAAGTGAACATGCGTCAATCCTAGCCGGTCTGGCTCAGTCCGTTCGCGCGGAGCGCCGACGGCCTGCCAAACGGGCCGCCGGCGCTACGCAACGATTCGGTCGGCTTAGCCGAAGCGGCGCTCGACCTCTTCCCAGTTCACGACATTCCAGAAGGCCGCGATGTAGTCCGGGCGACGGTTCTGGTAGTTCAGGTAGTAGGCGTGCTCCCACACGTCCAGCCCCAGAAGCGGCGTGCCGCTGCCATCCATGAGCGGGCTGTCCTGGTTGGGCGTGCTGGTGACGGCGAGCGAGCCGTCAGCCTGCTTGATCAGCCAGGCCCAACCGGAGCCGAAGCGGGTGGTGGCCGCCTGGGCGAACTCCGCCTGGAAGGCCTCCAGGCTGCCAAAGGCCGCGTCCACGGCTTCGGCCAGCGCACCGTGCGGGTGCGAATGGCTGTTGCCGCCGATCACGGTCCAGAACAGCGAGTGGTTGGCGTGACCGCCGCCGTTGTTGCGCACGGCCGTACGGATGCCCTCCGGCACCGCGCCAAGGTTGCTGATCAGATCCTCGACGCTCTGCGCGGCCAGGTCGTCGTGACCCGCCAGCGCGTTATTGACGTTCATGATGTACGTCGCGTGGTGGCGGTCGTGGTGGATCTCCATCGTTCGTGCGTCGATGGTGGGTTCCAGCGCGTCAAAAGCGTAGGGAAGGTCCGGAAGTTCGTAGGCCATGCTGGCTGTCCTCTTCTAGCGTCGGGCCCGGCGGCGATCCGTGCGGGCCGAGGTCTGAAATCAATCCTAGCCCGTTGTGCGACGCTGCTAAAGCCGAGACGGCTCAGGAAGGCGAGCAACCGTCGCTCGTCGCCATATAATCAGGGGCGCTCGCGCTCGCGCGGGCGGTTGGTCTGTCTGTTCTGGATGTTCGAGCACCCCAGGGGGAAGTGTCGGAACTGGTAGACGAGCGTGACTTAGGATCACGTGGAGATTGTTCTCCGTGAGAGTTCGAGTCTCTCCTTCCCCACCCGCCCCGCAATAGGCTGGTGGATTCCGCCTAGAGGATTGGTATGTCCGCGACCGCTGAAAAGCTTGACGGCAGCCGCGTGCGGCTTGCGGTCGAGGTACCGCCGGAGGACCTGCAAAAAGAGTACGGGCGCGCGATTCAACGGGTCGGGCGCCGGATCAAGATTCCGGGCTTTCGCCCAGGCAAGGCGCCGCGCCGCCTGGTGGAGAACGCCGCCGGCGTGGCGACAGTGATGCAGGACCTGCTGGAAGCCGTGGTGCCGCGGGCCTACGCCTCGGCCCTGAGCGAGACAGGGGTCAACCCGATCGATCAGCCGGAACTGGACGTGCCGGAGCTCCCATCGCTGGACGCGCCCTTCCTGTTCTCGGCCGAGGTCGCCGTGGCGCCGACGCTTGAGTTGGGCGATATCGACGATGTGTCCCTCAGCGTGCCTATCGACGAGGTCACGGAGGATGAAATCGACGCGGAGATTGAGCAGTTGCGCGTCGCTCAGGCCTCCTGGGAGCCGGTGGAGCGACCCGCGGTTGCCGAGGACATGGTGCAGACCCGCATCCGGATGGCGAGCGAAGGCATCGATCCCGAGGACCCACAGGCGTACAACGTCCTGGTGGGCAACAACGGCTTTCCCGCGGGGTTCGATAGCGCCGTGACCGGGGCCGTGGCCGGTGACGAGGTGTCGTACGACGCCCGCATCCCGCCCAACGATCCCAACGAGGCATTGCGCGGCAAGGACGTGACCTTTGAGATTCAGGTCGATGGCGTGAGCGAGCGGCAGTTGCCTGACCTGGACGACGAGTTCGCTCGCAGCGCGGGGCCCTTTGAAAGCGTGGACGCTCTGCGCGAGCGCGTGTCCGGCGCTCTGCGGGAACGCAAGGCGCACGACGCTCAGCACGAACTGGAAGAGCAGGCGGTGCAGAATCTGGTCCAGCGCGCCACGTTCGAGATTGCCGACGTGCTGGTCGAGCGGGAAAGTGAACAAGTGGTCCGCGAACGCACCGATGCGCTCGTGCAGCGCGGCATTCCCGTCGACACCTACCTGGCCATGCGTGGACAGACGCGCGACGCCTGGCAGGAGGAATCGAAGGAAGAAGCGCTCAATCGCATCCACCGCGGGCTGGCGCTGGACGCTTACGCCGATGCCCAGGGGGTCACGGCCGACACCGACGAGATGCAGGCCGAGGTGGACCGCGTGGCGGAGTTCTATCCGCAGGATCGCCGCAACATCATTCGCACCAATCTGATGCGCGACGAAGCGCGCGGTCGGGTGGAGGCGACCATTCGCTCGCGCAAGGCCTTGCAGGCGCTGGTCGCCGCGGTAACCGACGGCGCGGCCCCAATACACGACCACGACCATCACGAGCACGACCCTCCGCCCGAACTGGCCGCCGCCGCCGAGCCGGAGGATGGCCCCGAAGCCAAAGAGGCCTAGCGCCGCCGGCAGGGAAAGGACAACTACATGGTATTGGTCCCCTACGTAATCGAGCAGACCGACCGCGGCGAACGCGGGATGGACATCTACTCGCGCCTGTTGCGTGATCGGATCATCTTTCTCGGCACGCCGATCGATGACGCCGTGGCTAACACGGTGATCGCCCAATTGCTGCTGCTCACCAGCGAGGACGCCGAAGCCGACATCTACATGTACATCAACTCGCCCGGCGGCAGCGTGAGCGCCGGTCTGGCCGTTTTCGACACGATGCAATACGTGCCGAACGACGTGGCCACCACCTGCGTTGGCCTGGCCGCGAGCATGGGCAGCGTGATCCTGGCCGGCGGCGCTCGCGGCAAACGCTCGGCGCTGCCGCACAGCACGGTGCTGCTGCACCAGCCCTCGCAAGGGTTCGAGGGCTTTGTGCAGGCCGCCGACCTGCAGATCCGCGCCCGCGAGATTGGCAAGGTTCGCGACCGGATTGAACAGATCTTTGTTGACGCGACCGATCAGCCGAAGGACCGCATCCACGAGGACTCCGACCGCGACTTCTACCTCACGGCCGCGGAGGCCCGGGACTACGGCCTGATCGACCAGATCGTGACGCCGCGCTCCGCGAGCGTCGGCCAGGACGGCGACGGCTCGGACTAGGCGGCATGCCTCGACCTAGCTACCCTGCCCGCACCTTCGTCGCCTGGACCCGTCATGGCACGTAGTCGCTCAAATCGCGCGAGCTACCGCTGCTCGTTTTGCGGCAAGACGCAGGATCAGGTTCGTCGCCTGATCTCCGGCTCGGCCGGCGTCTACATCTGCAACGAGTGCGTCAACCTCTGCCGCGACATCATCGACGAGGAACAAACGCGCACACCCAGTCCGCGCGCGTTGGCTGGCCGAATACCTACGCCCGAACGCTTGTTCGAACTGCTGAGCGAATACGTGATCGGCCAGGACCGCGCCAAGAAGGTCGTCTCGGTTGCCGTCTACAACCACTACAAGCGCGTGGCGGCCGGCGCGTCCGAGGACGAATTCGAACTGCACAAGAGCAACATTCTGCTGCTGGGTCCCACCGGAGTGGGCAAGAGCGAGATCGCGCGCACGCTGGCGCGCATTCTCAACGTGCCCTTCTGTATCGCCGACGCTACCGCCCTCACCGAAGCCGGCTACGTGGGCGAGGACGTGGAGAACATTCTGCTGCGCCTGCTTCAGGCCGCGGACTTCAATGTCGCCCGTGCCCAAACCGGCATCATCTTCATCGACGAGATCGACAAGGTCTCCCGCAAAGCCGACAACCCCTCGATCACCCGCGACGTCTCGGGCGAGGGTGTGCAGCAGGCCCTGCTCAAGATCATTGAGGGCGCCCAGGTGAACGTGCCGCCCCAGGGCGGGCGCAAGCATCCGCACCAGGAATTCATCCAGATGGATACGCGCGACATCCTGTTTGTATGCGGGGGCGCGTTCGAGGGTTTGGACCGCATCATCTCCCGGCGCATTGGCCAGGCGGGCGGCGTGGGCTTTGGCAAGCGCTCGCAGGACGAGAAGGCCGAGAGCGTGTTGCACGAGGTCACGGCCGACGACCTGCTGAAGTACGGGCTGATCCCCGAGTTCGTCGGCCGCCTGCCGGTGGTGGCCGCGCTGGACGAACTGGACGCCGAGTCCCTGGTCCGAATCATCTGCGAGCCCAAGAACGCGCTGCTGCGGCAGTTCCAGAAGCTGTTCGAAATGGACGGCGTGGAGCTGGAAATCACCGACGACGGCCTGGAGGCAATCGCGCTCCGATCCCTGGAAACCCACACCGGCGCGCGCGGCCTGCGCACCACGATGGAAGATCTGCTGATGGACACCATGTTCACGCTGCCGTCCATGTCCGGTGTCAAGAAAGTTGTTGTCACGGGCGACACGGTGGAATCAAACAGCGCGCCTATCCTGGTCACGCAGCCGGGCCGGGACGAGACCCAAACCCAACAGGCCGAAGAGTCAGCCTGAC
>JAKZUJ010000196.1:0-4103 GCA_047516685.1 Chloroflexota bacterium | reverse complement strand
GGGTACCGGACAGGAAAAAGCCGCAATGGGTCTCCGGGAATCTGCGTTGCGGGCCGCCGACGATGAGGGCGCAGAACTTGAAACGGGAGTCGACGTCGGCGAAGAAGGGCGGCAGGTCGGTTCCCAGGCGGCGGTTCTCGAAGTCGTAGAGACCGGCGACGCGGCCGGTGGTGGAGACGGACTTGAAGAAGCGGGCGGCGGTCTTGTCGGCGTAGATCCCGGAGGGGGTGAGCAGGCCCACCAGGCCGCCGGGTTTGACCAGGCGCAGGGCGCGTTCCACGAAGAGCGAGTAGAGGTTGATGTCGCCGCCGCCCAGCAGCGGGTAGTGGCCGGAGGCGCGCACCACCTGGCCCAGCCGGTCGGCGCGGGCCTTGGCCTGGTCAAAGGCATGAGCCAGCGGATCGTCCAGGTCGCGCAGGCGGCGGATGCCCTCGCGGCGGGCGGCCGCGGTGGGGGCGCGCGCCAGCTCGGGATCGCGCGTGGCGAACCATTCGACCTCCTGCAGTTTGATCCGGTCCCAGGGCGGATTGCCGATCACGGCGTCAAAACCGCCCTCGGGTGTCGCGTCCTGCCAGCGGCGCCACACGCCGGGGAAGGCGGCTTCCCAGTGGAGGAACGACTGCTCGTCGGCTGCTGAGCGCGCCTCGGTCCATCGTTCGCGGAAGGCGGGGTCTGGCTCTCTCGGGCTTGGGTGCTGTTGGCTTTGTGGTTCGACACGCCCCTCCGAGGGACTACGGGGCGGCTCACCACGAACGGGGGGGCGTGGTTCGACTCGGCCCTGCGATGGACTGCGGGCCGGCCCTTCGGCAGGGCTCAGGACAGGCTCACCACGAACGGGGTGGGCAGGCGGTGAGGTCTGCGCGGAAGACGGGCGGGTCTGAGACGCCGCCCCTACGCCGGAAGGGGTCGTGGACGCCGGGATGACGGGGGTGGCGTGGCCCTGGGTGAGGAGGGGGAAGGCCTGGGTGGGGTTGGCGGCCAGGGTTTCGGTGAGCGGGGACTCGAAAATCGCCCGTTGCCGCACCCGCATTCCCGCCGTCAGCCAGCGCAGGCCGCCCAGGGTGTCCAGGAAGCCGCGCAGGTCGGCGGTGGCGGATTCGACGGCCTTGAACAGGGACTCGGACTGGTGGACCTCGGCCACGTCGGCGTCGGATAGCTGTTCGATCTGGCGCATGCCCTGGGCGGCGTTCTCCACGCCCTGCAGGGCGCTGGCCACGAACATGGGCACGTGCAACCGCCGCAGCTCCTCGTTGGCGTCGGCCACGCGCAGGCCGATCAGCGAGTCGCCGCGGCGCAGGTGGTGGTCCAGGAACGAGAGCGGCGCGCCTACCGTGAAGCTGTGCAGCCAGAGCGAGACCTTGGCCAGTTCCACCGTCAGCGGGTTCTTGTCCACGCCGTAGATGCAGCGTTTCAGCACCAGGCGGCGGATGATGGCCTGATCGGTCAATTGCGCTTCGTTGACCACCCACTTGGATTCGGCGGCGCGTTGCAGGATGTCGGCGCGAATGGCGGCCACGCGGTCCAGCAAGGGCGAGTGGTAGGCGTCGTCCCCATTCAGCCAATCGGCGACGGCGGGCGCGTATTCGATCAAGTCGGCGATGTAGTCGGTCAGAAAGTCCACGGCGCTGACCAGGAAGTGCCCGCTGCCCATGGCCGGGTCCAGCACCTTGAGATCCAGCACCGCCTCGGCCGGGTCCAGCCGGGCAAGCTCGGCTCGGCGCTCGGCCCTGGGGCGGCGGTCGCTGCGGAGCTCCCCGGCCCTGGCCTCGAACGCCGCCAGCCGCTCCTCCACCAGCGGCTTCAGGGTCTGCTCCACGATCAGGTCCACCAGGTCCTGCGGGGTGTAGAAGCTGCCGCTGTCCTTGCGCGCGTACGGGTTGGGGCGGATCCGGACCTTGCCCTCGGCGTCGCGCACCGGTTCCCGTTCCAGCAGACGCTCGTAGATGGAACCGAGTTGCTGGACGGACATGTCGCGGTAGTTCACGTAGCTGGGCTGGCCGTCGGTCTGGGTGTGGCCGAGGTCGTACACGACCTCGGCAACCACGTTGTCCGGGAGGCGGACCTGGTTCAGCAGTTCAGCGGCGTCGGCCGCAAATAGGCCGCCGTTATAGGGCGGGAGACCGATTTGCCGGTCACCCTGATCGATCTGCCGGAAGAGTTCGGTCAGGTGATTCCAGTAGCTGGCGGCGGTGTCGGAAAAGATGTCGCCGGTGGCCATCCGCTGCGCAATGTCGTCGCGGACGCGCTTGCGCAATCCATAGTCGTCGTAGCCCTTGTCGCCCACCGGCAGCAAGCCGCGGTCTTCGGCGTAGAGCAGGAAGAGCAGGCGGTAGAGAAAGATCAGGGCGGCTTCCCTGATCTGGGGCATGGGCTGGTCGGTGGCGTCGGCCAGCGCCTGGAGCAGCCTGGGGAACACGCGCTCGAACACCACGCCGGCCAGGCTCTGCGCCACCCGCTCTTCGTAGCGGCGGCCTTCCGCCAACGCCGTTTCCAGAAACGTGGCGGCCGCGCCGGGGCGGCGTACGAAGGCCGCCCGACGAAACAGCAGGTGGAAGGCGCGCAGGCCGTCTTCGTCGTCGTCCTCCACCAGCGCTTCCAGGTCGGCCTCGTAGAACGCCGTAGCCCGGGGCCGAGTCTTTTGGTCGTAGAGGCGCCAGACTCCGCCGTTGGTGAGGATGCCCCAGCGGAGCTGGCCGTCGGTGACGCTGTCGGCGGTGGCGAGGTAGCGCAGGATCTGGGCGTGGGGTGAGGAGGCCCGCGGGCCTCCGCCCGTCCCCCGGGTGTCGAGCGGACGGTGGAAACGCTTGAGCTCGGCGACGGCCACCGCTTCCAGGTAGGCGCTGCCCTGGGCGCCGCTGGCGCGCGCCTTCGCCTCGGCGCTGCCGAACAGCAGCAGGTCCGGAATGTCTTCGCCGCCGCTGGCGCTCTGCTGCGGCAGGTAATCCGTCCAGCCCAGCAACTCCAGCAGCGGCCGGATCAGCTCCTGCTCGGTCTCCGCCTCATTCGCGGTCCGGTCGCTGCCAAACCCCGCAAACACCCCCCGCGCCCCATCCCGAAACGCGGCGAATGTCGACCCCTGGCCACGCCGCTCCGGCGTAAGCCGAATCCCGTCGCTGAGAAAATACTCCGTAAAAAGCTGTCCGGGCATGCTGCGGGCCAAGCGTCCTATGCGGGATTCTTGCCACCGTGTGGAGCTTCCTCGCAGCATCGCACGTTGGCGGCGGCTGCTAAGTCACAGGTACTGAGTGACGCGTGGCGATTCCTCGCGGCGGCCCCCGGCCTCTGCGGTTGCAGCAGCTATTCCTCGTTGACGCCGAGCGGCTAACCGTCTTCAGGGCGGCAAACGCCAGCCCCCGTCCCGTCAACGATCCCTCGCCGGTCGCCAACGTGGACGGTGGTTGCCGTTCGTGCTCGAATAGTGTACACTATCCGTGATGACTCCGCAACCCCAGGTCTGCATGCCCACCATCCGCGCCGCCGTCTCCCTCGCCCGGCGACGCCCGCGCCTCAACCCTCGCCGCTCTGCCGGAAGCCCTGGCCCACACCGGACTGGGGGGACTCGCTCCCGGTTTCGCCGATTCGCGGCCGCACTCCGCCTGCGCCTCGGCATGCTCCGCTCCTGGCCGAAAAGCGCCCCCCGCCGAGCGAAGAGTTTTTTAGAAAAAACTCTTATGCGCGCAAAGGCGCCGCTTCAGCCGGGGTTCGACGCTGGGCTCGGCGGCCGCTCAGACCATGGCCTGGTCGGCCAGGTTCAGCGCCTCGTCCACCACGGCCAGGCCCTCGCGCAGCTCCTCCAGCGTGATGGTCAGCGGCGGGTTGACGAACACCCAGTTCCAGCGGGTCATCGTGATCACGTCCCGTTGCAGCATGAACGCGCCGATCTCGCGCATCACGCCGTACGACTCAAACGCCGGGTCGATCTGCGGGACCAGCGGTTCACGGGTTTCGCGGTTGCGCACCAGTTCCAGCGCCGAGAACAGCCCGAGGCTGCGAGCCTCGCCGATGCTGGGGTGACGCGCCGCCATTGCCGCGTAGTCGGCCTTCAGCGTCTCGCCCATCGCGGCCACCCGCTCCGGGATGCCTTCGTCGCGGTAGGCCTGAAT
>JAKZUJ010000195.1:0-4165 GCA_047516685.1 Chloroflexota bacterium | reverse complement strand
AGACGACCGGGTTACCGGACGCTACGGTCTGCTGTCGTGGGCTGCCATAACGCCGGCCTATCTCGTTGCCAGCTGGATCGGGTCTGAGCCGCCACCCCTGTCGTCAGCCTTTCCTCAGCCCAGCGCGGTGCGGCCGCTGGCTGTGTTGCTTTACGGTCCCACCGTTGCGGCTGCGCTGGTGGGTGCGACCTTCCTGCTCGGGCGAAACCTTGGCCTGCGCCCGCGCTACGCGCTTACCTCGGCGCTCATCCTGGCGTTCGCCAGCCCGCTGTGGGTCTACGCCAAAAGCCTGGCCAACATCCCGCTGGCCGCGCTGCTGGCCGTGCTGGCATTACTTCCAATCACGGCGCTGGCCCCCAGCGTCCGCCGCTGGGCAGTTGCCGGAGCATTGGCCGGGCTGACGGTGGTTGCACGCCCTGAGTTCATCGTCTTTGGGGTGATTGTGGGCATGCTGAGCCTGGTGCCGTGGAGACGAGACTGGCGAACCGGTCTGACCTGCTCAGGCGCGTTCGCCGCTGCGTGGGCGCTGGTCGCACTTCCAGGCGTCGGCCTCTGGAACCTCTACCGAACCGGCGAATTCTTTGACGTCGGCTACCGAACGGCCTCGATCCTCTGGCAGACCGAACGCGCCTACATCGGAATCTTCGGAACGCTCGCAAGCCCCAGCTTCGGGCTTCTTGTGTTCATGCCCGTGGCGGCGGTTGGTCTGTGGGGGCTGCTTGGCATGGCCTCACAGCGGCCGATCTGGCTGGCCATGCTGGTGCTGGTGGCGGTCGCGGTTGTCGGTTACGGCTCGTTCCGCGACTGGTGGGGCGGGGTCGCCTGGGGGCCTCGGTATCTCACCTCGGTCACACCATTTCTGGCGCTCGGCGTGGGGATGGTGCTCCAGTCTCGCTTCACGACTCTGCCGACGCGCCTGGCAACCGCGGCCCTGGCGATATGGTCTCTTGGCCTGTCCGTTCTCGGTGTGCTCTTCGACTATCAGCGAGGCTGGCAGAACCTGTGGGAGCACGGCGCGCGCCCCGAACAGGTGCTCTGGAATCCGCACTTCTCGCTCATCGGCGCCCACCTGCGCCTGGCTCGCCAATGGCAGGACGGCCTGATCGGCCCCGATCTCTACCTCTTGCAGCGTCTGGGACCGTGGGCGTTGGTACTCCTCGCCTTCGGTCTGCTAGTTGCGCTGGGCGTCGCTCTTGGCCTGGAGGCGCGCAGTCTTTCGACCGATGTCGACTCGACTCCTTCCGCGAAAAGCGAATGATAAGCGGTTGTCTTGGCATGTCCGCGAGAGCCGCGTTCCGACCTCCTGCCGTGCAAGTTGACTCACTTAGAGATCGTCACATCCAGCGATCCATCATATGACTCATATGTCCACTCACCGCTCGCGGTCAGCGCGAATTGAATCACAGGGATAAGAGCAACTTCCCGATTACGATTAAGCAGGCGCACAGCTAGCACCCACTCACCCGGACCAAACTCGCGATCAACTCCCTCAATTGGTGCGTAGTTGGTTCCATCCCAAATTGCGAGCGTTGCCGTACGAGGATCAAACCTGTACAGATAAAGGTACTCGTGAATCTTTGTTTCACGTACCGGTTCAAGGTGCCCGCTGAACTGTCGCGATGGCGCATGCGCGCGGCGGTCGCTTATGGATTGGTCTGGGAGCCGCCATCGCGAATTGTCGGCCGATATGACAACCCAATCCTGCCCTGTCCATCGTTCGGTCGCACGATCGATGAACGTGGCGGTAAAGGAAATGCGTCCATCAACCATGTGCACATCCGAGAGCTCAACGCTGAAATGTTGTGGCGGTGGCTCTACTATGGCTGAGATTAATCCACCAGGCGCGTAGACGGCGATTGCGTTATTCCACCATATGGGTTGGCGATTGTTGGGCATGAATGCGGCTGGCGCTAGATGTGACGATGTGACGATGACGTCAGGTTCTCGATTTCCGAGCGGCTTAATTGGAAGCTCCGACAGCATGTGCAGAATCGACGTGTCCACCTCGCCGAAGTGTTCGGCATGTGACAAGGATCCAACGACTCGGAGGGCGTCCCGATCGTCCAAACCGGGCGACAGGTAGACCGAGGAAGACGCGGGAACGGTGTGGCCAAGAGCTTCAAACGACTGACTGGCGAGCGGAGTGTCAAGTGCCAAGAATGCAGGTCTGATTCGATAAAGGGCGTCGGTTCCATCACTGACAAGGCGCTCGAAAAGGGTCGGGTCACTCAACCGGCTCACAGCGCGATCAGGCAGGCCGGCAACCCAGGTATCCGTTGCGTGCACGTAGTTGATGCCAAGCTTCCGGATTGCGACGGGCTCGAGAAACCGAATCGCGTCTTTGTATTCAGGCCCGGTTCCCACAATGATGTGCAGTAGATCCGCGAAGCCGGACGCGTTCGGCCGCCCTGTTGCGATGGTCATTGCGCTGGGATGCGGCGACAGCACTCGCGCGTCAACTGGCGTGTGCTCGCGGATGTAGTCAGCCACCAATTCCGACGTAAAGCTCCCGACCGCTTGGCGTCCCTGAAACCAGGCGTGAAACTCACGAGGTCCAGGCGACATGTTGGAGAACTGCGGACCGCGTTCGAGCGCCAGGCTAAGTGCGCGCACTGGTGAGGCGACGGTTGGCCAAGTAATGAGAGCAACCAGGCTCGCGGCGGCAATGTAACGGTACCGAGTTGGAAGAGCGGCAAGTCGGAGACTTAGCGCTATGAGTAGAGCTAATAGCGCTAAGTTGCGGGCGTGCCCGTCCATGCGGGAAATGTCCGCCGGAAACGGGTCGTAGCGCAGAACGAGCGCAGCCACCAGGAACGCGCCGCTCCCGACAGCCAGAACCCGAACGAGGGGGTTGCGCCATGCGAGCAGCATGGCAACTATTGCAACGACTAACGGTCCGAGTCCAAGAATTCCGACACCGCCGGACAGTTCCGCGAACTCACCCAGCGGTCGCCGGCTGGATGGGTTCTCGTGCCATTCGAGAGAAATCCCGGCGTGCGATGAGCCCGTGAGAAGGCCTGCCACAACCCCGCCGCTTGTCGCTAGCAGCACTATCGCCAGCGCTGGTCCTGCGGCTGCTCGCAGTATCAAAGGCCATGGATCGTTGTGGTGCTGGTTGCTGTGTCGGCCTCCTGGCCCGGTCGTGAGGCGCCGGTTGTCTTGGAAAGCTGCAAGCACATTCGTAAGTTCAAGTACGCTCCAAAGCGCTAGTCCAATCAGAGCGATTGACTCGTCTACTATCCCTACGAACCCAAGTATTGCGGCCGTCGTGAAGGTTGATGTCCACGTCCGGTCTCGACGAGCTGCAATTCGTTCGAGGACGATGAAGGCCAAAGCGTACGCGAGGGGAAAGGACGGTCTCCAGGAATTCGGCGGTGTTGCTAAGAAGTTCGAATCCAACGGCAAGTCAAATGACGGCCAATACACCCCGGCTAACGCCGTGCGCAGCCCTGCTCCCGGGGCGCCTGTCGGCACAGGAACTTGCAACACATGTGGCGGGTTGGGTGAGCCAAACAGCGTCCACGCGCCTGCGGTAAGGAGAAGTGGACATAGCGCGAGCGTACCCCGCCCTAATTTTGAAGACGCTGGCAATCACAACCAGGGCAAGGCTCGTCCAGATATAGGCTCCCAAAAGCTCGTTCATAAAGGCCAGGTCCGGGCCCACAGGTGGGGCCAAGAGCCCAACCAGCATGTCAATGCCGTAGTGATATGGCGCCGGTTGTCCTGGGTTCCACGGCAGAACGGGCGGAAACCCGCCGACGCGTATGGAAGTGGCCAGTCCATGATGAATTTCGTCGTCGGCAATAGACAGGAGTTGGCGGCCGGCCAGGGCAAGCCAAAAGACTGCCAACGCTGTGGCGACGAATATTGCGGCTGTTCTCGCCGGCAGACGCAACACCGACGGTTCCCGCCACGCGAATCTGGCGCCGATGCCGAGAGTGGCAATCCAGGCGGCGCTCGCGCCCGCCATGCCGGGCAGCAGAAACATGGCGAAATTCGCGGCCAGGCCCCAAAGCGCTAGGCCTACGGCCAAACCCTGGGCCAGCGCTAACAGGTCGTTGCGCTGCTGCAGCGCCACACGCACTACTACGAAGCCAACCATGGCGAGGGCCAGCAACTCGAGCGCCAGGATCGCGAGGCCTGGGACGACGGTTGGATCGACGGT
>JAKZUJ010000194.1:0-12565 GCA_047516685.1 Chloroflexota bacterium | reverse complement strand
ATACTGCATCAGCACGACTTGGCCGCCACCTACGAGGCCCTGGTCAGCGAGGGCCCCGACTACCTCTACCACGGGCCGCTGGGTCAGGCCCTGGTCAACGAGATTCAGGCGCTGGGCGGCGCGCTGTCCATGGACGATCTGGCCGCCGTCGAAGCCCGCTGGATGGATCCGATCAAGGTTCCCTATCGCGATCTGGAAGTCAACGGGGCTCCGCCGCCCTCCGAAGGCTTTCAGATGCTGATGACCCTGGCTCTCGTGTCCCATCTGGATATCGGCGCGCTCGAACGAAATGGGGTGGACCATCTGGACGCAATGAGTCGCGCGATTCGGCTGTCGTCGAGGGAACGCTTCCGGCACGCAAACGCGCCAATCGAAATCGTCGAGGAGATCCTGGGCGACGAGAACCTGGACCGCCTGCGCGGCTTGCTGGACTCGCCGGAAGCTCTCAGCGGACCCACCGAACAGATCGGCGCTCCACCGCCGCCCGGCTCGCACCCCGATCCCATGCTCGAGCACACCACCTCGTTCTCGGTCATGGACGCTGCCGGCAATGCCATTTGCCTCACCCAAAGCCTGGGCGCCGGCTTCGGTTCGGGCATCGTCGTGCAAGGTCATGGCGTACTCACCAACGATCTCCTCAGGTGGGGCGATCTGAACCCCCTCAGCCCGAACCACCTTTACCCCGGCGCGCCGCTTTCACTGCCGATTGCTCCTACAATCTCGCTGCGCGACGGCCAGCCGGTGCTGGCTCTGGGCACGCCGGGCAGCTACGGCATCTGCCAGACCCAGCCGCAAGCGCTGGTGCAGCATGTGGACTTCGGCTTGGACGTGCAGGCGGCTATCGAAGCCCCGCGGATGCGGCTCATGGACGGCGACCTGGCGCTTGTCGAATCACGCATCGATCAGAGCGTGATCGACGATCTCTGCGCCCGCGGCCACGGGGCCCAGGCCACCGATCCCTGGACCTTGGCCGTCGGCGGCATGCAAGGCGCCTCCCGAAACCCCGCCACCGGCGCCCTCCAGGGAGGCGCCGATCCGAGACGGGATGGCTACGCCGTCGGGGTGTAGCTGGAAACTGAAACTAGGGGTCGTTCGAGTCGTATCCAGGTCCGGGACGACATGGCTGGTTTAGCGTTGGATCTCTGATTTGCCGGTTAAAGTTTCGAGAGGTGGGTAGGCCGGGTGCGAATCGTTCACGCCGCTGACATCCATCTCGACACGCCCTTCCGGCGGCACGACGCGGCCTTGCGCCAGAAGCTTCAGCAAGCGGGCCGCGAAGCATTTAGAGCGCTGGTTGATCTGACGCTCGAGGAGCAGGCCGACGCGCTGCTGATCGCCGGCGACCTGTTCGACAACGAATGGTTGACTATCGCCACCGAGCGCGTGCTGACAAGCGAGTTGGCCCGGCTAACCGATGCCGGCGTCACGGTGGTGTACGCCACCGGCAATCACGACCCGGGCCGTACGAACTACCGCGCCGCCCACATTGCCTGGCCGTCGGCCGGCTTTCACCTGCAAAACTCCCGGACGCCACAGACGATTCCCATCCATCGTGACGGTGAACGCGTGGGCTGGGTCGTGGCGGCTGGGCATCAGACGACCCACGAATCGACCAATCTCGCGGCGTCGTTCCCGCCGGCGCCAGGCCCGGAACCTGCCGTTGCCCTACTGCACGCGGATGTCGGCGGCGTGCAGGGCGCGGCGGATGACGAAGCCGGCAACGTCTACGCACCCGCCGCCCTGTCCGATCTCGATCCCGGCTACGCCTACTGGGCGCTCGGTCACATCCACAAGCGCCAACGTCTCCGCGAGGACTCCCCGGCCTGGTATCCGGGCAATCTTCAGGGACGCGACTTTGGTGAAACGGGCGCCAAGGGAGCGCTGGTGGTTGAGCTCAACCCTCCCGAGGCGCCGCAGGTTCAGTTTCATCCGCTAGCAACGGTGCGTTGGGAGCAGCTCGCGGTCCCCGACCTGTCAGAGGCTCGGGCCATAGTCGATGTCCAAAGCGCGGTGCGGACGGAGTTCGATCGACTCTTGGAATCCGACGGAATCACACTGCCTGCCCAGGAGTGGATTCTGCGCGTGGAACTCGCTGGTCCCTGCCCAATGGCCACGGTGCTGCGCCGCGAGGAAGAGCGCGCGGGGCTCGCGGAGTATCTGGGCGAGGCGCTCGGAGTTCTGGAAGTTGAAGTGCGGGACGCCGGGCTGTACTCCCCCATCGATTTGAGCCGACACGTTGGTCAGCGGCACGTGCTCGGTGAGGCCTTGGCGCTGCTGCAGCGGGCACGGAAGGACGACTCGGTGCTCTCTCGCATGACCCCGTCGGAACTGGCCCGAGGCGAAGATTTCGGGGATGAATCCGAGCGGCTGGGATACCTGCGCGAACTTCTGACTGGTCTTGATGCCGCCGCGGCGGAACGACTCTTGCGCAAGGAAACCGAGTGAGGATCGACGGCTGGTCTATCGTCGCGTTCGGCCCAATTGCTCAATGGGATGTCTCGGACCTGGCGCAACACGACGTCGTGGTTGTGCTGGGACCCAACGAGTCCGGCAAAAGCGCCCTGTTCGAATTCTTCGCCAGCGCGCTCTTCGGGTTCTCGCCGGCCACGGCTGATGCGCACCCATACCGCCCGTGGGACGGTCGTTTCCTCGACGGCCGACTGGACGTTGTCCTGAGCGACAGGGAACACCAACGGATCGTCCGCCGGCTCACATCCCGACCCGACGGCCGCGTCACCGGCGCCGCGGGCGAGCACCCATTGGGCAATCGGCCAATCGCTTCCGTGGGCCTGATGACCCGTGAGGTCTTCAAGAATGTCTACGCGCTTACCCAGAACGAAGCGCTTGGACTCGAACGGCAGGCCTGGCAGCAGGTGCAAGACCGGGTGCTGGGCGGCAGTTCGTACGACTTTCTTCGACCGTCGCGCGAAGTAGTCAGCGCGCTCGACGCCGAACGCCGACGCCTCTGGCGGCCCAACCGTCGGGGCAGACCTGCAGCCCGCGAAGTTGCCGCCGAAATCCGGAAATTGCGAGACAGTCTTCGCGAGGCCGGCCAGCGACGCGCGCGGATTGAAGCGGCCAATCTTCGACTTCTGGAGATCGCGGCTGAGCTTCACGACAACACCCGGGAGCTCCAGCGCATCGAGCTGGCCCTGGAGCGCGATGCCACGCTGGCGCCTCTGGTCCAGCGCGCGAAGCGCATGGACGAGTTAGACGCTCGGTCGGATGCGCTGGTTCCCGCGGGCGCGCTGCCCGACGAGACCCCCGAACGCCGCGCTGCTTTAGTCGAGCGACTCGAAGATCTTGCCGAGATGCATACGGCACACCGACGCGAGATCGAGAAGTTTGAACAAGCACTTCAGATCGACGATCCGACGCGTCGCTTGCTGGACGCCCGCGTTGCCATTGAGCGCCAGGATCGCGAGCTCGCACGGGCCCAGGAGCATCAGGATCGAATCGACAGTATGAACGCGGAGTTGCAGCGCCGTGACGGCGCGCTTCGCGAAGTCGCCGTGCGCGCGCTGGTGTCCGAGCACGTCGATCGGGCCACGAGTGACGCGATTCTGGATTTGTCGGTGGCCGAGTTGCGTGGACGACTGAATGTTGTGCGTGAGGCACATCGCAAGTTCGACGCTGCGTCGGACGCTGTGCGTGCCGCTGAGTCTGAGCGCTCGCGCCTGGAACAGGCGCTTGCCGCCTATGAACCGACGCCGAGTCAGGCCGAGCTTGACGAGCGGCTGCGCGTGCTCCACGACATAGAGGCCGCCCGAAAGCTGAGCGATCAGCGGGCGCCAGCGCGGTCGACCCTGCCGACGCCCGCGCTTGCCGCCATCGCGTTGGCCGGTGTGGTGCTGCTGGGGCTTGGCCTCGGGATCGGAAGCGTAGCGGGCACGCTTCTGGCCGTAGCGGGCGCCGGCGTCCTCGTTGCCGCGGTCGTTCTCGGCTTGATGAGTCGCCCAAGTGCTTCGGCGCCGAGCGTTGACTGGGAAGCACGGCTTGGCGAGCTTGATCTTGATTCCAGCGTCGACATCGCAGCCGAGATCACTCGTCTGCAGACCGTGCGCGATACTGCCCTCCGGCGAGAAGTGGATGCGGAGCAGCTGGCGCGGGCACGGGAGGCCGAGGCGATGGCTCGCGAGCTGGCGCTCACGGCCGAGGCCGAATCCCAGGCGGCCGGCGCTGACTTCCTGGCCGTTATCGCCGAGGTTCCGGTGGCGCCGGTCCACCGGGAAGCGCCCGACGATGGGCTGCTCCGCGACCTGGAAGAAATGCGTCAGTCGATCAGCGACACCCGGCGGATTCGTGGCAACCGGGACGATGTCAACAAGCGACTGACCGCTTGGCGCCACGAAGGTGAACGCCTTCGTCAAACGCTCGCGGTTGACCTGCCTGGCGATCCATTTGAAGCGGCGCCGGCCGCGCGACGCGCCCTCGTTACCGCGTTGGAAGCCGAGCGCACCGCGGCTGAGGCCCAGGCGGAACTCACCGAGTTGCGCCGACGTGTCGAGACCGGCAATCACGAACGCGATGCTGCGACGCTGGATCTCGAGAGGATAGACGCCTCCTTGGCCGATCTCGATCCCAATGCGGATGACCCGCTGGTTGGACTCGACAGATTCCGGCAGGCCTTGGAGTTACGGGCCGAAGCCCAGCGTGTTCTGGCCGATCTGGAACGCGACACACCGGGCTGGCGCGAGCGAGCCTGCGAGGCGCGGGAACTTGCCGCCGCTGGGGAGTCCGTCGGTCTGAGCGATGCCGAGCGCGTCGAACGCCGTCTGCGAGCAGACGAGCTCCGAGCAGTTGGGCAAGACCTGGCAGGCGAGAAGGGCCAAGTGCAAACCGAGCGCGACCAGCTCGCCGGCGAGCCGGGACCCGCGCACATCATGGGCGCAATTCAGGCTGCCGAGGAGCAACTGGACTTCGTGCGGCGTGAACACGACCGCTTGGCGCTACTGCGGCAGGTGGTCCTGATGGCGGAACATTCCTACCGCGAGCGCTATCAGGCGCCGCTCCTGACAGCCGCCGGCCGTCACCTGCGCCACTTCACCGGCGGTCGCTATGACCTGTTGACAGTCGATGACGCGGCGTCGGGCGATGTGAAGCTGCAGGTCCGACGCACGGGGGAGGACTTTCCCCAGAACGTGGACACCCCGCTCAGCCGCGGGACGATTCAGCAGATCTACTTCGCGCTGCGGCTGGCCATGGTCGATCTGGTCGAAGGTGACGAGCCGCTGCCGCTATTTCTGGACGAAATGTTTGTCAACTGGGACCCGGGCCGCACGACCAGCGGCTTGGCGGCCCTGGCTGACATGCCCGGGGACCGGCAGGTGTTTCTCTTCACGGCCGACCCGTTCTGGGCCGAACGCGCCATCAAAGACGTGCCAGCGCACATCGTGCGCACGCCTGCGGGCTGAGGTCTACCCCGCAGATCGGCGACCCGCGAAGTACCGAAGAGTCGGCTGCGCCTACGGTGTGAAGTCGTCGTCGCGCGAGAGTCGGTTGGCGAACTCCGCCAGCAAGGTTGCGGCCGCGTCGGCGTCGGCCAGCGCAACGACCTCGGACGGCGTGTGCATGTAGCGCAGGGGAACGCTGACCAGCCCCGTGGCAACCCCGGCCCGCGTTAGCTGTATCGCGTTCGCGTCCGTTCCTGTTCCGCGACCTGCCGCTTCCAGCTGGAATGGCATCTCCAGCGCTTCCGCGGCCTCGATCAGCTTGGCAACCACCAACGGGTTGAAATTGGGCCCGCGCGAAATCGTGGGGCCGCCGCCCAGCGTCACGTCGCCCGCGGTTTTCTTATTGATGTTGGGGTGGTCGGTCGCGTGCGTCACGTCCACCGCGATGGCCACGAGCGGATCGACGCCGAAGGCGCTGGTCGTGGCGCCGCGCAGGCCAATCTCTTCCTGCACCGTGGCCACGGCGTGGACGGACGCTTGCAGTTGCGCGCCGTCGACCCGCCGTAGCGCCTCGCCCACTACCCAGGCGCCGACTTTGTTGTCCAGGGCGCGTCCTGCCACGACGCCGTTCCGCAGGTCCTGTAGTCCCACGTCGTAGGTGATCGGGTCGCCGACCTGGACCAGGCTGGCCGCCTCGTCCTTGTCCGCCACGGCGAGGTCGATCCAGATGTTCTCCACCTTGGCCGGCTTGCCCCGCTCGCCGGGGGGCGTCAGGTGGATTGCGCGCCGGCCGGTGACACCGAGGACCGGACCATTGCGGGTGTGGACAACCACGCGGCGGCCCGGAATCACTCCCGCGTCGTGGCCGCCAATGGTGTTGAAGTAGATGAATCCGTCGCTCGTGATGTAGTTGACCTGGAATCCCAACTCGTCGCAATGCCCGGCGAACATCAGGCGCGGATTGCCGTTCGGGTTGCGCGTGGCAATGACATTGCCATGCACGTCCGAGCGCACGTTGTCCGCGAAGCCCTTGGTGTAGTCGTGGTACACCCGGCGTACCGGCTGCTCATAGCCCGACGGGCTGGGCGCATCGATGAGTGAGTTCAGAAATTCGCGTTGCGGAGTATCCATACAGTCCCTCGTGTGGCGGCGTCCTAGCTGGACCCGCCGCGCTGTCGGGCGGCCATCGCGACGATCTGTTCCTGGATGTTGGGCGGAACCTCTTCATAGCGCAAGAAGTCGCGTGTGAAGCGTCCGCGTCCCTGGGTGATCGAGCGCAGGTCCGTCGCATAGCGCTGAACCTCAGCCTCCGGCGCCTCAACCTCCACGATAGAGAAGCCAGGCTCACCCTCGACAGGCGCCATGCCCAGCACATGTCCGCGCTTTGAACTGATGTCCCCAATCACGTCCCCCGTGTTGACGTCGGGAATCATGATGTCGAGCTTGAGGATCGGCTCCAGAATCACGGGGCCGGCCTGCGCAACGCCGTCCTCATAGGCCAGGCGTGCCGCGATGCGGAACGACTCGTCGGACGAATCCACCGAGTGGTACTGGCCGTCGAATAGCGCGGCTTTCAGGTCCACCATCGGATAGCCCGCCAACCGTCCACGCCCGATCGTTTCCAGAAGCCCCTTCTCTACGGCCGGGATGTACTGACGTGGCACACGACCGCCAACGACGCGGTCTTCGAACTCGAACCCCGCGCCGCGCGCCAGCGGCGCGAACTCAATGTGAACGTCGCCAAATTGTCCGTGTCCACCCGACTGCCGCTTGTGGCGGCCATGCCCGTTGACTGTTCTGCGGATGGTCTCGCGGTAGGCCACCTGAGGAACATCGGCCTTTAAGCCAACGCCGAACTTGCGGCGTACTCGTTCGAGGCTGATTCGCACATGTGACTCGCCCAGGCCGGCAAGAATCGTTTCGCCCGTTTCGTCGTTGCGGTAGGTCTGGAGCGAGGGGTCCTCTTCGACCAAGCGCGCCAGGGCAGTTCCCATCTTGTCCAGATCGGCCGTGGTCTCTGGCGTGATGGATGCCTCGAAGAGCGGGCGGGGCATGGCAAATGCCGGCAGGCTGATGGTATGCGCGCCGGCGGTCAGCGTGTCGCCGGTCGTCACGCCGTCGAGCTTGGTTACGAAGGCGATGTCGCCAGCGGTCATTTGGCTGGCAGGAGTCCCTTCCTTACCCGTCGCGAACTGAATGTTGGCCAGGCGCTCGGTCTGCCCGGTGCGTTGGTCCACGAGTTGAGCGTCACCGTCGATCTGGCCGGCAAATAGGCGAAACATCGAGACCTTGCCCACGAACGGGTCGGCCAGCGTCTTGAAGACCTGAGCTACCACCGGCCCGTCAATTGGCGGAGCGTCGCCGTCCACCATGGCGGCCAGCCCGTCGGCCGGCGAAGGCGCCAGGGTGGCAAGAGCCTCCAGCACCTCGCGAACGCCCTTCAGGTCCGTCGCCGCCGTGAAGAGCACGGGGAAGATGCTTCCGTCGGCTATCCCGGCCCGCAGGGCGCGCTCCAGGTCCTCGCGCCGCAGCTCCTCGCCGTCCAGATACTGCTCCAGGAGTTCATCGTCAGTAGAGGCCACGGCATCAACCAACTGCTCGCGGGCGTCTTCGACGGTGTCGGCAAGCTCCTCGGGCACTTCGGCCACCGACGACGCGCCCTCGCCGAAGATGCGTGCCTTGCCGTCCAACAGATCCACGACGCCGTTGAAGTCCGCGCCGTCGCCCATCGGTACCTGAATGGGCGCCACGTTGGACCCGAACCGCTCGCGCAGGTCGTCCACCACCGAGGCTGTGTCAGCGTTCTCTCGGTCGACGCGGCTGACGATCAGCATTCGTGGTCGGTTCAGATCGGACGCCAGGCGCCACACGATCTCAGTCCCGACTTCAATTCCAGCGGTCGCGTCTATGAGCACCGCCGCGGCGTCTGCCGCGTGCAGGCCCGAGATAACTTCACCGACAAAGTCGGCGTACCCCGGAGTGTCGATCACGTTGATCTTCGAGCCAGCCCGCTCACAGGCAATGGCAGCCAGATTGATCGACATGCCGCGCTCGTGTTCGTCGGGGTCGTAGTCGGAGATGGTGTTGTGTTCTTCGACGCGGCCCAGCCGAGAGGCTTTACCGGTTACGAAGTACAGAGCCTCGGCAAGGGAGGTCTTGCCCGCGCCGCTGTGGGCAACGAGGGCCACGTTTCGAATGCTCGCGGTTTCGTATCGGTCCATCATCTCGCTCATCTGCGGCCATGCGGCAACCGGCGCCTGAGCCGCAGGCCGCCATTATAGGCGCGAGGCTGGGGCCAATCGGCGGCGAATGCCTACAATCTGTGCGCCGCTACTCCACAGGCTAGGGGGACGCTGGGTGACGTTGCACGCTTCGCGCCGCATCGTGGTGAAGTGCGGCACCCGCTTGCTGGCTGGCGACGCCGGAGTAAATCACGCTTTCGTTGCCAACATGGCGCGGCAGATCGCCCACATTCGCTCGCGAGGAGCCGAGGTAGCGCTGGTGACGTCTGGAGCCGTGGCGGTTGGACGATCGATCGTTTCGCTCCCCGGCGACACGCTGGTCACGCGACAAGTGCTTGCGGCCATAGGTCAGGCGCCCCTGATGGCCCACTACTCGTCGTGCTTCGCGGATGAAGGCATGACCGTGGCGCAGGCACTTCTGTCGCGAGCGGATTTACACAACCGTACGGGCTACCTGAACGCGCGCAACGCGCTGTCCGGCCTGTTTGATGCCGGCGTGGTACCCATCGCGAATGAGAACGATGTGGTTGCTACCGAGGAGTTGCGATTTGGCGACAACGACCGGCTTTCCGTATTGATCGCCAAGCTCGTCGGCGCCGATCGGCTCTACATCCTGTCGCGAACGGCTGGCCTCTACACCGCGGATCCGGAAGGCGAGCCGTCGGCCACACTCATCCCGGACGCGAGTGATTTGCCGCGCACGGAACTTGAACGCATCGCGGGCGGGGCGTCGCAAGGCGGGCTCGGCGGCATGCGGTCCAAACTGCAGGCTGCACTTGAGGCCGCGAGCGACGGTATCGATGTCGTAATCGCAGGCGGAGATGAACCAGACGTGATCGTTCGGCTGGAAGCGGGCGAAGGCCTGGGCACTCGCTTTGGCGGCCAAGGGCCTCGCCGTTCCAGCCGCGCCCGCTGGCTCAACTCCAGCGTGGCCCAGCGTGGCTCGATTGTCGTGGACGACGGCGCTCGCCGCGCCCTTGTCAGCACAGGAAGCAGTCTGCTCCCGGCCGGGATCACCAGAGTGCAAGGTGCGTTCGAAAGCGGCGACCTGGTCAGTTTGACCGATTCCAACGGGACAGTCTTCGCCCGCGGCCTCGTGAACTACGGCTCGACCGATCTGGCGCGGATTCGCGGCCAGCCCTCGACTGCGATCGGCGCTATCCTCGGGGCCTCAAGCGGTGACGAGGCCGTCCACCGCAACAATCTGGTCGTAATCGACCGCGACGCGGAGCGAGCCATATGACCACAGTCACGCCGTCCCGCCCAGCAATTGATCTCTCCGCAATCGGCGCCGCCGCTCGCGAGGCCAGCCGTGTGCTGGCGACGCTGCCGACCAGCGCCAAGAACGACATCCTGAAGGCAATGGCCGAGGCGCTGCTTGCGCGCGCCGACGAAATTCTGGCGGCTAACCAGCTCGATGTGCGGGCAGCCCGTGATGCCGGAATGACCGACGCGCTGATCGACCGACTTACCCTGACACCTGAGCGACTGGCGGACATCTCCGCGGCGGTGCAGATCGTCGTTGGGCTGGTGGATCCCGTCGGGAGCGTTGAAGACGCTCGACGGCTAGATAATGGTCTTGAAGTCGGACGCCGCCGCGTTCCCCTCGGTGTCATAGCCGTGATATTCGAGGCCCGTCCGAACGTGACCGTGGACATCTCGGCACTCTGCCTCAAGGCCGGCAACGCCGTCATCCTGCGCGGTGGCAAGGAAGCCCTCCAGAGCAACATTGCGCTGGCCGCGGCTATCGGCGAGGCGGCGGAACGGGCCGGAGCGCCGCCGGCGGCCGTCCAGCTGATCGCCGATCCAGACCGCGCGCTGATGCACGACCTGTTGCGAGATCGTGAGCACATCGACGTGATCATTCCCCGCGGAGGCGCCGGCCTCATCAATTACGTGACGGATACCGCCACGATCCCGGTCATCGAAACCGGCTGGGGGGTCTGCCACACGTATGTGGACGCAGGCGCCGATCTGACGATGGCCGAGCGGATCGTGGTGAATGCCAAGACCCGCCGACCTTCGATCTGCAACGCCCTCGACACGCTGCTGGTTCATCGGAGTGTTGCGGCGGACTTTTTGCCAACCGTCGCGCGTGAGCTGGCCAAACGTGAGGTGGAGATCCACGCCGGCGCCGATGTCAGTCAGCTGCTTGCCGATCACGTCCAGGTTGTGCCGCTCGGCGAGGATGACTTCGACACCGAGTGGCTGTCGCTGCGGATGTCGGTGGGGCTGGTCGACGGATTGGACGACGCCGTGACTCACATTCGGACGCACGGCGGCGGGCACTCCGAGGCGATCGTGACCAACTCGCACGGCAACGCGCGTCGGTTCACCGATGAAGTGGATGCGGCCGCCGTGTACGTCAACGCGTCCACGCAGTTCACGGACGGCGGCGAATTCGGCCTGGGGGCCGAAGTTGGCATCAGCACGCAGAAGTTGCACGCGCGCGGCCCCATGGGTCTGCGTGAAATGACGACCTATAAGTGGGTCATTCTGGGCGACGGTCACATTCGACCCCTGTGAACGCAGGGTCTGGCAGCTCTGGGCGAGGCGGTTGATTTGACCGTGGGCGGGGACTTCCCGGTCTGACACCGATTGTCGGATGGCCGCGGCTACCGCTGCCGCGGCCGGGTCCGGCGATGCGTCCGCTGGCGATCGTTGGGCTTCTGGTCCTCATTGCGCTCATCGTGTTGGGTCAGGCGGTGGGCGGACCGCCCGGCCGAGCGACGCCCCTCCCGCTTCCGCCGGGTGAACTGGAAGTTCGCGTATTTGACGTGGGCCAGGGGGACGCCATCCTGCTGCGACTTGGCGAACATGCGCTGCTGGTCGATGCCGGGCCGGACCCGCAGACAGCTCGCCAGGTCGTCGTGCCGCGTCTGCGTCGCCTTGGCGTTGATCGTCTCGACGGGCTGGCGCTGACCCATTCGGACGCCGACCACGTTGGCGGCGCCGCCGACATTCTGCGGGCAGTGCCGGTGACCACGATCTGGATGACTGTGCCGGAGCAAGACCACCCGTTGCGGTCGGTCATCGTGGCCGCGGCAACGCAGGTCGGCAGCCGCATCGAGTGGCCAGCGGATGGCGAGCTGTTGAGGTGGCATCCGGCGGTTTCAATCCGCGTGCGTTTCGCCGCGCCGGACCTGGCGAGCGGCGACAACAACCAGTCGATGGTGCTGCACGTGCGCTATCGCGACGCCGACTTTCTGTTGACCGGTGACATCGAGCGCGCTGCGGAGCGAGCGCTTATCGCCCCCCACGGTGGTCTCGAAGCCGACGTTCTGAAAGTCGCACACCACGGGGCGTCGACATCGAGCTCGCCTGAATTCCTGGCGGCTGTGAGGCCCCAGGTGACAATCATCTCCGCAGGGTTGGGGAACCCCTTCAACCATCCCCGCGACGAGGTGCTGCGCCGGCTGCGGTCTATTGGCGCGCATGTGTTCCGAACCGACCTGGCGGGCGACGTGGCGGTTCGCACGGACGGGCACGCTATAACGGTGGCGCTGGAGCGGGCGTAGGTCAGGCGACGGCGATAATCGCCACCCCGATGGCGATGAGAAGCGCGCCGACAATGCGTTCGCGGCGTAGTGGCTCACCGAGCAGCAACACCCCGAGGACGGCGCCGACGACGATGCTGAGCTCGCGGGCGGCCGAGACGTACGGCGTGGGGGCCATGTTCAGCGCGAAAAGCACCATCGAGTAAGCGGCGATCGACAGGCAGGCGACGGCAGCGGCCTGCCCCCAAGGGGCCACCCGCCGAAGCAATGTCCAGTCGGGCTGTCGCGCGATGAAGGTCGCTAAAACTCCAACGGCGGATAGCGTGTACATGAGATAGATGTAAACCAGCGGATGCACAATCGAGACGCCCTGGTTGTCGATCAACGTGTACGCGGCGATGAGGACTCCGGTGGCGGCGGCGTAGCGGCCTTC
>JAKZUJ010000193.1:0-8407 GCA_047516685.1 Chloroflexota bacterium | reverse complement strand
GATCGGATGCTGGTGATGACGCGCGGCGGTCCCGGATCATCGACAGAGACCGTGGTGCTCTCGATTTACAAATATGCGTTCATTCATTTCAATTTCGGCTACGCCTCGGCCTTGTCGGTGATGTTTCAAGTCGTCCTGATCATCCTGGCTACGTTCTACATTCGGCGCATCCTGCGGACCTAGGTGTGAGCTAATCATGGTCGGCGAACGCACCGCCCCCCTCGTCGTCGGCCGCCACGTGCTGATGCTTGGCGTGGTTCTGATCGTGCTGGCGCCCGTCTACTGGATGCTGACGATCGGCCTCAAGGGCGAGGTGGAGTTCTCGCAAATCCCGCCAACGATCTGGCCGCAGGAATTCACGCTCCAGTGGTTCGAGCAGGTGATTGGTAAGCGCGGATTCGGCGAGCAGATCTGGAACAGCATCATCATTGCCGTGATCGCCACCTCGATCGCGATCACGGTGGGAAGCCTGGCCGCCTATGGTCTCTCGCGGTTTCAACTGCCCTATGGCCTGAACTATCACATCCTCTTCTTCATCCTCACGGTTCGCATGTTCCCGCAAACGGTTACCGTGGTGCCGCTGTTCATTCTGTTCACGCAAGTCGGACTCATCGACACGCACCTTGGCATAGGGCTGGTGCACTCGATGCTGGAGTTGCCATTGGCGGTCTGGATGATGCTGGGGTTCTTCCGCGATATTCCGCGCGATCTCGAGGAAGCGGCAATGGTGGACGGCGACCACTGGCTGGGCGCGTTCCGCAAAGTGATCATTCCGCTGGTGCGGCCCGGCCTGGCCGCAACGTCGATTCTGGTTCTGATTGCGTCCTGGAACGAGTTCCTGTTCGCGCTGATCCTGACGCGAACCGAGGCGCAGACCCTGCCGATTGCGGTAGCGAATCAGATCACCCAGTTCGATATTCTGTACGGACGCATGATGGCGGCCTCGGCCATCTCGATCCTTCCGGTCTTGATCTTTACGCTGCTGGTCCAGCGCAACCTGATTCGGGGGCTGACCCTCGGCGGAGTTTCCGGAGCATGAGTACCTCGTCGAAGTCGATGCGTTCGTTGCCAGTCACGTTTGAGAAGGTCTCGAAGCACTTTGGAAGCGTGATCGCCGTTGACGAAGTGGACCTGCACGTTCAAGAGGGCGAGTTCATGGTCCTGCTGGGGCCGTCGGGATGCGGAAAGACCACCTCGCTGCGGATGATCGCCGGCCTTGAGACCGCAACGTCCGGGACCATCAAGATCGGCGATACCGTCATCAACAAGGTGCCGCCGCGCGCGCGGAACGTGGCAATGGTGTTCCAGAGCTACGCGCTGTACCCCCATATGAAGGTGGCCGACAACATTGGCTACCCGTTGAAGATCCGGAAGAACTCCAAAGCGCGCATCGGCGAACGAGTGAAGGAAGTCGCTGAGCTACTTCGGATCCCGGAACTGCTGGAGCGCAAGCCACGCGAACTGAGCGGCGGCCAACGGCAGCGGGTGGCACTGGCCCGGGCCATTATTCGTGAACCGAACGTGTTCCTGTTCGATGAGCCACTTTCGAACCTGGACGCCGAGTTGCGCCAGGAGATGCGCGGCGAGTTGAAGTACTTGCAACGCCAGCTGGGGACGACGGCCATTTATGTGACCCACGACCAGGCGGAAGCGCTGGCGATGGCCGACCGAATCACGATCATGCGGGACGCCAAGGTCCTGCAGGTGGGGTCGCCCATGGACGTCTACGACCGGCCTGCCAATGCGTTCGTCGGACACTTCGTGGGAAGTCCCGGCATGAGCATTGTTCACGGCACGCTGCAGGCCCCCAACGGCTGGGTTCGGGTGAGCGGCCGCGGCTTTGCCTGGGAAGTCGGCGGCGACGCGGCCATTGCCGTTTTGCGTCGACCCCGCGTCGACCGGCCGGTCATTGCGGGCGCGCGTCCCGAGGCGATGGAACTCTCGTTCACCGAGCAAGCGGGCTACGCGAAGACCACGATATTCGCGGTCGAGCCGATGGGCAGTGAAGTCCTGGTTGACGTGCGGCTGGACGAGAACACGCGAATCAAGGCTCGGGCGGAAACCACGTTTGCCGGTAAACCCGGCGAGGTCGTCTGGGTGCGTCCGAAACCGACGCGAATTCGGCTCTTCGACAGCGAGACCCAGGAGGCCATCGAATAGTCGGGTCGGCGCTGCACACACGCTGCGCGCCCACAGGGCATCGGCCATGACGAAACTCAGAGCGGGCCTCATTGGCTGCGGCAGCATGGGGGGCGGCGTTCACGCGCCGGGCCTGGCCAGTCATCCGCGGATTGAGCTATGCGCGCTCGCGGACGTTACCCCGCCGAACCTCGCGAGGGTTGGCGACAAAGAGGGCATTCCGCCTGAGCGCCGATTTGCCGAAGCCGAGGACTTGGCGGCGCTCCCCGATCTTGATCTTGTCGTGGTCGCCACGCCGCCCTGGCTACGGAAGGATCCGGTGCTGGCCGCCCTGAACGCGGGCAAGCACGTGCTGGCCGAAAAGCCGCTGGCGGCTGTGCCGCGGGACGCCTGGACAATGGTTGAAGCGGCGAAGACCGCGAACCGCGTCTTGGCGATGATGCACAACTACCTGTTCTTTCCCGAGTTCGAGGCGGTCAGGGCCGCGATCGACGGCGGCGCGATCGGCACGGTTCAAACGCTGAGCGCGAATCTGCTGTGCGTTCCCGACAATCCGGGCGCAGCCACTTTTCAGCCCGGCTGGCGACGCGATCCGGGACGGGCGGGCGGCGGAATCCTGATGGACATGCTGCATCCGCTGTACGTGCTGAGCTGGCTGGCGAAGGCGCCGGTTTCCGAAGTTTCCGCGATGATCCGCCGAAGCGGGGACGGACCGTTGCCGGTGGATGACCTCGCGATGTGCCATCTGCGGCTCGACGAGGTCTACGCCAGCCTGAACCTTGGCTGGGGCCTGGGGCCCGGCGGCATTGGTGTTGGCGGAACCAAGGGGCGGATGTGGCTGCGCTACGTCAATAACGGCACGACGCCCTTCGACCGGTTTCACTCGGCGTTCATTTCCGACGGGTTTACGACCCAGCCGCTCGAAGTGGAAGGCTTTACGGCGAAGGCCGATTCGGCCCACGCGAGCGAGGACGAGCGCCTGGCCTGGGCCTTTGACGGGTACAACATGCAGAACTCGTACCTGAATCTGGTCAGCGATCTTGTCGAGGCGATCACGACCGGGCGCTCGCCGCGGAGCACGGGACAGGATGGCGCGCGGGCCGTTGACACGGTGCTGGCGTGCTATGCCTCGGCGGCGCGTCGGCGCCCGGTGGCCCTGCCGCTGGAGTCGTCCGAACCGGTGTACCGCGAGGGAGTCACGGCGCTGGTCGCGGAGGCGGAGGCCAGCTAAGCGCGCGGCGCGATCACGTCCTGCCGGTCCTGAAGGATCAGCGGCCTCAGAAAGTCAACGCTTTTCTCCAGTCCCTCCAGGCGTCCCATCCAGCGGTCTTCATGCTCGATGCTCACGACGCCATCGAAGCCGGTTTTCCTGAGCGCGCTGAAGAACTGCCGCCACCACAACTCGTCGTGTCCGTAACCCACGGTGCGAAAGGCCCAGGAGCGTTCAAACGACTGGTCCCAGGGACGAATTTCCAGCAGGCCGTTAAGGGCGGCCTCGTTGGGATCGATGCCTGTGTCCTTGGCGTGCACGTGCCAAATGCAGTCAGCCAGACCCTGCACAACCACCGTCGGCTCCATGCCCTGTGGCCATAGGTGGCTCGGGTCCAGGTTGGCGCCCAGGAGGTCTCCGGCGATCTCGCGTAGCTGCAAGAGGGACCGCGGGTTGTAGGCCACCATGCCGTGGTGCATTTCGATCGCGATCTTCATGTCATGGTCGGCGGCGAAGCGTCCGGCTTCGCTCCAGAACGGAGTGACTTCCTCCGCCCACTGGCGCCGGCCGCACTCCAGGTACTCGGCCGGCCAGGTGGCGGTCACCCAGTTGGGGTAGGTCCCGCCGTCGGGCGCGCCTGGACAGCCGCTCTGGGTGATGACAATGTCCAGCCCCAGGGCGCTCGCGACACGAATCGTGTCGTAATAGACCTGCTGGCAACGCTCGCGGCGTTCGGGGTGCGGATCGATCAAATTGCCGGAACAGTTCAGGGCCGAGAGCGCAAGCCCGCGTTCCGTGATCGCGCCGAGAAACTCCTCGCGGGCCACTTGGCTCTGCAGCAATTCGTCCAGCCGGCAGTGCGGCGCTGAGGAAAAGTTGCCGGTGCCGATCTCCACCGTGCCCAGCCCGAGACCGGCACTGTAGTCCAGGGCCTCAATGAACGACTTGCCGTCCAGAATGTCCATGTACAACCCAAGCTGCATGGCGCTTCCCCCTCTAATGCGCGTCGTGTGAAGGCGCAGAGCCGACCTGGCCGGACACCCCGGCGTGGGTCGATTGAACCTCGGTGTGCATCCGGCACATCTCCAGCTAGATGAGGTGGCGCTCGTTCGCGACAGCGTCGGTATAGCGCTCACGCGAGGCTTGCACGCCCTCAATGGTCGAGACCTCTGCAATCGGGACGTCCCACCAGGACTCGTAGGTAGGCACGCCGTCAACGGCGTCCACCTCCACGGCGATCAGCGTTGAGCGATCGGCCTCGCGCGCTTCTTCCAGGGCCTCCTGCAGGTCGTCCGCGGTGTTGGCGCGGATGACGTTCATCCCCAGGCCCTCGGCGTTGGCGGCCAGGTCGAGCGGCATGGTGTCGCCGTCGAGTTGGCCGGAGGCGCCGTTACGGTAGCGGTACTGCGTGCCCCAGCCGTCGGCGCCGGCGTCGGTCGAAAGCGCGCGGATGCTGCCCCAGCCGTGGTTGTCGAGCAGAACCACGTTGATCCTGATGCCCTCTTGCAGGGCGGTGACCAGTTCCTGCGCCATCATCAGGTAAGAGCCGTCACCCACCATCACGTAGACCTCGCGCTCGGGGGCCGCCAGCTTGGCGCCGATGCCGCCGGCGATCTCGTAGCCCATGCAGGAGTAGCCGTACTCGAGGTGAAAGCCGCCGGGCTGCCTGGTGCGCCAGAGCTTGTGCAGATCGCCGGGCAGGCTGCCCGCCGCGCATACGACCACGTCCTCGGGGCGGGTGAACTCGTTCACGATGCCGATAACGTGGCCCTGGCGCAGCGGGATGGCATCGGTAGCGGCCGTCTGACGGTCGGTTTCAGCGATCCACGCTGCGCGCCAGGCGTCCACTTGCGCACTGAATTCAGACGGGACGCGGTAGCCGGCGACGGCACTTGAAAGTTCCTCCAGCACTGCCTTTGCGTCGCCTTGCAGCGGCAGCGCGGCGTGCTTAAATGCGTCCAGTTCAGCCACATTGATGTTGATGAACCGGACGTCCGGGTTCTGGAACTGCGTCTTGGACGCGGTGGTGAAGTCGGTGTAGCGCGTGCCGATCCCGATGATCAGATCGGCATCGCGCGCCACGAGGTTGGCCGCCGTGCCGCCGGAGAAACCCACGGCGCCCAGAACCTGGGGATGGTCGAACGGCAGCGCGCCCTTGCCGGCCTTGGTTTCCGAGACCGGGATGCCTGTCGCTTCGACGAAGGCCTGCAGCGTGGCCGAGGCCTCGCTGTACAGGACGCCGCCGCCGGCAATGATCAGCGGGCGTTGGCTGGCACGCAGCCAGGCGGCCGCTCGCTGCAGCAGGCCGGCGTCGGGCCGTGCGCGCGGAATGTCCCAGACGCGCGGCTCGAACAGGCGGTCGGGATAGTCGTAGGCCTCGGTCTGCACGTCCTGCGGCAGACAGAGCGTTACCGCGCCGGTGGAGGCGGGCGAGGTGAGGACCCGCATCGCTTCCATCAGCGCCGGCACGAGCTGGTCCGGCCGGTTGATGCGGTCCCAGTAGGTGGATACCGGGCGGAAGCAGTCGTTGACGGAGACGTCGTGCGACCAGGGCGCTTCCAATTGCTGCAAGACCGGCGCGACCTTGCGGTTGGCGAAGATGTCGCCAGGCAGCAGCAGGACGGGCAGGCGGTTGATGGTGGCCGTGGCCGCGCCGGTGACCATGTTGGTGGCGCCAGGACCAATCGACGACGTGCAAGCCAGGGTTCCGAGTCGGTTCGACATCTTGGCGAAGCCGATAGCGCTGTGGACCATCGACTGCTCGTTGCGGGCCTGGTAGTAGCGGAAGTCGGGGTTCTCCTGCAGCGCCTCGCCCACACCCGTCACGTTGCCGTGTCCAAAGATGCCGAAACAGCCAGCGAAGAAGGGCTGCTGCCGACCGTCCCGCGCCACGTGCTGAACTTTGAGGAACTCGATCAGCGCCTGGGCCATCGTCTTTTTCATCTGAAGTGCCCTCTTTGCTAAGTTCAACGGTCGTTCCACGCGGTAACGAAACCGCAGCCGTTCAGCGACGAGTTAGCTCGACCAACTACCCACGATAGCCTTCGAAGCCGAGACAAATCATACGAGAGCCACTCGTCACACTTGGTTGAGGCGACGATCAGGGGCCCGAGCAGTTGGAGCGCGTTGCGCGCGCCAGAGGAGGTAGAAGATGGCAGCCGTCCCACGAGCCAATGAGCTGCTGGGGTATCCGGCCAACGCCCGCTTGCTGATCGTCAACGCCGACGACTTCGGCATGTGCCATGGCCAGAACCTGGGCGCGATCCGCTCGATCACTGAGGGCCTGGTGAGTTCGTGTTCGCTAATGGCGCCGACGCCGTGGTGTCTGCACGCGGCCGAGTTCCTGCGCAGGCAACCGGAGGTTTCGTTTGCCGTGCATTTGACCGTCGTTTCGGAGTACCGGAACTATCGCTGGGGTCCGCTGGCGCCGCCGGCGGAGGTGCCGTCGCTGCTCGATGAGTCCGGGTGCTTCTTTGGCGATGACCGGTTTGACGACTTGCTGGCCACCGCGGACATCGGCGAACTGGAGACGGAATTCCGAGCTCAGATCGAGGCGATCAAGGCGTTAGGCCTGCAACCTTCGCACCTGGACACCCACTACGGTCCCCACGAGTTTCGACAGGACATTTTCGACCTTGTGTTCCGCCTGGCGCGCGAATACGGGCTGGCAATGCGCGCAGGGTCGCCCCAGCTCGTCAGGCGCTTGCTGGAGCAAGGCTTGCCGGCCGCCGAGCACGGCGTCCTGGATTCGGGCCGGATTCCGCCGGAGCGGAAGGCGGACGTGCTGGCCGCCAAGCTCAGGGAGCTTCCAGCGGGCCTGAGCGAATGGGCGCTGCATCCCGGGATCGCTACCGAGGAGCTACGGGCCGTGATGGCCGATCCAAGGCTTCCGGGGGTAACCGGGACACCGGAAGGCCGTCAATCCGATTTTGACGTGGCCGTTTCCGAGGAGGCCGCGCGGATCGTGGAGGAGGAAAGTATTCAGATCATCGGCTACCGCGCGCTGCAACAGGTCTGGCAGACGACGGGCTAGACATCCAGCGCCCGCGCGGCGCGTTCGACGATGGGGGCCAGGGGGTCACCTGTTTCGAAGACCCAGTCGACGATGCGCTGGGCGAGGGTTGCGCGGATGGCGGCGTGCGCCGGGTCGGCGATCAGGTTGGTCATCTCATGGGGGTCGGAATGCAGGTCGTACAGCTCGGAGTCGTCGAGCAGGAAAAGATTGAGCTTCCAGCGGTCGGTGCAGACGGTCTTGATGAGCTGGTGCTGGTCGGCGAAGTGGGAGTAGAACTCGGCGAAGATGGCGTCGCGCGGGGCCGTCGCGCCTGACGTCCAGGCGTCGGCGAAGCTGCGGCCCTCGCCGGCGTCCACGGCGACGTTGCAGAGATCGCCGAGAGTCACCGGTAGATCGATGGTGCTGAAGAGCGTGTCGCTGACCTGCCCAGCATCGATCCGGCCGGGCCAGCGCACGATGAAGGGGATACCGAGCGACTCCTCGTACATCGAGGGTCCCTTCTCAATCATGCGGTGTGCGCCCAGGCTCTCGCCGTGGTCGGACAGCACGACCACGATCGTGTCATCGGCCAGCCCCTGGGCGTGCAGGTGGTCCAGCATTCGGCCGACTTCGGTGTCAACGTGCGCCACGAGCCCGTGGTAGTGCGCGATCAGGCGGCGCCAGTCGGCCTGAGTCATGTTGCGGACCCACTGGTGCTGGACGGATTCGCGCAGCGTGCGGGGCTTGGTGGAGAGGTCGTCGGCCAGCGAGACCGGCAAGTCGACTTCGTCCGGCGACACCAGGTCGGGAAAGTCACCCGGCGAGATGATGGGCGGATGCGGGTCCTTGATCGAGCAGCAGAACGCCCAAGGGCGCTCGTCGCGCGAGTCAAGAAATTCGATGGCCTGGTCCACGGCCCACGAGGTACGGGCGTGCTCGACCGGGATGGTGGATGCGCCCGACGGGAAGACGCCGGTAGCCAGTGAGTTCGAAGCACCGAAGCGGCGGTGCTCGCGCTGAAAGGTCTCGGCCAGCCCGTGCCGTTCCAGGTGCTGGATGTAGAA
>JAKZUJ010000192.1:0-2532 GCA_047516685.1 Chloroflexota bacterium | reverse complement strand
CGGAGGCTGATCCATGGGCACGGGTACTACCAAACTTCTGGTGTTGGTGATTTTGGTCGGGATCCTCGCGGTGGCCGCGCGTCGGTACCGCAACGCCGAGGCGCGGCCTGCAGCGGCGGTGGGCGACCCGGACGCGTAGATTTTGGCGCTCGGTCGGGCTGGATGGCGGATCCTTGCGCTGACCGGGGGCGAGCAGCGGGTGACGATTATCAGGTCACCGGAGATCCCCGCGGGCCCACCCTGGGTCAGCGCCGAAGGCCCGTCACCGTGCCGTCGACGGCACCTCAGAATGACCCACTCCCGGCTGTATCACGAGGTCCGAACAGAGTTCGGCACGACCCCGTCGGCCTCGTAGCGAACGCTGCCATCAGCCAGGATTTCAAACTTGAGCAGCGGAAAGAGATGCGCTTTTCGCTGGTCGTCACGGAGGCGCATGGTCAGCAGCCACACTCCCGAACCCAGGCCGGTCCCTGACGATGGGGCGCGCGCGAAAGTGCCGTCGGCATTGAGGACGAGCAACTGGCCCTTCGCTGCGTGAAACTGATAGTTGAAAGTCGTGGATCCGGGTTCGGGGTCGATCTGACCGCCGAACCAAGGCGTGCCCCGACCGGATTCGAGGCTCTGTAGAACCTCCCACAGTGAAGCGTCCGCGTCCAAGACAACCCAATCCTGACTCGTCCAACGTTCGGACGTTGGATTTGCGAACGTTGCCGCAAAGTCAATTTCCTCATCACTTACTTGAACATCCGAGATCGCCACGCTCTGCTGAGGCGGCGCAGGGGGCGGCATCAGCGGGACGATGTCAGCGCCCACTGTGTAGACGACGACTTGGTCGTTCCTCCAGATAGGTGCGCCATCGTCAGACGGAACGACCGTCGATGGCAAATGGGTTGAAGCCACCACAATTTCCGGCGATTGATCCCCACGCGGCTCAGCGTCAAATCTCGTGAGTGGATGTAGATTCGCTGTTGACACCTCGCCCATCATGTGGGCGTGGGACAACGCCGACGCAACCCGGATTGCGGCTAATGGACCCAATTCACGTGACAGGTACACGCCCGTCTTCGCTGGGACAGCCTGCCGCAGGGCCTCAAACGAACCTGCGGCCGGACGCGAGTCCAGCCGAAGAAAAGCCGGCAGCACCCGGTATAGAGCATCAGACTCGCCGCGTACAACGAGCTCGAAGAACTCCGAGTTCACCAGCCAACTGGCGGCATGGTCAGGCAGATCGGCAGCCCAGGCATCCGGCGCGTGGACGAACGCAATGCCCAGGCGTCGCAGCGCCGCTGGTTCAAGGTAAGTAATCGCGTCGCTGAATTCAGGGCCACTCACGGGAAAGAGGTGAACGAACGCCAAATGGCCTGAGGCATTGGGACGGCCTGTGTTCGCAGTCATATCGTGCGGATGGGGTGAAAGTACGCGTGCATCAGAGGCCGAGTGCTTCCTGATCCACGTCGTGACGGCTTCGGAAGCGAACGAGGGAACTGAGTCACGTCCAATGAACCGGGCTGACTCGCCGAAGTCGCTTGATCCAGGCTCGGCGTTGGCTAGCTGAATGCCGTTGCCAACGGCCAGAGCGACTTTCCCAAGAGGCGTGGCCACGGTCGGCCACGTCACCAACACAGCGATCAACGCAGCCGCTGCGATTCGCCACCGGGCACGCAAGGCAGACAGCCGCCTCCCAACCGCCAACAGCAGCGCCAGCAACGCCAAGTTTCGCGCGTGCCCGTCAAGTCGCACCACATCATGCTCGGCGAACTCGTACTGCAAGATGAACGCAGCGAGCAGAAATCCAGCGCTCGCGCCGGCCAGCGTCATGGGCAGAAAATTCCGCCGGGCCACACCGGCTGCTACACCGGCGACAACTGCCGGCCCGATTCCCAGTAGGCCGATACCGCCGGCGAGCGCCACGAACAATCCCAGCGGCTGCCGACTGTCCGCGTCGGCAGTCCACCCCAGCGACAGACCGCCACCCGCCGAACCCGTCAGCACGCCGCTGATCACGCCGCCGCCAACAGCCAGCAACAGCGCGGCCAACGTCGGTCCGGTGGCGGCACGTAGAGCCAGCCGCCCCAGCGCCGCTCGTGCTGGTCGGGCTTGGAGAAGCCATCCAGCCTCCACAACCATCCACAGACCGAGCACCATCAGAGCTACGGTCTCGTCAACCAGACCAAGGAATCCAAGCAGCAACGCTACCGTCAGCTTGGCGGACCACCCGTGGTCGCGGGTTGCAATAATCCGCCCGAGCGCAGTGAGTGCCAGGGCATAGGCCAGCACAAAGCCCGGCCGCCAGATGTTCGCTGGCGACGCCTCAATCTCCGCCGCCCAGGGCAAGGCAACCGTCGGCAGGTACACCTCGGCTAGCGATGCGCGCAACCCGGCTGCGGGCAATCCATTGGGGACCAAGACCTTCAGGATGCTCGGCACGTCCGTGAAGATCACCAGCCCCCAGGCGCCGGCCGTCAACAACAAGGGCGTCAGCACCAGCACGCTAATCCAGCCGCCGCGCTTCGCAAGCGTCGTGACGACAAT
>JAKZUJ010000191.1:0-17182 GCA_047516685.1 Chloroflexota bacterium | reverse complement strand
CGGCCAAGCGACCCAGAGCAGCGTGAGGGCCACGAACTTGACGGCCAACCACTCGGTGATCGACGGCCGCGCGAACAGCTCGGGCGTCGCCAGCCCGACGGTCAGCAGGTGATTCGTCGGCTCGTGGGCGTAGTGGAAGGCGGTGATGATCCAGCCGTCGAGCGTCGCCAGCAGAGGCACGCCCGCCCCGATCCAGTCCGTCCCGTGGCCGGTGCGCCGGCGCACCGCCCACGCCGCTGTCCAGACCGCCAGGGCGCCGCTCAGGCTGCCCAGGGCCGTCACGGCCCAGGATGCGCTGGGCGCCGTGAGATCGGCCCGACCAATCGAAGCGCCCGCCATCGCGACCGCCATGCCGATGAGGCTCACCCAGCCAAGGGCGCCGAGTACGGTTCGCAGCGGCGGCAGCCCAGCCCGAAGCCTAGGCGCCATCTGGCTCCAGCTCGTTGGCGGTCTCGGCTTGAACCGACCGACCCTCACGCCAGAGCCGACGAGCAAACACCACGCCCAGCGCCAGGATGGCCACGGTCCGCGCGACGACAATGATCCATAGCACCCACGGGTGGTCCGACCAAAGCACGAAATACACCGGATATTCCAGCAACGCCAAGCCGGACAGTCCGGTGGCAAGCAGGAATCCCCGCCCGCCTGGGTACGCCAGGAGTGTGAAGGGCAGAAGCCAAACCATGAATTGCGGCGACCAACCACGCAGGTACAGCGCGAAGGCCACCAGCGCCAGACCGGTGGTCCAGACCATCCCCGCTGGTGTCACCGGCCTTCGTCGCAGCGCCAGCAGAGCGTAGAGCGCCGCCACGACGGCGGCCGCGCCCCACCAGGCCGCGGCGGGCAGATCCGGCGTGTAGTTGAACTCCAGGGCCGTGTGCGGCGACTGACGGTAGCGGTGGACCCATCCAAATCCAAAGTAGCCGTCGGCCAGCGCCCACACGGTCTCCCAGCCTGGCCGGAACAGCATGTTCTGGAACGAGGCTACAAAGAACTCGCGTCCACTCACCGCCAGTGGCGCCAGCGCCCCGAACACGGCCGCGACCGTTAAACCGACATAGCGCCCCCGAGCCGTCCAGGACTGACCCGCCAGCAGCGCCGGCAGCGCCGCCAAGGGAAAGAGCTTGGTCAGCATGCCCAGCGCGATAGCCAGGGCCGCCGTATGGCGTCGCTCTCGCATGACCAGATAGACCCCCAGGAGCAGGAAAAATCCGGCAATGGACTCGAAGTGTCGGTTGGCGATGTACATCGGATAAAACAGCGCGGCGTAGGCCGCGGCCGTTACAAGCCCGCGAGGCTCGTCCCACACACGGACCGCGATCGCGTGGATCAGCCACAGGATCCCCGCTTCGAACCCAACCATCAGCAGGCTGAACAGCACCTGGAAGGCGGCCTCGTCGCCGCCCAACGGCACGCTCAGCAGCTTCAGTCCAGAAGCGATCCACGGAAACAGCGGCGGGTACTCCACCCAGTAGTCCAGGTATGGCTGCAGCCCTTGCAGCGCCAGGCGGGCCCGCTGCTCGTAGGCGCCGACGTCGCTCCCACGCTCAAACAGCCCGATCGGCCGCCACAGCAGCGCAAGGCCCAGCCGCAGCAGAACGAACTGAATGAAGACCAGACCGAACGTCAGCCGCGTAAAGCGCCCGCCGGCCAACGCCAGACCTGCGTCGCGCACAAGGCGCAGCGGCGCCGGCCGCACTCGATCCAGGCTCAGCGGCAGCCACAGCACCTGACCCGCCACCCATGCGCCGATAGGCGCCGCCCACAGCCAGCGCAGGCTGTCCGTCTGGGTCAGGTGGTGATTCACGTCATCGAACACGAAAGCCATCACGGCCAGCGTCGCCGGCGCCAGCAGCGGCCAGTGGGTCCAAAGGTGGCCCACCAATACGTCATCGATCCGACGGCGCGCCACGAAGGACACCAGCAGCACGCCCGCCACGCCCCAGCCGGCGGTGGCTGCAAACGTGACCAGGAAATTGAGCGCCCAGGCCGCGCTGATGGCGCCGAGCGTCGTGCGTCCCTCACGCATGACGGCAATGAAGAGAGAGAGACTCAGGATCAGCGTCAACGTGACGAGTAGGGCGGCAACGCCCCGTCGGCGCAACGCCGGATGCCGCGGCGCCTCCGCGGCGGTCAGGTCCCCAGCGATCTTGCCGTCGGCAGGTTGCTTCGGCGTCAAGCCTGAACGCTCAGGCCGGTGCGACGCCGGTCAGCAGCGTGCTCGCGAAGGCCTCGGAAACCGGGACGCCAAATGCCTTCACCTCGGCGTGGGCGCTCCGGTGGTCGTAGTCCACGCGGCGGAGTTCGGCCGACCAGCGGCCGGCGGCGTCATCCAACACCCCGTACGTGGCCAGCCCCGGCTGCCTGTCATGCGAGCGGCCAACGGCGCCGCAGTTCACCGCCAGCACGCGACCCGCGTGGCGGATCATTGCCGTGTGGGTGTGGCCGCTCACGACGGCCGCGGCTTCGGTCGGGCCAATCACGGCGCTAACGGTCGGCTCGTCGTCATCGCGGCCCCAGCCGGATTCGTCGTCGCCCGGCGAGCCGTGCACCACGAGCAGCGTGCCGGCTGGCGACGCAATGCTGACCTGCCGCGCCATCGCTCCCAGCTTGCGCACCAGGGCCGGCCCCAAACGCTCGGCGGTCCAGGCCACATTCGCGCGCAGAAATCGCGCCTGCCCGCCATCGGCATTGTCCAGCGTGGCCAGCTTGGACGGCAGGTTGCAGATGTAGCGGTCCGTGTTGCCCTGTACTAAACGCCAGCCAAGATCAATCACACGCTCCCAACATTCGCGCGGTCTGGAACCGAACAGGGCCGCGTCGCCGCCAAACACCACCTCGTCCGCGCCCACCCGCCGCAGGTCGGCCAATACCGCGAACAGGGCGTGGCGGTTGCCGTGGATATCCGTGACGACTGCGATCCGCATCCTGCCTGTCAGCGTGCCCTACGCGCCGCGACTCTGCCAGTCGGCCGCCGTTCCGTAACCGGTCGCCGCACTCCTTCGGCGGCTACGCTGATTCGCTCAAGACAGATCCGGGACGCTGCCACCATTGAATTGCACGGCGGTGGCAAATGGCCGCGGCAACCGCCACCGACGCGCTATATCGTGCAGCCTTTCAACGAGCGCGCACCGGCGTTCTCCCGGCGCCTATCCACCGCTCGGGGGCTGGACTTTCCGCTTGGCTGACGCGTTGCCCCAATATTGCGAACTCACTCGGAAGCATCGACAGGCGGTAAGTATCCGAGCAGTTCACGCGGGATTCGTGACATCGCCGTATCTCTCTAGTACATCGAGCATTAGGGTTACCTTTCGATTGGGTTTCTTCAATCGGATGTCAAACTTTCCTTGGTACAATGGCGCTGAGTGGCCGCTGGCTCAACTTCAGCGGAAAATTACACCCATGGATAGGTTGCTGAATTGGACCTTCGTGATTTCTCCGGACCGTCATTGGTAATTGCTGTTGTAATTGTACTTGTAACGACTCTTGTGCTCATCATAAATGTGGCGTCCATTCCAGTTATCTATTTCATGGTCCTGAGGATCCTGGTTTCAGGCCTACGGTCATTCGTCTCATGGGTTGTGTATCTGTTCGACGATCGCCGGGTCGAGCTTCCGGACGCTCGGTCGGCGTCTGCCGAGCCGGTCGTCAGTCGGGTACCGCCGGTGCGTCGAGATCCGGCTGTGAAAGCGGCGGCCGCGCGCGTGATGGCGCGTCGACGGCGCCGCAGCCGTCTCCTGTTCGGATTGCTGGTGCTGGGAATCGCGCTGCTGGCGCCGGTGTGCCTGGGTTACAACGTCTGGCTGGACGTGTTGGCGGAGCGGCGGACGATCCGGGTCAATCACACCATCTCGGATGGCACCGAGAACTTGCCGGAGTTCCTTACCGCGGAGATGACCATCGTGGCCGAAGATCCCGGCAACTCGGGTTCGCTGTGCACCGTAACGCTGAGCTGGACTGATTCAGGCTCCGAACGGATTCAGAAGCGCGTCATTAACAACCCGGACCGCGTTGACATTCGTGACGTGTTGCTAAGCGAGGGGATTCGCGAGAGTCCGCATTACGACCAGTGGCCCGTAACTCTGACGACGAAAGACTGTCGGCCGTGGCGCCTGGAAGGGTCGAACTGACGCGGCGCTCGGCAAGTCGATGGGCGATCGCTGTGCTCGTGAGGTACGTGGGATCCGCATCCCGCCAGCCAGCGAGCTCGCACGGGCGCGGTCATGCCGGTGGGCCGGGTCCCTTGGCTAGACTGCGCTCATGCCGTCTGCTACTCCGCGCATGGTCCTGGTTCGGCAGGCCTTCGACGCCGCCGAGCTTGATGACCTCGAAGAACACCTGGCCGTCGGACTTCGCCAGCAGCTCGAACGAGCGGCATTGCCGCCCGCGGCCTCGGTAGCCATTGCTGTGGGCTCGCGAGGCGTCTCGCCCGTGGTCCAGGTCGTTCAAGTCCTCGTTCGTGGACTGCTTGAATCGGGGCTGTGCCCCTTTGTCGTGCCAGCCATGGGCAGCCACGGCGGCGGAACGGCTGAAGGTCAGGCGTCGGTGCTGGCCGACTACGGCGTGCACGAACAGGCCGTCGGGGCCCCGGTTCGCGCCACAATGGAGACCGTGGTTCTGGGCAAGACCGCATCCGGCATCACCGTCCACCTGGACGCTGATGCTGCGGCCGCCGACGGCGTCATCGTGATTGGCCGCGTCAAACCGCACACTGGATTTCGCGGCCCGATCGAAAGCGGCCTCTGCAAGATGAGCGTCATCGGGCTCGGCAATCGCCGCGGCGCCGAATCGTTGCACGCCCATCCGCTGGCGACGGGCATACCCGAGGCGGCGGCCTTGACCGTCGCTTCCGGCCACCTGCTCTGTGGCGTGGCGCTGGTTGAGAACGCCTTCGACCGGCCCGCCCGCGCCGAGGTGGTTCCGCCGGAAGCCTTTCACGCCACCGACGAACGCCTGCTGAAGCTCGCCCGCGAACTGATGCCCCGGCTGCCTCTCGACAACCTCGACGGCCTGCTCATCGACCGCATGGGGAAGAACATCTCCGGATCGGGAATGGACCCCAACGTGGTCGGCATGTGGCGTCGCCTGAGTGAACTTGACCGAAAGCCCGATTACGGCTGGCTGGCGGTGCTGGGTCTCACGCCCGAATCGCACGGCAACGCCGTGGGCATCGGACTGGCCGATTTGTGCAGCCGCAAGCTGGCCGACGCCATTGACCAAGAAGCCCTCGCCATGAATACGCTCACCGCCATGGCACTGCACGCCGCCAAGGTTCCGCTCACACTGCCCACCGACCGCGCCTGCTACGAGACAGTGCTCCACCTGGCCGCGCGCTCCACCAACCAGCCGCTGCGCATCGGGCGGATTCGAAACACCCTGGAACTCGAGACCTTCTGGGTCAGCGAAGCCGTACTGAACGACTTGCCGGGGACCTGTGAGGTCGCTGAACCGTCGACCGAATTTGGATTCGACGCTCAGGACGCCATCGTGGAGACCGACGCCTTCGAACCGCGCGGCTAACGGCTTGCCGATCTCGCGCGGGCCGGCTCCGGCATGAGGGTTGGCGGGCGACGCTCGATCGTGCCGCGCTCCATGCCGTTCTATTTCGCCGTCGGCGTCCTGCTGGCGGCGCCGGGCCCATCGCTCGAGGCTGTGCGCGCCGACTTCAACCTCACCTATGTGGTGGTGGTCCTGACCTTGATCGTTCCCGCAATCTCGTATGCAACCGGAACGATTGTGGGTGGGCTGCTGGCGGATCGGCGTGGCCGCCGCTCCACGCTGAGCACGGGGCTAACCCTTCTCGTCGTCGGGCTGCTGGTATCCGGGATTGCGCCGGCGCTGGGGATACTGCTGCTCGGAAGCTGCCTGAATGGCTTTGGCTTCGGGCTGACGGAGTCCCCGCTCACCGCGACCATTTCCGACGTTGCGGGCGACGCCACCGGGCGCGCCATGACAATTTCGCAAATGCCGTTCGGCTTCGGTGCGCTCATGGCCCCGCCGCTGGTCGGTGCGCTGCTTCAGACGCCAATCGGCTGGCGAGGCGCCTATCTCGTCGCGGCCCTGCTGGTCATGCTGGCGTCCGCGGTACTGTTGTCCGCACGCATTCCCGCCGTATCCATGCTTCGATCTCGTGACGCGGCGTCGATCCCGACCGTCCTGCGTCCCGTGCCAATCCTGCTCGGCGCTGTTGTCGTGGGCTACTTCGCCATGCAACTCGGACTCGGCGGGTTCCTGGCTGCGTACCTGGAGGCCGACCATGGCTTCACGCGCTCGGTCGCGGCCACGCTGGTGGCGGCCTTCTGGCTCGGTATTTCGCTGGGACGGATCCTCGGCGCGTGGCTGGCGCTGCGAGTACATGCCTACGATCTGGCCCTTGGCAGTTTGGGTCTTTCGCTGCTCTGCGCGGTCATTGTGGCCGGTGTTCCCCATCCCGCGGCAATCCTCGCGGCCGCGGCGCTGGCCGGGCTGGTGGCCGGTCCGCTGTTCACCACGGTGGTCGGAATTGGGGTGCGCTACCGACCGTCAGCCTCCGGGATGATTGCTGGATTGATGCTCGCCATGGGCGGCACGGGATTCGCGGGACTCTCGCTGCTCTCTGGCGCCGTTGCGGATGCGCTGTCCGTCCGTGCGGCCGTGGCCATCTTGCCGGTCACGCTTAGCATCGCTCTTCTTTCGCTGCTGCTGGCGCGTCGGCTGCACACAGCCGAGTTGCGATCTTGACGCTTCCACGACGCAGGCCCTTAGGGCGCACCAGGATCCTGGCGGCCACGATCTGGTTCTACGCCGCCGCCGGCGCCGCGGTCAGCGTTTTCGGACCCTCGCTGGAATCGATCAGCGACGAATTTGGCATCACGTACGGTCAGGTCAGCTTGGTCATCACGACGATCTCCGTTGGCTTCCTGACTGGCTCCCTGGCCGGCGGCGTGATCTCCGACCGATCCGGTCGCAAGGTAATGCTTGTACTTTCGGCCGCGGGGTCCTCTGTTGCCCTGGTGTGGATGGCCGCCAGCCCAAGCTTCGGCTCGCTGTTGGCGGCGAGCTTTCTGGCCGGGGGCGCGCTCGGGCCCGGCGCCGCCGTATCGACGGCACTGGTCGCGGACGCGGCCCGCGAACGCAGCACCCGAGCGCTGAACCTGGTCAATACCGCCTTTGCGCTGGGCGCAATCCTTGCACCGTCGCTCGTGGCGGTCTGCCTGGCGGTCTTCGCGAACTGGCGCGTTGCCTATCTTGTGGTGGCCGTCTGGCTGGCGACGGGCGCCGTGGTCTTCGCTCGGTTGTCCTATCCGCCGCGCCGCGGCGCCAGTCCGCCGTTTCGCACCGTCCTGAGCGGGCTTTTATCGCCGGCGCCGGTCCTGGTGGGACTTGTGCTGACCATGTACGTCGGCGTCGAAATCGCCTTCGCCGACTTCGGCGCCGCCTTCATGGAACACGTGCAGGGCATCGCGCGAACGGCGGCGGCTGCCTCTGTGACGGCATTCTGGATCGGGATCCTGGCCGGTCGTCTCGTCGTGGTGCGGCTGGCGGCTACGTGGCCAGCCGAGCGGATCATTCGGCGGTCGCTCATCCTTGCGCTGGCCATGTCCACGCTAACGGCATTGGCGTCCTCGGCTCCCATGGCCGTCCTCGGTTTCGCGCTGACGGGGGCCGCGCTCGGCGGCGTGTTTCCAACCGTGATGGGCATCGGCGTGCGCCTTCGGCCGGAAATGTCAGGCGCCCTGGCCGGCGCGCTCGTGGCGATGGCCGGGGTCGGGGGCGCAGTGCTGGCGCCAATGCTTGGCGCCGCGTCCGACGCCGCCGGCCCCCGGGGTGGCATGCTCCTGGCGCCCGCGTTTATCGTCGTGGCCATGGTGCTCTTCGAACTCGTCCAGGTGCGCCGACGTAGAAACGCGCGCGACGTGACCCGTCTGACCGCGCCACCCGTTGAAAGCTCCCTTGATGCCTGACCTGTCCCGGCCCGTTGGCGCTATCGACCTTGGCGGTACCAGCCTGCGCGCGGCTGTCGTTGACGCGAACGGTGGTATCTCCGGATTCGTGACCGGCGCCACGGATGCTTCCCGCGGGCCCGACGCTGTGATCGATCGTATCGTCGCCGCGCTGCATGACTCGCTAACCCGCGCGTCCGTGGACATCTCGGAACTCGCGGCCGTGGGGATCGGCGCGCCCGGACCGCTCGATTGGCGGACCGGCGTGATTCATGAAGCGCCCAACCTGCCGGGCTGGCGGGAAGTTCCGCTGGTGGATCGCGTGGCCGAGGCCGTCGGTTTGCCCACCTTCCTGGAAAATGACGCCAATGCCGCTGCGCTCGCCGAGCGCCAGTACGGAGTCGGCCAGGGCGCTCGGAACATGCTCTACGTTACGGTCAGCACCGGCGTGGGCGGTGGACTGATATTGGACGGGGAACTTTGGCACGGCGCCTACGGCAGCGCCGGCGAGTTCGGCCACATGACCGTGGACTTTGATGGGCCCCTGTGCGACTGCGGCAATAGGGGTTGTGTGGAAGCCATCGCCGCTGGACCCGATATCGCTGCCTGGGTAAGCGAACAAATCACCGCCGGCCGCACCAGTGTGTTGGCCGCCCGTGCCGATCTGACGGGCCGCGACGTCGTCGAAGCCGCCCGGCAGGGCGACGAACTGGCGATTGGCGCCCTGGCCCGCGCCGGCCGCGCCGTCGGCTTCGGCGTCATCAACGTTGCGCACCTGGTGAACCTGGACATGGTGGTCATCGGCGGCGGCATTGCCAACGCCGGCTCCCTCCTATTCGATCCTCTGCGCGACGCGGTGCGTGCGCACCTCTTGAAGAGCACTGCCCCCAACCTACGCCTTGAACCCTGGTCGCTCGGCGAGAACGTGGGGCTTCTGGGCGCGGCCGCCGCCGCACGCTCGCGCCTGGCCGCCGGCTAGTTCGGCTGGGGTCCCCAGGCCGGTAGGTAGTCCGAGGCCGGGCTGTCCGTAATTCGCTGCAGATCGGTGCCGTCAACTCGGACGGTGTAAACCTCCCAGTTCGCGTCCCGGTAACTGGCAAAGGCGATTTTCGCGCCGTCCGGCGACCACACCGGGTTCCAGTCGGACGCCGGGTGCGTCGTCAGGCGGATCTCGTTCGAGCCGTCGGCGTCGGCAATGAACACATCGAAAGCGTCGCCCACCCATCGAGCGAACGTGATGCGTGAGCCGTCCGGTGAGAACGATGGGTCGCGGCCGCTGCCGATGACCGACCGCGTGCCAATCGGATCGTCCAGGTTTATCGTGACGATAGCCGCCCCGCTCGTAAAGATGATCCGCGAACCGTCCGTTGACCACGCCGGATAGCAGAGAAATCCGTCTTGATCCCCGATCACGCGCTGGTCGGAACCGTCCGCCAGCATCGTGTAAATCTCGCTTTCGCCGCTTCGGGTACTTGCAAACACCAGCCGCTCGCCGTCCGGCGCCCACCAGGCCTCCCAGTCCGTGGCGGTGGTATTCGTGAGCTGCCGTGGATTGCCGCCGTCGCTGTCGGCCACGAAAACCTGGTACCCCCCGCTCGCGAACGCGGAATAAGCAATCCGCTGCCCATCCAGCGACCAGTTCGGCCGGCTAGTCAGCCCGCCGGATAGCGTCAGTTGGGTCAGGTCGGTCCCCGTCGGCGTCATGGACCACAAGTTCCAGGCCCCGTCGCGGTTACTCAGAAACGCCAGCACTCCGGTCGTCCCGGCAAGGTTGGGATCGGGAATCGCCACGGTCGCCGCGGACGGAATCATGCCGCCGTCTCGGTAGTCCACACCGCTATGGGAGATGATGATGACGGGCGGATCAACCGCGGCTTCGGAGTCCAGGCGCCACTGTCGGAAGACCGCGCGCTGCGCACGCAGCACCACAAACTCGTCGCGGACTTCGGAGACCACCGGCAGGCCGTAGGATTCCAGCCAGCGGTCGTTGCGGAACCAGCGGCGCTCGATATCCGGATACGGCTGCAAAATCTCCAGCCGCTCCGTCAGCACGTCCGCGGACGAACGGCCGTCGTTCGGCTTCGCATCAGGAGGGAATGGCACGCCGCGTGCGCTACGCAGCCAATGGTCCCGTCCCGCGTGGCTGAGCGCGTCGTACACGTTCACGAAGGCCACCCCATCGCTCGCTGACCACGTCAGGACCGACTTCTGAAAGGCCTGGTAGGTCAGCGGCCCGTTCGACCAGCGATTGGAAATCGGATACCCAAGCCTGCGCACGCCTCCGGCCGACTGGAAGAACGTCCAGAATGGGATGTCCTCGGCGTCGGTCACCTCGAATCCGAGACCTTCGCCCGGTGCGGTCTGCGTGAAGAACCATCCTGAGCCGGTGGCGACGTCGGGCGGCGACTGCGCGCGCGCAAGTTGCGAGGTCGTCAGAAATGCGCCGCAAACCAATGCCAGCGCCACGATGATGGCCCGTGGCACATTCCACGGCCGAAGCTTCCGAGGCATGTTCGATCAAGGAGTCCGCGGAACGACCATGGACAGTTAACTTAGCAGTTGCGTCAGCCTCTGACCGTAGTTCACCTTGGTTTACGTGCGAGACTGGGACGCGCGCCCTGGCAGGCGCCTCGGAACTCTAGACAGGTGAGGGCAATGGCGGAATACGTGAAACAAGACGCACTCGTGGATACCGACTGGGTTGCCGCGAACGGCGGCGACGACGGTGTGCGGCTCGTCGAAGTTGACGTTGATACAAGCTCCTATGACTCTGGCCACATCTGCGGCGCCGTGGGATGGAACTGGGAAACCCAGCTCTCCGACGGCGTGAGGCGCGACATCGCGTCGCCGGAGCAGTGGAAAGACTTGCTGGAGAACTCCGGGATTTCCGCGGACACCCACGTCATCCTGTACGGCGACAACAACAACTGGTTCGCGGCCTTTGCGTACTGGCAGTTCAAGCTTGGTGGCCACGACCGTGTAAGCCTTATGAACGGCGGCAGGTTCAAGTGGGAGTTGGAAGGCCGGGAATTGACCACCGACCTGACCGACGTTGAGCGATCCACCTACGAAGCTGGTGAGGCCAACCCGTCCCTGCGCATCCTGCAGCCCGACGTCCGAGCCGCCGTCGGCGACGGCTCCACGGTGCTGGTCGACGTGCGCTCGCCCGCTGAATTCACTGGTGAAATCCTGGCCCCGCCAGGATTGGCCGAGCTGGCCCAACGCGGCGGACACATTCCAGGCGCCGACAACGTTCCCTGGCTGACCGCGGTCAACGAAGCCGACGGCACATTCAAGTCCGCGGACGAGTTGCAGGAGATCTACGGGTCGCGCGGAGCTACGGGCGACGCGCCGGTCATCACCTACTGCCGCATCGGCGAGCGCTCCGCGCACACCTGGTTCGCGCTGCACGAACTGCTCGGCGTCGGAAACGTCCGCAACTACGACGGGTCCTGGACCGAGTGGGGATCCATGATCAATGTACCGATCGAGCGCTAAACGGCGCCCGACGGCGGCATTGACCTAGTCGCCAAGTTTGACCTGCGCCAGATCTATCGCGCCGCTCACCGGGTCGATCCCAAAGGCGGTCACGGTCGGCTTGAGCAGATAGGCCGACGCGTGGCGGCCTATCGCGATCGCCGGCGCCTGGGACTCCAGCAGATCGTCGGCGGCTGCGTAGGCCGCGCGTCGGGCTTCATCGTCCGTGGCGGCGGCTGCGGTGACCAGGTGTCCGTCGAACTCGGCGCTTGCCCAACCGGACTGGAAGAAATCCACATCGGATCGCCACAAATCGTCCAGCCAGTTCGACGGGTGGCGGTAGTCCGACGTCCAGCCGGCTCGGTAGGCGTCAAAGTCGCCGGGGTCGTTCGAAAAGTCCAGGAATTCGCGCCACTCCCGCCCGTCCAACTGCACCTCCAGGTCCAGCGTGTCGCCCCAGACTCGTGCCAGTTCGGCGGACAGGCGGTCCCATTGATCGGTCCGGTGGTAGGTGAAGCGTAGCGGCGGGAGCCCTTCCCCGTTGGGAAAACCGGCGCTTGCCAACAGGCCGCGCGCCTCGTCCACCTGTGGCGCTCCGCCCGGCTCGGCCGCCAGGATGTTCGCCGGCGTCAGCCGATGCGCTGGCAGCGTGGGTTGATCAAACACGGCCGCGGCCAGCGCTTCACGGTCAAGGGCCAGCGATAGCGCCCGTCGAACGGCCGGCGAATTCCACGGCGGCTTGCGCGTGTTTATCACGATGAACCAGGTCCCAGCGCGTTCGAAAAGCCGCAGCCGCGGCCGTAGGTTCGCGTCGGCCAACGCTGAACGGTAGTCCGCGCCGCTCACGTTCGCGGCGTGCGCGGGGCCGGTGTGAAAGTCTTGAAGTCGCGAGCCGGCCGACCGCGGGAATCGGATCACCACGTCGCTGAAGCCGGGCGGAGTCGGCCCACCGTAGTGTGAGTTTTGGTGCAGAGTCATGCCGAGGCCGCCATCCCATTGCGCGAGCTTGTAGGGACCGTTGCTCCGGATGCGGACCGGCGAGGTCCAGGCTGCGCCCATGCCTTCGATCTCTGCTCGCGGCAACGGAACAAACGTTGAGGTCGCCGCCCGTGCGAGGAATCCCGGCGTCGGGGCCTCAAGCTGCATCAGCAGGGTTGAGGCGTCCGGCGCGCTTATCCGCGGGTCTTCACGCTTGCGGCCACCGCCCGCAAAGCTCTCCGCGCCGCCGATCGGAAACAGCAGATAGTTGAAGGTGGCGCCCAGCTCCGGAGACAGATTGCGTTTCCAGGACCAAACGAAGTCGTCGGCGGACACGGCCTCTCCCGAGGTCCAGCGTCCTTCGGCCGCCAACGTGAACTGGTAGGCACGCCCTGCGTCCGTGACCTGCCACGAGTCCGCGGCCGCCGGCCACGCCGCGCCGCCTTCCCTCACGCGCACCAGCGGCTCGAACAGAGCGTCGGCGATTGTTGCTTCCTGTGGCTGCGCCACCAGCGCCGGATCAATGGTCGCCGGCTCGTCCAGCAGCAACTCCAGGCGCCGGCCGTTACCGCCGGATGCGGAGGCGCCAGGTCCTTCGCAAGCGGCCACGGCGGCCACCGCCATGCTGCCGCCCGCCAGTTGCACAAACCGCCGGCGGTTCAGCGGCACCGAACTATCTCGTGATGGTCAGGTCCGTGAGCCACTCTCGAGTGAGCGGGCGGCCGCCATAGCCTTCCACCCAGGGCTGCACGAGTTCGTGGGACACGAAGAACAGCAGCGGTATCAGCACCCCCTGCTCGATAACCCGGGCTTCGATATCTCCGTAGTAGCCCAGCCGCTCGTCATCCGTGTCGGCGCGGCGGGCGAGGGCAATCAGATCGTCAACGACGGAATCCGACAGGCGCCACGAATTGTCGGGACGATCCGACCCAAACAACTCGTCCGTGAAGTTAGACGCATCCGGGAAGTCAGCCGACCACCCCAGGAAGAATGCTTGTAAGTCGTGCGTCGAATCGTCGAGCGTGGCGACCAGGTCATCAAACGATCGCACCTCAATGGAGACGTCAACGCCCAACGCGGTCCGCCACGGGTCAACAACCATCTCCAGGAACGGACTGCCCGACAAGCTGTCGCCCGGAGCCACCACGGTGATCGGCGGTAGGGCCTCCGCACTGCCGTAGCTCGACTTCGCCAACTCCGCGCGGGCGGCGTCCAGGTCAAAGGCCAGACCCTCATAGTCGGATCGATGGCCCGGCAGGCCCGGAGGAATCACGCCCGTCGCCTCCCGCTGCGTCCCGGCGAGCGCCACTTCGTTGATAAACACCCGATCGGTGGCCAGCGCAAGAGCGCGTCGAACGTGCACGTCGTCGAGAGGCGCACGTGTCGTGTTGAAGCCGACGTACTGCAAGCCCAGGCCGGGCGTGCTGATCAGCTGCCCGCTGCGCGGCTCGTTGGGATCCCGGAAGCGGTCAAGGTCAGCCCCGCCGATGTAGACGAAGTCAATCTCTTCGTTCTCGTAACGCAGTAAGTCTTCGTCCACGTCAAGTTGGTGAAACTCCACAATCTCAGGCCCGCCCGGGAGCCAGGACGCCGTGTGCGCGCGCCTCAGCGTGATCAATTCCTCAGGGCGCCAATCCTGCAATGCATATGGCCCCGACCCGTTTGGCGATCGCCACCACTCGTCGCCGGCGACCACGTTCCTTTGATCCACGATCAGCGTCGGGCCGGCGCTCAGCTTGCTGGGAAAGAACGAAAGCGGTGCGATCAGCGTGACTTCCAGCTGGCGCGATCCCAGCACGCGCAGCCCCGAAACCGAGTCGGCCGCTCCGGCCGCGTACTCCGCCGCGCCTGCAATGTCTTCCAGGAACACCGGCCCCGAGAGCGAACCCGTCTCAGGATTCAGCGCGCGAGTCCATGACCACAAGACATCGGCGGCAGTCAAAGGCGTGCCGTCGTGAAATCTGGCGTGACGACGAATCCAGAACGTGTATGTGAGACCGTCGTCGCGCACAGTCCAGCCGGAGGCCAGGTCGGGCTCCACTGACAGGTCGGGTGCAATGCGGGTGAGCCCCGCAAAGATCTCCTGCGCATATTCCGCCGATCCCGTGTCGCGCACGTGAACCGGATCCAGCGTGAGCGGTTCGCTGCCGGCGAGCCGAAGCGTTCCCGATGCCGCCGGCAAGGTTGTCCCCGCGCCACCGCCACTCAGGACAATCAGCCCAAGGGCAAGGGCCGCCGCCGCCAACAGCGCCCGGCCGCCGTGGCGCCATCCGCGCGCGTCAGGCACTCGCGCTCCCGGGAAACAAACGAGTCAGGAGGTCTTCCGCCCTTAGCATGATGGTGCGCTCGTTCACGTGGTGCAGCATCCGCACCGCCTCCTGCATCGACACCCAGCGAGCTTCCACATGCTCCGACGGATCGGGCCGAATGCTGCCCCCAACTGATTGCAGCAGGTACTGGTGCACCACTTTGGGAACGAATCCCGTCCACAGGTCGGGTCTGACCTCGTAGCGGATTTCTCCCAGGTCCTCCACCACTTCGCCCACGATGCCGGTTTCTTCTCGCACTTCGCGTACCGCCGCGTCCTTGGGCGCCTCGCCGGGCTCAACGGCCCCCTTGGGAAGCACCCAGGCGCCCCGCTGGGTCTGCACCACCGCCACCTGAACTTCGCCATTCTTCTGGCGATAGACCACGCCGCCGGACGACTCGAGAAAGGGCTCCTCGTTGCCAGTGGCTACTTCGGGCTGTTCGACGGCTTCTGCCATTACGTGCTCCTCAACATGCCGGCGTCGCTGCTAGGCGAATCCCAGATGCGACCGGCTGGGTGTTGACCCCATCTGATCCTGATACTTGCTCTCCAAACCTGGTGAGCCGTACGGACGCTCGGCCGGGCCTGTGAGCTGCATGACCGATAGCTGGCTGACCCGCATGCCGGGCCAAAGCAGGATGGGCAGGTTCGCGTGATTCGACAATTCCAGCGTCAAACTGCCGCGGAAGCCGGGGTCGACGTAGCCCGCCGTGCTATGCACCATCAAGCCTAGCCGCCCCAGCGAACTCTTGCCCTCGATCCGTCCCACCAGATTGTCGGGCATCTCGATGGTCTCCACGGTTCCGCCCAACACAAACTCGCCGGGATGCAGGACAAAGTTGCTGCCCGCGGGAACCTCGACTCGCTTTGTCAGATCGGGCTGACTTTGCCTGGGATCGATGTGGGTCTCGGTCTGATTCACAAATACCCGAAACACAGCACCCAACCGCAGGTCGATGCTGGAGGGCTGAATGGCGGTTACGTCGAGCGGGGCTACGTTCAGTTGGCCTGAAGCAATCGCATCGCGCAAAGCCTGATCGCTCAGGACCACTCGCCCCCCTTTTCGCCTTGTATTGGCGTCTGGCGCCGATGCTACCGTACGCCTGCCGGCTGCTCGTGCCGAGGCGCTCCCTTCTGATTCTCTCCATTGACCAGGGCACCACGGGCACGACCGCATTGGTTATCGACGAGCGAGCTCGCATCGTTGGCCGCGGGTACGCCCCGGTAACCCAGAGTTATCCGCGGCCCGGCTGGGTCGAGCACGATGCTCGGCAGATCTGGCACGGGGTGCAGGAGAGCGCGCGTCGGGCGATCGACTCGGCCCCGTCAGATAGCGTGGCCGCGCTCGGAATCACCAACCAACGCGAGACAGCCGTTGCCTGGGACGCGGCCACTCTTGAACCGCTGGCCCCGGCCATCGTCTGGCAGGACGTCCGCACGGCGCCGCAAATGGCCGAACTGGAGGCAAGTGGCCAGAACGCTACGATCCGCGCCGCCACGGGGCTTCGGCTCAGTCCCTACTTCAGCGCCAGCAAATTCGCCTGGATGCTGGAGCACGTGCCCGAGGTGGCGGCGGCACGCCAGTCCGGCCGGCTGCGCTTCGGCACGGTGGATGCCTGGCTCATCGCGCGCTTGACCGGCGGCGCCCACCTTACCGACGCGACCAACGCTTCCCGCACCCTGCTGCTGAACCTCGACACGGCCCACTGGTCGCCTGAAATGACCGAGCTGTTCGCGATCCCGCCGCGGACGCTCCCGGAGGTTGTCCCCTCGGTTGGCGAATGCGCGCTGACGGGATCCGATGCCCCGGTCCCCGCCGGAACGCCGATCTCAGGAATCGCCGGCGACCAGCAGGCTGCGCTCTTCGGGCATCTGGCAGATTCTCGCGGCGCCGCCAAGGTGACCTACGGCACCGGCTGCTTCTTGCTCCAGCACGCTGGCAACGCACGACCGCCGGACATCGAACACCTTCTCACCACCGTGGCGCTCTCCCAGCCGGACGGCCTGACCTTCGCCTACGAAGGCAGTGTCTTTACCGGCGGCGCCCTCGTGCAGTGGCTGCGAGACGAACTGGGGTTGATCGAATCCGCGCCCGAGATCGAACCCCTGGCACGCGCCGTCCCCGACACCGGCGGCGCGGTAATCGTCCCGGCCTTTACGGGGCTTGGGGCGCCCTACTGGGACCCGGACGCCCGGGGCGCCGTCCTCGGTCTCACCTTCGGGGTCACGGCCTCACACCTGGCCCGCGCGGCGTTGGAAGCCATCGTCCATCAGGTCCACGACGTGCTGGAAGTCATGCCGCCGCTCAGCGGCGAATTGCTCGTGGATGGCGGTGCTGCCGCGAACGACCTGCTGCTGCAGCTACAGGCCACGCGTGCCGGGCGCATCGTGGCGCGACCCGCTGACGTCGAAACCACCGCGCTGGGCGCGGCCTATATGGCCGGCCTGGCGCACGGCATCTGGTCCAGCGTGGACGAATTGCGCTCGCTGCGACCCG
>JAKZUJ010000190.1:0-26773 GCA_047516685.1 Chloroflexota bacterium | reverse complement strand
ACCCTACGCGGCGAGCCGCCACCCACCGCGCCGCGACGATTCTGGCAGTGGAACCGCTATACGCCGCACGTGGAGGGCAATGCCGCGATTCGGGATGGCCGTTGGAAGCTGGTTCGGCCGCGGATCGCCGAGTTGATGCGCATCAGCTCCGAACACCGGCAGATGGACCGAGATCTGAAGTACCGGCCCGAGCTTCATCGGGCGGCTATTGCCGCCGACATGGCGGAGCGGGAATTTCCGGTTCCGGAAGCTGCGAAGCTGTTCGATCTCCAAGCCGACCCGGGCGAGCAGAACGATCTGGCGACCAACCAGCCGCAACGGGCCGCAAGCCTCCTGCGTGAACTGGAGTCGTGGTTCGAAGAGGTGGAGGCCGAGCGGCTGACCATCGCGGACTGAGGCCGCGGCCGCCGGCGGCTCGGGTCTTCGTGGGCTAGTAGGGAACGTTGGTTGCGGAGGGGTGGTTGGCGTACGTCAGTTGCGGGTCCGGCCGACCGTCCAGCAGGTGAGCGACGAACGCGTGCATCTCGTCACGCAGCGTTTCGGCCAATGTCCCGTGCGTGGAGATGAGGTTGGTGCGCTCGTCCGGGTCGCGGCTGACGTCATAGAGCTCCAGTGACCCCGGCGCCGCACCCAAATGACCAGGCGACATGTGCTCGATCAGCTTCCAACGCCCACTTCGCCACGCGCGGTTCATGCCGAAATTGTTGTTGGTCATGCAGATCGGCGGGTGTTCCAGCGCCTGCCCGCGCACGGCCGGCATCAGGCTGATTCCATCCACGCATGGCGGCGATTCGATGCTCAGGTAGTCAAGGATTGTGGGCGCCAGGTCGATGTGCTCCACGGTGTCAGGCACCTCTACAGGTGTTGGCAATCCCGCCGGGTGATGAAGGATCAAGGGGATGTGCACGTTGGTCTGGTAAAGGTCGCCGTGGTTGAAGAACATGTCGTGGTCGACGATTGACTCGCCGTGGTCCCCGACGATGATCGTAAGTGTGTCGTCGGCCAGCCCGCGCGTCTCCAAAGCCGCGAGCACACGCCCGATCATGGCGTCCATGTAGGCGATTTCGCCGTCGAAGAGCGCGACCAGGAACTGCAGGTCGGTGACGTCGCGTACTAGGTCGATATGCGCCTGCTCGCGTGGGTCGCGCATGCCCCCTCCGCCGCTTAGTCGGCTTGTCCACCAGGGGTGCTGGTGGAACTTGGTGAGGCTGGTGTTGCCCGGATTTCGCTCATCGCCGGCGTAGAACATCCGGTCGTAGGGTGCGGGCGGGTAGTAGGGCCAGTGCGGGTCCCACCAGTGCGTGAACAGGTAGAAGGGGCCGTCGTCCGCTTCGCCGGACTCGATCCAGTCCACCAGGATGTCGGCCATGTGCTCGGCCGGGATGCCCCGCGGAAAGGTGGACTCGCCGCCGCGATCCAGGTAGGTGTGCCAGTTGCGCATCCAATAGGGCGACCTGAAGTCGCGCCCGCGTCCCTCCAACGCCGCCGTCCGATAGCCGTGCGCGGCCAGCGTTTCGTGCAGGAAGACGAAGTCGGGCGCCAACTCATGCTGCTGGGGCGGCTCGGCGTGGATCACGATGCCGGAATTCAGCGGATGCACGCCGCTGAGCAGGCTGGTCCAGCCCGGAGTGGTGGGTAGCCCTGTCAGGTTCGCGTCGGCGAAGCGCACGCCGTTGCGCGCCAGCCGGTCGATGTTGGGCGAGGTCGGCCGCGGGTAGCCATAGCAGCCCAGGTGGTTGGCTGGAGTGGTGTCCATGCCAAAGATGAGTACGTTGGGCCGGCGGTCGCCGCTCATGCGCTGGCGGTTTCCGCTGTAAAGCTGAATCCGAAGAGGCGCGCGGCGCCGTGAATGCCAAACCGCAACCTGAACTCTCGATCTAGAGGCAGCGCCTGGCCGTCGGCCCAGACAACTGGCATGGCAGATCCGTCCGTCACAATGCGAGTTGGAGGCGACGAAGCGACGGGCTCGCCGGCTGTGTCGAGCACTTGCACGTCGATCCAGTTCCGACCTGGGAGGGCATTCGCCCACGAGACCTCAAGTTCAACGGGTGTCTTTGAGCGTTTGATCGGAATTGTCGTAACCGAGCCGGGCATTTCGCCATCAGGCGTCTCGAGGGCGGCGAACCCGTCGATCGGAAGCGACGCAAGCCCGGTCTGTGCTGGATACACGCTGCCAGCACCATGCGGCCACGCGCCCTTGTTCTCGGAAGGCCAGTTGGTCCAGTGCGCGGGCTGGCCGGCGTAGAACACCTGAATCTCGTGGTCACGTACCACCAGGTCACTCGACGTGACCAGGAAACCGCCGTCCCAGTCGCCAGGCCCGCCTCGCCTGATGAGCGGCTGATCCGGTTGCACCCGCTGAAATTTCTCGCCGTCACGGCTGACGGCCAATCGAATGTCGGCCACATATACGGAGCTGAGGGTCTCCATCCACCCGTACTCGTAGAGCATCACGTACAGACCCTTGTAGGGCAGAACCGAGATGAAGTGAATCTGAGACTCTTCGCCGTCGTCGGGGTCGATGACTGGGTTGTGCTGTGAATGAGTCCAGGTCCATGGATCCGGACCGTACAGGAGGGCGCCTTTCCGGATCCCCAGGTTGCCGCGCCGTTCCGACATTTGGCCGTAGGCCTTGTACCTCCGGTCAGGGTTCGGGTCTTGCCGGTCATAGAGAAGCTGGTGTGCGTCGAACCAGGCGAGGGGATCCGGGAGATACCGCCGCGGTCCATCGGCCGCCGGCGGCGTCGCGATGCACGGAGTGCCCTCGCGCGTGAAGTGCAACCCATCGGGGGAGTTCCAAATCTCTCGGTCGCTGTTCTCGTCGCGTAGCAGCAACTTGTAGCGTCGCGAGGCTTCGGTTTCACCAGGGTCCTTCAGCGCAGGTCCATTGGTGCGCCTGCCCGGGAGAAACGCGACCAGGTTGTTGCGGTGTGAGCCGCCGTAGGCATGCGCGCCCACGGTTGGCTTATCCCAGGCCACGCCGTCCGGACTAACGGCATAACCCACGCGCGGAAGCTGCAGACCGGCTTCGGCGACGTCCAGGCCCATGTACCAGGCCTTGTAGTGCTGGTCTTCGGCATCCCACATGACGGTGCCTTGCCAGGGGCACGCCTGGAGCGAGTCCCAGGCGCCCAGCGGTCCAGTACGGATTACGGGATTGGCGGGGTGCTTGGCGGCGAGTCGCACGACTTGGCGTAGCCGCTGCATGTCCTCGACCTCAAGCAGGTCGAGGAAGAGGACGGCACGGCCAGCCTGGGCGACCAGCTCTACGCTTGACGGATACGGGGCGGTTATTGCGGGGGCCTCTACACGGTGGGCAGCGGCGCGGTATCGGCGACCGTGGCCTGCCAGGCGCGGATGCGGGACAGCATGTCGGCGATGCGACCGTGCTGGTCGGGATCGTTGTATCGATTCCTGAGTTCGAAGGGATCCGCGTTGAGGTCGAAGAGCTCCGACTGATCCCTGGCACTGGCGTTCAGCTTCCAGCCGTCGTGGCTGATGATTGAACGCCAGGGATCCGATTCCACGCGGTGGGCCTCCGGGGGCGCGTCCGGCGGCCAGACGCAGGAGTTGTGACTGCCATTCCACTCGACGATGACGTCGTTGGTCGTCAGATCGGCGTTTCCCTCGAACACCTCGGCCCGGCTTACGCCCTGCACGTCCGCCGGCGCGCCAACACCCATCAAGTCGAGCAGGGTCGGGACCAGATCCACCAGGCTCATCGCGCCGTCGATCTGTCGTCCGTTGCCGGACAGCCACGGTACCCGCACGAGCAGCGGCACCCGCATGGCCTCTTCATAGAGCGTGCACTTGGCCAGGATGTTGTGGTCGCCCATCATGTCGCCGTGGTCTGACGTGAAGACCACGATGGTGCGGTCCGCCTGCCCGGACTCGTGCAGAGCCTCAAGGATTCGGCCGACCGCGCGGTCCACCAGCGTCACCAGCCCCCAGTAGTTGCGGCGCACCCTGCGCCAGGAGTCCTCGTCGCGCAGATCGAAGCCGCGCCAGTCGGTGCTGCCGTAGTAGGCCGCCAGTGCCCGATGGATAAGCGAGACGTCGTCGTCCGGTGGACGCAGGAAGGCCGGGCCGGTTTCCAGGTTGGCTGGATCGTGCAACTCGTTGAGCGGGCCATCGAACGGCATGTGCGGCTCGAGGAAGTTGACATAATGAACCCACGGGGTGTCTGTGTGCTGGCGGATGAACTCGGCTGAGCGGACTCCGAGAAAGCTGGCCTTAGTGAAAGGCTCTGGCATCTCGGCGGCGACCTGGCGCGAGAACGTCTGCAACGACCCCGTGTCGGCGGACGAATCGCCCGGCGGGGCTTTACCCGAATCAGGCTCGAACCCGTGATCCACAAGAAAGTGGTGATAGTCGCTCAGGCGTCCGGCCTCTGCCGGGTCGGCGTAATGCTCCCGGTAGCCGTCTTCGATCCCCACGAATTCCGAGAAGCCGCGTTGCGGCACAAGCTCGCTGCCCAGGTGCCACTTGCCGTAGTAGGTGCGGGCGTAGCCCTCGGGTAGGAGCTCGGCCAGCGTCAGATGTTCGGGTTGCAGCCGGTCATTGTTCTCGATGCAACCTGTGGTGTGCGGATAGAAGCCCGTCATGATGGACGAGCGCGAGGGCGTGCACACCGGCTGCGTGCAATAGGCGCGCTCGACCACGAAACTGTCCTCGGCCAGGCGGTTTAGGTTCGGCGCCTGGATCGTGGAGTTGCCGTAGCACGCCAGCGTGTCGGACCGCTGTTCGTCCGTAAATATGAACAGCAGGTTTGGCTTCTCAACCATTGTCGGCCTCCCGTGCCGGTTCTGCCTACGAAGTGTCACTCTGCCACCCCAACGATCCCGGCGTCGCGTGGGCTACTGGCGCCGCGTGCGCCTCAGCTTCCGCCGGCCGGCTGCGCGGTGGCCTGTGCAGCCTTGGCGTCTTGCTGCGCTTGCCATTGTTGCCGCAGGCGCGCGTGCTCCTCGTCGGAGAGATAGCGTCCGCTCTCGGAACTCGTCCTGGGAAACGAGTAGTCCTCGAAGGCGCTCTTCGAATCGCCGCAACCTGTCAGCAGCGTTGCGCCCGCAAAGATTGCCGTACCGAGCGCGAGGCGCAGCGCCGCGCGGCGGCCAACAACGCCGTTTCGGCTCTCGGACGCGCTCACTCGGTCCAGCTGTCGCAGGCAGGCGCGGGCATGACCGCCCACGCCTGCCTGTCGATCCATCCGGCTAGATCCAGCCGCGGCTGCGCATCTCATCGATCTGCATCGCTTGGTTGCCTTCGGCGGCCGTTGTGACGTTTTGGATCATCTCGTCAAGCGCCACCTCGCCCAGCATGTACAACTGCTCCAGACCGATCCAGGTCTGGTACCACTCACCCCAGTTCGGCATACGGTACTGGCGGTGGCGGTTTTCCGTACCGTCGGCGTACTGCTTCAGGAACTGCATGTTATTTGGCGGCCCTGCCTGCGCTTCCACGGATTCCAGGGCGGGGCGCCACATGGGCAGGTGGCCGCGGTCGACACCGGCCACGCGGTGCTGCACCTCGGTCCCGAAGTAGAGGCAGACCTCGGCGGTCTCCTCCACGTTGCCGCGCGCCTCGGCGCCGCTGGTTACGGCGTGGAACTGGCAGGACCAGAACGTGCCCGACCGTCCAGTCGCCGGGTTAACGGGCACCGGCGCCAGCGACCACTCGAACCGGTCCTTGATCTGGATCAACGGCCGCGCCGTCTGACGAACCCGCTCCGTCAGGTAGTAGGCCTGGATGCCGGCGGTGAAGGGCGAACTGAACTCGCCTCGAGTCTCGCTGATCTCAGCGATGGGCACCGCGACCTCGTGGTCAAAAACGGCGTCGTGAATGAACTGAATCCCGGCGCTGCCACCGTTGTCATACATCGTGAACTTGGTGTCGTCCGGGCTGCGGAAGAACTCGTCGTTGCCCGACCAAATGAGCGGGTGCCAGGAGTACCAATTCCCGCCCCCATCAAGGCCCCACAGGCCCTGCTCGGGATCAGTGGTCTTCTGCGCGTTCTCGAGCAGGTCGTCCCAGGTCCAGCTGTCGTCGGGATGACCGGCCCCTAGTTCGTCCACCAACGTCTGGTTGTAGATGAACCCGTTGATCCCACCTTGGTACGTAATCCCGTACTGGTTGCCGTGCAACTGGGTCGGCGGCGGAAACGTGTGGTCGTCGGCCTGGCCGTTGTCGGTCCACAGGTTGGGGATGTAGTAGTACTCCTCCTCGTTCCAGCCATCCATTTTTTCTAGGACGGAGTTGAGTTGGAGCACCGTATTGTCGTCACGCCAGGCATTGAAAAGGTGGCCATCCCAAAGCACCATCTCGGGCAAGGTTCCGGCTGCGGCCCTGATCGACAGGGTGTCCCAATAGCCCCCGCCCACTGGCTCAACCAGCACTTTCACGTCCGGCCGCCTGGTAGCCCAGTTCTCGACCGCCCACTGCACCGCGGCGCCACGCGGACCGGAGGTGTGGTCGGTCGCGAAGGTCAGCACCACGGGCGGGCGCTGGGCCTCCACTTCGACGACCTTCTCAACGACCCTCTCGACAACCTTCTCAACCTCAACGATCTCCTGGACAACCTGGGTTACAACTTTCTCGACTTGGACTTCCTTGACTTCGGTCCTGGTGACGATGGTCTCGACCGGCACTTCCTTCACCACGATCGTCTCGACCGGGACCTCCTTGGTCACGATCTGGGTCTCGCCGCAGGCCGCCAGGAGGGCGACGCCTCCAGCCCCAAGTCCGCCAGCACCGAGCGCCTTCATGAGTTGTCGTCGTGTCATCAGTGCCCTCCCCAGTTGCGGCCCCGTACTTCCGCAGTCCGAAGTACTCTAGGCACGAACCATCCTCACGCTACGTCCGGCGCGGCGAGGCGTCAACACAAGCGGCGGCCCGGCTTGCGGCCTGCGGAAGAGCTCGCCTGGCCGGGTCAAGCGACCTTAGGTCTGGCATGACCGCGTTGAAGCCTCGGAACCGAGCGGTCGTGGGAGTCGAACCATGGCAACGCCGCGCCCGAACCTGTTGATCATCCTTTGCGACCAGTTGGACGCCAGTTACCTGGGCGCTTACGGCAACCGGGTGGCGCAAACGCCGCACATCGACCGGCTGGCGGCTGACGGCCTGACGCTGACCCGCGCCTACGTTCCGCTGCCCCAGTGCTCGCCGGCCCGCGCCTCAATGTTCACCGGGCTCTATCCCCACCAGCACCATCTGCTCTGCGTACCCCGCCAGGGCCAGGACGAGCGGTTTGGCACGGTGCGGCAGCGAGCCGTGCTCCCGGAGTCCGTGCCGTCGCTCGGTCAGGCCTTTCGCGACGGCGGCTACCGCATGGGCTACACCGGCCCCTGGCACATGGGCAATGACGAGATTCCACATCACGGCTGGGAGGAGCACTGGCGGACCTACCGATACTGGAAGAACGGGCGCGACTACTACATCCAGCATCTCGAGCGGCATGGCCTGGCCGATCTCTTCAAGCAAGAACACGACGAGTTCAGCTATGGAAAAGGCGCCAGAACCGGCGTGGTGCCTTCCGGGCCCTCGACCATGCCGGTCGAACACGCGCGTACATCGTGGGCGGTTGACGAGACCATTGGCTTCATCGGCGGCCGCGACCAGCGCCCATGGGCGTTCACGCTCTCGATCAAGGACCCGCATCCGCCGGTGATTTCCCCGGGCGACTTCGCGCAGCGAGTCGATCCTGCCGAGGTTGAGCTGCCGGCTACGCTCGATGAGGACTTTCGCGGAAAGTCCGACGCCTACGAGCGCAGCTTGACGCATCGCTGGGTTCGAAATATGTCAGAGGCTGACTGGCGCCGGCTCATCGCCCACTATCACGGGCTCAATGCCCATATCGACACCGAACTGGGTCGTCTGTTCGCCTATCTCGACGTGCAGGGGCTTCGCGACAACACCCTGATTGTCTTCCTCTCCGACCACGGCGAGATGATGGGCGCTCATCGCATGTCCGGAAAGGGCCCGGCGATGTTCGAGCAGTCGATCGGCATTCCGCTGATTCTGCGCTGGCCGGCCGCTATCGCCGCCGGACGGCGCAGCGACGCGCTGTTCAACACCGTTGACCTGGCGGCAACGCTGGGGGCGCTGTGCGGCGTGCCAATCAATCCAGGCGCCGGGCTCGACCAGAGCGCCATGATCCAGGGCCAGGCGGAGGGACCGCGCCGCATTGTGTTCAGCGAGTTCTACATCGAGGCCGGTCTGCGCGACGACCTGATGTTCGTCAAGACCGCCGTGACCGATCGCTGGAAACTAAACCTCTGGCTCTACGACAGGCCCGAGCTATACGACCTGCGGAACGATCCCCACGAGACCCGCAACGTCATCGACGATCCGACGACGGCCGACGTGCGTTCGGAGCTGGCGGACGAGATCGTGAATTGGCTCAGGGAAACCGACGACCCGCTGCTGCCGACCGTTGAATGGACTGTCGGTCGGGTGACCTGAGGCTAGGGCTGGTAGAGCACGCGCCGCTTCAGCCGCGTGGGCGCGCGATGTAGTGCGGGCTGGTGTTGAAGAACACCTCGGCAGCTTCCATCAGCGTCTCGGATGTCGTGGGATGCGGATGGATGCTCAGCCGCAAGTCGTCGGCCCGCGCGCCCATTTCCACGGCCAGCACGCCTTCGGCAATGAGTTCGCCGGCGCCCGTGCCGGTGATTCCGACACCAAGCACGCGCTCCGTTGTCGGCTCGAGGATCAGCTTGGTCAGCCCGTCGTTGCGCCCCAGCGTGGTCGCGCGGCCCGACGCCGCCCAGGGAAAGCGGGCAACCTCGTGCGGCCGGCCGGATTCGCGCGCCTCCGACTCGGTCAAGCCGCACCAGGCGATTTCCGGGTCGGTGAACACAACCGCTGGGATGGCCTGCGCGTCGTAGGTTGCCGCGTGACCGGCGATGGCCGCGGCCGCGACGTGCGCCTCGTAGGTGGCCTTATGCGCCAGCATCGGCTCGCCCGCCACGTCGCCGATGGCAAATATGTTCGCGGCGGTTGTGCGGCGCTGATGGTCAACTTTGATGAAGCCACGCCCGTCCAACTCAACGCCGGCGGAGTCCAGGCCCAGGCCGGCGCTGTTGGGACGACGCCCCACGGCCACGAGCACCTTGTCGAAACTGCGCGACCGATTCTCGACCCGCGCCCCCGCCAGTTCGACATCCACGCCGTCTGGCTGTACATCCAGGTTCGCGACTCGAGTGCTGAGCAGGATCTCGGCAAACGTGGATTCCAGCTTCCGCTCCAGCGGTCGCAGGAGGTCCCGGTCGGCGCCGGGCAACAAGCCGGTCTCCATCTCGACAACGGACACCCGAGAGCCGAGCGCCGCGTAGACCGATCCCAGTTCCAAACCGATGTAGCCTCCACCGACAACCAGCAGCGTCTCTGGCACATCCGCGAGTTCCAGAGCCGAGGTTGAGTCCAATACGCGCTCGCCGTCGATCTCGAAGCCAGGCGGCGCCGCCGGCTGCGAGCCCGTGGCTACCACCGCGTAGTCGAAATCCACACGTTCCGGCTCGCCGCCGCTCACGGGCTTGACGTCCAGCGCGCCTGGCCCCTCGAATCGTGCCCAGCCTTGTACGCAACGCACTCGCCGAGCGCGCGCGAGCAGGCCCAGGCCGCCGGTCATCCTGGAAATGACCAGATCTTTCCAACTTCGAAGCCGTTCGAGGTCAATTTCCGGTTGTCCAAACTGCACGCCCCAGGCGGCCGCTTCCTCCACCTCGCCGAGCAACGAGGCAACGTGCAGCAGCGTCTTGGATGGGATGCAGCCGCGGTACAGGCACACGCCGCCGGGGTTGGCTTCGGGATCGATGAGCGTGACGTCCATCCCGAGTTCGGCGGCGTGGAAGGCGGCTGGGTATCCCCCCGGCCCCGCGCCAATTACCGCCAGCCGCGGCTGGCTGCCATCGTTGGTCACGGCCTGGCTAATCCTCCATCGCCAACATCAGGGGCTGGGCCAACGCATCTACGATCCACGTGAGAAAGCGCGCGCCGTCCGCTCCGTCAACCGCGCGGTGGTCAAAGGACAGGGCCAGCGGCAGCATCAGCCGCGGCCGTAAGAGACCCTCAACGTACACGGGGCGCTCAACCGCACGCCCAATGCCCAGAATCCCGACTTCGGGCGGGTTGATGATGGGCGTGAAGTGCCCGGTGCCCAGTGCCCCCAGATTGCTGATCGTGAACGAGGCGCCTTCCAGCCGCTCGGATGGCAGCTGTCCCTCCCGAACCTGGGCGGCAATCTCACTCAACTCGATTGAAAGTTTGGTGATGCTCTTGTCGTTGACACCGCGAATCACCGGGACCAGCAAGCCGCGGTCCGTATCGGCGGCGACACCGAGGTGGCAATAATCTTTCAGGACCATCTCGTTGGTCGTGAAGTCCGCGCTGGCGTTCAGCTTCGGATGTGCCCTGAGTGCCGCGGCCACGACTTTGAGCAGGATCGGCGTGATAGTGAGACTGCCGCCCGCGCGCCGCACGCGGTCCTTTTCGCGCTGCCGCATCGCCTCCACGGCTGTGATGTCGGCGTCATTGAAGAGCGTGACGTGCGGAATGCTGGACCACGATTGGGCGATATTGGTGGCGGTTGCTCGGCGCACCCGATTCATGCGCTCGCGCGTCACTGGGCCGTAGCTGCTGAAGTCAGGCAGCGGCATTGCGGCCAGTCCGCCAGGGGAGGCGGGTCCAGGCGCCGGTCGGCGCCGTGCGTGAGCTTTCACGTCATCGATCGAGATGCGACCGGCCGGGCCGGAACCTGGGACTTCGTGAATGTCCAGGCCGATTTCGCGTGCGAACTGTCGGGTTGAAGGCGAAGCAAACACCGGCATTTCGCCGCCAGCAGGCGGTGGCGGCGGCGGCGCGGTCAGTGGCGTTGCGGCTGAGGCGGGGTGAGGTCGTGTGGCTGAAGGCGTTGGAGCGGGTGTCGTGGGGGCGGCGACCGCCGGCGCCTTCGCCGCCGCCGGCGAAGTGGCCTGGGGCCTGGCATCCGCCACCGAGTCGCTCTCCTCCAGTTCGATGAGCGTCTGTCCGACGTGAATCGTGTCGCCCGCGTTTACCAGCACCTGGGTGACGGTACCGGCCAATTCGGCTGGCACTTCCAGGGTCGCCTTGTCGCTCTCGATCTCAATGATCGGGTCGTCTTTGGCGACGGCCTGGCCGGCACTGACAAGGACGCTCAGGACATCCACGTCCGCGATGCCCTCGCCAAGGTCGGGAAGTTTCAGATCGGTCGCCATGCCGGCTCCGTCGCGACGGTGGCGCGGGCGTCAGGCGAGTCGGGGATTGACTTTAGCCGGGTCGATCTCCAGATCCTCGAGGGCTTCGGAGACGATTTCCCGATCAAGCTCGCCTTCGCGCGCCAGCGCATAAAGCGTCGCCAGCGTAACGTACCGGGCATCCACCTCGAAGAAGTCGCGCAGGGCCTCGCGCGACTCGCTACGGCCAAACCCGTCGGTCCCCAACGAAATCAGCGGTTGGGGGATCCACTTCGAGATGGCGTCCGACATTGTCTTGACATAATCGGAGGCCGCGACAACGACGCCGGGCAGGCCGTTGAGCTGGCGTGTCAGGTACGGCGTCCTGGGCGCCTCGTGGGGATGCAGCATGTTCCAGCGCTCGGTGTCCAGGGCGTCGCGGCGCAGCTCGGTGTAGCTGGTCACCGACCAGACATCGGCGGCGATTCCGTATCGTTCGCCCAGAACGGCTTGCGCTTCCAGTGCCTCGTTCAGAATCGCGCCGCTGCCCAGTAGCTGGGCACGAGCACGCGGCCGCGCAACGCTTGCCCGCCGGAACCGGTACATCCCGCGCAGGATGCCCTCGTCGACGTCCGGATGGTCAGGCTTCGGCGGGTGGGCGTAATTCTCATTGCCGACCGTCATGTAGACGAAGCTGTCTTCGCCGTCGGCGTACATGCGTTGGATGCCGTCGCGCACGAGCGTCGCGACCTCAAATGCAAACGCCGGGTCGTAGGCGCGGCAGGTGGGCACGGCGGAGAACAGCAGGTGGCTGTGCCCGTCCTGGTGCTGGAGCCCTTCACCGGCTAGCGTGGTTCGGCCCGCGGTTCCGCCGATCATGAACCCGCGCGTTCGACTGTCGGCCGCCGCCCAGACCAGATCGCCAACGCGCTGGTAGCCGAACATCGAGTAGTAGATGTAGAAGGGGATCATCGGCAGACCGTGGTTGGCGTAGGCGGTCCCCGCCGCGATGAACGAGGCCAGCGACCCGGCTTCGGTTATCCCCTCTTCGAGGATCTGGCCGTCAGTCGATTCCTTGTAGTAGAGCAGCGAGTCGGAATCGACCGGCTCATAGAGCTGTCCGACGTGGGAGTAGATGCCGACTTGGCGGAAGAGCGCATCCATGCCGAAGGTCCGCGCCTCGTCGGGCACGATCGGCACGATCAGGCGACCGATTTCCGGGTCCCGCAGCAGCTTGGCCAGCAGTCGCACAAACACCATGGTGGTGGAGGCCTGCCGCTGCCCCGTGCCGGCCGAAAATTCCGCGTAGGCCGAATCAGTCGGGGGCGTGATCGGTTCGTACGACGATTCGCGGGTGGGCAGGTGACCGCCCATCGCGCGTAGCCGCTCGGCGACATAGCGACCTTCCGGGCTATCGGGGGGCGGTCGGTACAGCGGCGCCTTAATGACTTCGGTGTCCGATAAGGGAATATGAAACCGGTCGCGGAAGGTGAGCAATTCATCCTCGTTGAGTTTCTTCTGCTGGTGCGTGATGTTCCGACCCTCGCCGGCCTCGCCCAGCCCGTAGCCCTTGATGGTGCGCGCCAGGACGACGGTGGGCGCGCCCGTGTGGCGCACAGCCGCGTGGTAGGCGGCGTGGACCTTTCTTGGATCGTGGCCACCCAGCCGCATGCGCCAGAGATCGTCGTCGCTGCGATTGGCGACCATCGCCAGCAAGCGTTGATCGACCCCATAGAAGTGCTCGCGGATATACGCGCCTCCGGCGACTGAGTACTTCTGGTACTCGCCATCCACCACCTCGGTTGATCGCTTGGCCAGGACTCCTTCGGTGTCGTTGGCGAACAACGTGTCGAAATCGCTGCCCCAGAGCACCTTGATCACGTTCCAGCCGGCGCCCCGGAACAAGCCCTCCAGCTCCTGCACGACGCTGCCGTTGCCGCGCACCGGCCCGTCCAGGCGCTGCAAGTTGCAGTTCACGACCCAGGTCAGGTTGTCCAGACTCTCGCGCGCCGCCAGCGAGATCGCCCCGGTGGCCTCCGGCGAATCGAGCTCCCCGTCGCCCAAAAAGGCCCACACGCGCCGACCGGCGTCTGGGCGCAGACTGCGGTCGGCCAGGTAGTGCATGAACCGGGCCTGATAGATGGACATGAGCGGTCCCAGGCCCATGGAAACCGTGGGGAACTGCCAGAAGTCCGGCATGAGCCACGGGTGCGGATACGACGAGAGACCGCCGCCTTCAGCCAGTTCACGTCGGAAGTTGTGAACCTGTGTGGCGCTTAGCCGCCCCTCAACGTAGGCGCGACCGTAGATGCCGGGTGAGGCGTGTCCCTGGAAATACACGATGTCGGCGCCGTCGGGATGATTGGGCCCGCGAAAGAAATGGTTGAACCCGACCTCATACAGCGTGGCCGCCGACGCATAGGTGGAGATGTGGCCCCCGATGCCGTCGGACTTGCGGTTGGCTTCCACCACCATGGCCATGGCGTTCCAGCGAATGATGCTCTTGATCGTTCGCTCGATGTCCCGATCGCCTGGATAGCTGGGCTGCCGCTCCGGCGGAATGGTGTTGACATAAGGAGTCCGCGATGTGACCGGCAGGGATACGCCGTCGCGCTGCGCGTGAATCTGCAATTCGCGCAGCAGGCCGGCGACGCGTTTCGGTCCGCGCAGGACATGGACATCGTCCAGCGAGTCAAGCCAGTCCTGGGTTTCCAGGGACTCGATTGCGGAGTCGTCAGCCTGACCGTTGACGTCGATGGTTGCGATGGCGCGGCGCCTCAAGCAGTCGATATCCCAACCGGTCCGAGCCTGGCAACCCGTGCCGGATTCGCGCATGCGCTTGCCTAGCGTGCGTGACTCCGGCCGGCCGCGTTCTCTCGGGCTGCGTGGGCCTGTGCCCCCGCATGGTACGAACTTCGCACCAGCGGTCCGGCTTCCACGTGCGCAAAGCCAAGGCTGCGCGCCTCGTCCGCCAGCTCAGTGAATTCGTCGGGACTGTAGTAGCGAACGATCGGCAGGTGTTTGCGCGACGGTCGCAGGTACTGCCCGATCGTGAGCAGATCGCAGTCGTGCTCGCGCACGTCGGCGAGCGTGCGCGCAAGTTCGTCACGCGTTTCGCCAAGGCCGACCATGATCCCGGTCTTGGTGATCATCGTCGGATCGATGCTCTTGACCCGCTGCAGCAACTCCAGGGACTGGGTGTAGATCGCCTTGGGGCGTGCGCGCGGATAGAGACGCGGCGCCGTCTCGATGTTGTGATTCAGAACGACGGGCCTGGCTCTTACGACCGTGGCAAGGGCGTCCCAGTTGCCCTGGAAGTCCGGAATGAGGACTTCGACCTCAACGTGGGGCGTGCGATGGCGAATAGCCCGGATGCAGCCCGCAAATATCGCGGCGCCGCCATCTGGTTCGTCGTCCCGATTTACCGAGGTGATCACACAGTAGTCGAGGTCCATCTGCGCAACGGCCTGCGCAACCCGGAACGGCTCGAGCGGGTCCAGCGCGCCGGGCCGCCCCGATGTCACGGCACAGAAGCCGCAGGCTCGGGTACAGGTATCGCCCAGAATCATGAACGTGGCCTCACCCGCGTTCCAGCACTCGCCGATGTTGGGACAGCGAGCCTCTTCGCAGACGGTGTGCAGGCGCTCGGAGCGAACCAGATCTTTCAGGTTCTCAAAGCGCTCGCCGCCGGGGACGCGGGCCCGCAGCCACGACGGTCGGGCAACCCGAACCTCAGTGGCCATGCGCTGGCTCCAAGGCGAGGGTCGCCGGCTGCACGTCCGCTTCAAAGGCTTCGGCAAATGCCGACGCGGCGGCATTCATGACGTCGCGCATTGGCGGCGCGTCGGCCAGTTCGCGTTCCATGGAAGTGACTCCCAGTCCGTGCAGCCCGCAGGGAACGATGGCATTGAACCACGACAGATCGTTCGCGACGTTAAGTGCCGCGCCGTGCATGGTGACGCCACCCCGTACGGAGACGCCGAGCGCCGCGATCTTGCGCGGCCCGATCCAGACGCCGGGCCGTCCTTTTACGGTGTGCCCATGCACGCCGAACGCCGCCAACGTTTCCACCATTGTGCGCTCCAGCCGACGAACGTGATCCACCGGGCGCAGCATGCGGCGCCGCAAGTTAATGATCGCGTACAGCACCAGCTGGCTGGGGCCGTGAAACGTGATGTCGCCGCCCCGATCCGTCATCACGACCTCGGCGCCACGACCACGCAGGTCGTCGGTGCTTAGCAACATGTGGTCCTGCCCGCCGCGGGCGCCCATGGTGTAGACCGGCGGGTGCTCCAGCAGCGCCAGCGCGTCGGACGATGACTCGGTGCGCACTAAGGCCGCGGTCCGGTACTGCCAGTCCAGCGCGTCCCGGTACGACACGCACCCCAGGTCATACAGGTGGACTGGCGAGGCGGAGATCATTCTTCACCGTGACCGTGATTGCCGTGTGACTGCATCGCGACATCCTCGCGGCTAGGCCGGGATTTCTTCCAGCGGGCTGAACTGCATGTCCGTTGGTTCGGCGCAGCAGAACCACGCTTCCGTAAGCCGCGGCCGGACCGGCGGGACCGAACCGGTCAGGTGCGGCGGCGGCCCTGCGGGCGCCTCGGGCGCCTCGGCGCGCACGGCCGTCCACAACTCGTCGAACATGACGGACTCTGGACAGTCCTCTGCCACTCCGCGCTCAACGATTCCCGCCAGAGTTTCCTGCAGGATGTCGGCACGCGGGTCGGCCGCGCGCCAACGATGGGTCAGCCGCTCGTCGTCGTAGCCGCCTAGGTGGGGAATCATCTCGGGCAGGGCCAGCAGCAGCGATCCCTGGGGAACCAGCAACCTGATCGTGTACTGGACCGGATCAACGTTGGGTACGAGGTCGAGCTCGCGTACGAACTCCATGATCGCCAGCACGTCGGCCGGCGTAGTCCACGGAGTGAATGGCATCCACGAGGGACGAATTTCGATTCCTTGCCCTCGCAGGTGTCGGACGGCCTGCGCCGCCTCGGCCGCCGTGTGTCCCTTGTCCAGGCGCCGCAGAATCTCGTCGTTCACGGACTCGAACGCTGAGACGACAAACAGACAGCCGGCGGCCGCGAACTCCTGCCCGATCTCGGCGTGCTCAAGGATGTGCTCCACCTTGGTCGTCACGTCGAAGGTCAAGTGCGGATGCCGGGCGTGCATGGCTTGAATGACACGCACGGAGTGGCGTACCCCGTTGAGAAAGTCGGGATCGGCAAACGTGATGTGGCGCGCGCCTGCCTCGACCAACTGGTCGATGTCCGCCAGTACCACGTCCTGGTCGATGATCCGGATTCGCCCGTCATAGACGATCGGGACCGGACAGTGACGACAAGTGTGCACGCAGCCGCGGCTGGCTTCGGTGTAGCCCACAAGCGATTCCTCATCGCCGACTAAGAGGCGTGCGTATCTCGAGAGCTCCGGCAGCAGGTGTCTCGCGGGTAATTGACTGGGCCTCCGTCCGAGGTCGATCTGTCGTGTGGCCGTGTTCGGCGGTGAACCCAGCTGACCCAGCCAGGCCTTCAGCCCGTGCTCGTAGGCCCCGGCGATCTCGGCGTCAGCCACGGCTGCCCCGGCCCGATGGTGTTCCATGCCGGCGTACAGCCCGTAGAAGGCGATTGGCGTGCCGGGATGATCCTGTCGAATGCGCTGAGCCGCGCGTTCAGCCAGTCGCGTGGCGGTGTGCATCGGAACCGAGATTGCGATCGCCTCGGCCCAGGCCACGCCGGCGTCGTCCCACGGCTCGACTGAGAGGTCGAGGCAGCGCACCTCGTGCCCGGCCGCCAACAACGCCCCGGACGCCGATGCGGCATGCAGCGGCTGGTGCCCGAGTTCGTAGGTGGAGATCAGCAAGGCTCGCATCGGTCAATGCTAGGCGTTTTCGACACGCTTGCGCTACGTGGCGGTGATTTCGAAGGCCAGTTCCGCGTGTGCCGCTCGCAGCGCCGCTTCTACCCCTCCCGGCTCGCGTCCGCGTGAAAATATGAAGCCGAGGTAGCGGCTGCCTTCAGGCAAGGGGACGAGATCCTGACCGCGGGCAGTTGTGATCTCCACGCCCGCCACGCCGTCGACCGCCCTCGCTCGGTCGACTCCGCGGACCGCGCGCAGACGTCCCGCGCGGGGAATGGGAAGCATCATCACGCCGGCGGCGACGTCGGTACGGGCCAGGTCGTGGATCGGCAGTCCCAGCGCGTGACGCAGAATGAGCTGTTCCAGGCTCACACCCAGGCCGAACCTCAGAGAGCGCGCACAGAGACCCCCGATCGAGCGCGCGGCAATCTCCAGCAGCCAGGCTCGCGTGTCGCTGACTCGCAATTCGGCGTGGATTGGACCTTCGGAAAGCCCGAGAGCCGTCGCGGCCTCCGTGGTGACGTGTCGGATGGCTGCCTGAGCCTGCGGTGGCAATCGGGACGGTGTGACGTAGATCGTTTCCTCGAAGAACGGACCGTCCAACGGATCGGGCTTGTCGAAGATGGCCAGTATCTCCAGCGACCCGCCGCGAACCAGGCCTTCAACCGCCACTTCAGCGCCCGGGATAAACCGCTCCACCACCAGCGGTTCGTCCGGGTCGCGACCCTGTGCTTGTGTGATCGAGCGGATTCGCTTCACCGTGGCCGGCATGTCGCCGGCGCGATCGACTCGAATCACTCCCTGGCTGGCGGACAAGGACACCGGCTTCACGACGACCGGGAATCCCAGGCGCTCGGCGGCTGCCCGTGCCTCGCCGAGGCTTTCGGCTACGTGGAATGCGGGCTGGGACACGCCGTGCGCCGCCAGGCGGCGGCGCATGTCGGCTTTGTTGCGCGTGGCGGTCACGGCCGCCGGCGGGTTGTGCGCCAGGCCCAGTTGCTCGCAGGCCAATGCGGCCGTTGTCACCCCCTGATCGTCAACGGCGACGATGGCGTCCACCGGCGCTTCGCCGGCGTATTCGACGAGTGCTGAAGCAGCGACGTGCGGTTCGCCCAGGTGGACTTCAAGCACGCCGTCCTCGGCGTCGGCCGCCACCGGGTTGCGTCGGTCCGAGGCCACGGTGATGTCAACGCCAAGCTGTCGCGCGGCTTGCAGAAAGTCCGCCGCGCGGTAGCTCTCGCTGTGAAGCAATAGGACAACGTGCGCCACACCCTTATCATAGGGGTGAAGCTTGGTAATGCCGCCTACAGGAATCCCGTGATGACGCTTGACACCCCTGCGCCCGACCAGCCGCTAGTCCAGGTCACGGATGCCGCCAGGGACTTGGTGCTCTCCTATCGCGGCCACTCCGACAAGCCCAACCCGGAGCGGCTGGCCATGTGGGTCGAGATCACTGGCGTTTCAGGATCCGGATTCAGTTACGACATGTACTTGAAGACCGTTGACGAGGCGGCCCCGGGCGATGCCGTGGTGTCCGTGGCCGAGGGTCTGCAGGTCGTGATTCCGGCCGGCAGCGTGGACCAGATGCACGGTTCGACGATAGACCTATCCGACGCGCCAGGCGGCGGCGGGTTGTTTGTGCACAATCCGCAGAGTCCAAGCCCGGCCGTGGGTGGGGCCGGTCACTCGACGGCGCCGCCCACCGGGCCGCTGGCCGAGCGCGTGAACCATGTGCTGGATCAACAGATCAACCCGGCGATCGCGGCTCATGGCGGGCATGCCGAATTGGTTGCCGTTGAAGAGGACACCGCCTATCTGCGCCTGTCGGGAGGCTGCCAGGGCTGCGGCATGGCGAGCGTCACCCTGTCGCAGGGGATTGAAGTCGCCCTTCGCGAGAACGTTCCTGAAATCACGCGAGTGGTCGACGTTACCGACCATGAGTCGGGAGCGAATCCCTACTACGAAGCCGCCAAGAAGTAAGCTGCGGCTCGACGACCAGCCATGGCTTGCCAACAAGGCACTGCCTGAATGACTTGGGGAATCGTGCCATGACGACTGACTACTCAACTCTTGCATCCCGGCTTCAGTCCGGGTTGGCACTTGATTTCCCGCCGGTCGCGCTCACCCGCGTATCCGAGGCCCCGGACGGTATCGCCGAAGCAACGGCGGCCGTCCCATCCGCCTGCACTTTTTGGCGGCGTGCGGAGCTCGGCGTGTTTTTTGCCGGCGCTCAGGCGCACATGGCCTGTCCTATCGGGGCCATGGTCATGGGCTTTGAACTGGACGAGGCCAAGAGCGCTGAACTGATGGGCCTGGTTGGTGATATGTGCGCCATTGCCTACATCGACGAGGCTGAAGTCGCACAGATTCCTCACTTTGATCCGCCGAGCGAGGGCGCGGTGTACGGGCCGCTGTCCGACTTCCCGCTGACGCCCGACGCAGTGCTCGTCTGGACGACCCCGCGGCAGGCGATGCTGTTGGAAGAGGCGCTTGGCGGGACCCACTGGCACGGCGTCGGCGGCTCAGTCCTCGGTCGACCGGCCTGCGCGGCGCTGCCGCGCGCGGTAGCGACCGGTTCGGCAACGTTATCCGTTGGCTGCGCCGGCATGCGCACGTTCACCGAGATTCCGGACGCCTACACGCTGACCGCTATTCCCGGCGAACAGCTGGGAGAGCTCGGCCAGGCGCTCGAGACCACGCTCGCGGCCAACGCGCACATGCTGGCGGCCTATCAGGAAATGAAGGCCGCCGTCTAGCCGGATGAGCACGTGCTGCTCGCTCCCCTCACGGGTTGCAAGCAGTCTGAATAAATCGCACGCTGGTGCGGCGTGGTGCTCCCCGGAGGCGATCCACGATCCTGGTACTTCGAGCCGTGGCGAGGGTGCGCACGCGCGCATTGGCCGACGCCGGCAGGACTGTCCGTGAGCTCGGTTCGCACGAGGCCTGCCTGGCCGCCCGGTTTCACCGCGGCGACTCCGCGCTGCGTGGTGGTGACCCGAAACCTGAGACTCAGCGTCGGGATTCCACGGAGTAGGAATGGGCGCCGCAGCCACCCGGCATGACCACCGGCCTCGTGCGGCGGCCTGCGCTTCACCGTCGGCATCGCTATGACCCCGGGGCCATCCGACGCGCAGAACGCGCTTGATGTGTTCAAGCAAGCGATGGCGTCGCTGGCCTCGGGGGTTGCGGTGGTAACCGGTGTGGACCCCGAGTCGGGGCCGTGCGGGATGACCGCTACTTCCATTGCTTCGTATTCGATCCACCCGCCTTCGGTCATTGTCTGCGTGGACGAGTCAACCCGAAGTTACCGAGGAATGACCCAGGGCGAGCACTTCGCCGTCAATCTCCTCAATCAGGACCAGGCCGCCGTTGCGAGGCTCTTCGCCTCCAAGGTCGACGACAAGTTCGCGCAGTGCGAAAACGTTGCCGGTCGTCATGGACTGCTGCTGATCGCCAACAGCCTGGCCACGCTGATCTGCCGGCGCTCGTTCGTCGCGAAGCACGGCGATCACGCCATCGTGGTCGGAACGGTGATTGACGGGAGCGTGGCGGACCTGCGGCCGCTGGTCTACTGGCGACGGGAGTTTTCCGGCCGCCTCTAGAAATACTGAGCGCGCTGCGGCTCGGTAAACCCGGCGCGGCTTGCGCTCAGTCCGCCGGCGCGAGGTCCTTCAAGCGCGGCATGACCTCCTGCGACAGCAAGTGCAATGAACGCTTCCAGCCATCGGCCGGCTCCCACTCGTGGGCCATGGCCAGCAGAACGCCAAAGCCGCCCACTTCGTCGTACAGCGCGCGCAAGCGGCGCTCCACCTCGTCGGGGCTTCCGACGATCCAGACTTCATCGCACAAATAGTCGAGCGTGACGTCTTCGTCTGCGATATCGGGCGAGGTCTTGAAGAGGTCGAACATTCCGGCCAGCGGCAGAAGCCGAAAGAAGTAGTCGCGAAAGTCGCGGCCCATGCTGCCCTCAATGGCTTCCCTGCGAGCTTGCTCCGTGGTATCGGCAACGTAGATGGTCCGGGCAATCCGCCAGTCGGCCCGACTGGGCTGCCGGCCGGACGCCTGAGCGCCTTCCTCCACGGCGTCCCAATGCGTCTTGAGCGTCACCGGCGGAATGATGTTGATGGACATCGGGATCCAGCCGCGTTCGCCGGCCAGCCGCAACGTGCCGGACGACGGCGAGACGCCGGCAACGCCTATGGGCGGGTGCGGCTTCTGGTATGGACGCAAGTGCAGACGCAGGCCCACCGCGTCAACCTGTTTGGGAATGGTGTACGACCAATACTTCGACTCGTATGTTCCCGGCGCCTGCCCGTTCCAGATATCAAGAACAGCCTGGATGGTCTGGCTGGTCATCTTTCGGTTTTCGCCGGACGTTAGATCGAAGCCAAATGCTTCGAGATCGCCTGGGAAACCACCGGAACCGACGCCCCAATAAAAGCGCCCGCGCGCCATGTGATCGAGTTGAGCGATCCGGTGTGCCAAGCCAAACGGATGATGATTGGGAAGGCACGTAACGCCAGTGCCAAGGATGATGTTCTTTGTGCGTCCCAGCGCTTGCGCGATCAGAAGATCGGGCGCCGGAATGTTCTCCCACTCGGCCGTGAAGTGCTCGCCAATCCAGTACTCGGCGAAGCCGAGCCGATCAGCCTCAACGATCTGCTCGAGGTCAGCGGCGATCGTTTCGGTGAAATTGTGGCCGGGCGGGTGCAGCGGCATCATGAATCCGCCGAGTTTCATTCGATCGCCTCAGCCATTCTTGTGACCTTGGAGCCTCCGCGGCAGCGTAGGGCGAGGCCAACACCCCGTCAAAGCCGTCGAGGCCGGCGTGAACTGACCGAGCGATCGTGGCTGGGATTCTGCCGAGGCGTGGTGACGCTCAGGAAACTTCGGGGGGGGGCGTTTCGTGGGCTTACCAGGCGCAGTGCCCCGCGCTGGCGGATCCGACTGTCGGCGTTGGCTCGACCCGGAAGCGTCCGATACGGCTAGGCCTCGTCGCGCAGCACGCCGGCATCGACGCCCAGCTTGTCGGCGGTGTCCAACAGGGTCTGTAAGGTAGCTGGAGCTACCTCAACACCCGTCGCTTGCTGCTCTCGGCGGGCGCGACGTTCCGGCTCGCCAGGAATCAGAACCTCGGAGAAGCCTGGCGCCGGCTCCACGCCGGTGATGCGGTCGAACAACCCATCCACGGCCGTGCCGTACTCGTTCCGTGGGCGGAAAACGCCCGGGTCGATCCCGATCAGCACCGCGCCAAGTTTGTGATATCGGTCCGTAAGCTCCGAACCCGTCAACCCGCTCCCAAGCGCGTCAACCAGAATCGACAGGGCGGAGCCTTTGTGGCCGCCGAACGCCAGCAGCAGGCCGCCGTCAAAGAAATCCGCTGGGTCGGTCGACGGGTTACCCGAGGCGTCGAGAATCGAGTTCTCAGGCACCGGAAGCCCGCGGGCCTGGGCGATGCGAATCTTTCCGACGGCCTGCGCGGACGTCGCGAAATCGAGAATCATCGGGTCGCGTGAGCCTGCGGGAACTCCCGCGGCTATGGGATTGGTGCTAAGCGCGGTCTCGGCGCCGCCGAACGGCGCCGTCACAATGTCCGAGGGTCCGCCAACGGTCATGATGGCAAGGACGTCATCGGCGGCGGCCAGCTCCACCCACTCGCCCACGCGACCGACGTGATTGCAGTTGATCATGCCGGCCATCGCGATGCCGGACGCCTTGGCCAGCTTGACGACCGACGCCACGGCCTCGGCGGCCGTGATCTGGCCGAAGCCCCAGTGGCCGTCGACAAACACCGCGTTTGCCGTTGTGTGCGTGACGGACGGTCTGACTTGTGGATCGACCAGACCTTCGTCGATGTAGTTCACGTAGTCGGGGATGCGCATGACACCGTGGGACGGATGGCCCGAAAGGTCAGCCAGCACCAGCGAGCGGGAAACCGCGTCGGCGATGTCGGGCGGCGATCCAGCGGCTGTGAATACATCCCGACCGTACTGCTCCAGGACGCTGCTTGAGAATTGTGGCATAGCTAATCCGCAAGAATATCGAGAGTGACAGGCGAGAGTTTACACATACAAGCTCGACAATTCAAGATCTCCGGATCCGAAGTGTCAAGATATAAGATCAATTCAGACGCAGCGATATATTGGGCATATAGAAGTGCCATAGTGGTGATCTAATGTGTCAGATTAGACATCTGCGCACGATCTGAATACGCAAGGAAGTGTTGGAGTTCAACTGCCCGACTTGTGTCTCCCTACGCGGCTTCGATGAGCGCGGCAATACCCATGCCGCCGCCTATGCACAGGGCGGCGACACCGCGTTGGGCGTTGCGCCGCCGCATCTCGTGCGTGAGTGTGACGAGGATGCGACACCCGCTGGCGCCGATAGGGTGGCCCAGCGCGATGGCGCCGCCGTTGACGTTGACCTTGGAGGCATCCAACTCGAGCTGGCGCAGGACGCCCAGGACCTGACCCGCAAACGCTTCGTTGATTTCATAGAGGTCGATGTCTTCGTCACTCAGCCCGTGTCGTTCCAGCAGTCCGCGGATCGCCTCCACCGGACCCAGTCCCATCCGCCCAGGCTCAATGCCAACGGTGTGGAAGGCGCGCAGCACGTGGTCGTAGCGGCGGCCGTGGTCGTCCGCCCAGCGGCGCGACGCTACAACCGCCAGCGCCGCACCATCGTTGATGCCCGAGGCATTTCCGGCGGTGACCGTACCGTCCTCCTGAAATATGGTTCTGAGCCCTGCGAGAGCGGCCAGGCTGGTTTCGCGCGGATACTCGTCAACGCGGACCTCGATGGGCGCATTGGCGCTGGAAGCAACGATCGGACTGATCTCCTCCGCCAGGCGGTCGCAAGCTGCCCGATAGCGCCGCTGACTCTCAAGGGCGTAGGCGTCCTGTTCAGAACGCGAGATGCCGAGCTCGGACGCGATGCGTTCGGCGGTACGGCCCATGGGGATGTGCTCAAAGCTGTCGACCAGCCCATCGCCTTGCAGCGCGTCAACCGGCGCTGCCGTCGAGTCTGGATTGCCCTCGAAGTCGCGTAGGGTCAGAAACGGCGCGCCGGACATGCGTTCCACGCCGCCGGCCAGGACGACGCGGTGCTGTCCCAGCCAGACTTGCTGCGCGGCCAGTTGCACCGCCAGCAGTCCGCTGCCGCAGACCTGGTTGACGGTGAAGGCCGGTCGTTCGACGGGGATGCCGGCCTGTACCGCCACCTGTCGAGCCAGGTTCATGCCCAGCCCGGCCTGCAGGGCGCACCCGATGATTGCGTGGTCGACCTGCTCAGGGGCGATGCGCGCGGTACGCAGGAGGTCAACGGCGAGTTGGCGCCCCAGCTCCGTCGCACTCAGGCCAGCCAGCGCTCCCAGGTACTTGCCAATTGGCGTTCGCCGCGCGGCCAGGATCACGGCCTCGGTCTGGTCAGGCATGGGCGGGCTGCCTTTCGCGAAGTTGCGCGCGCAGGGACTCAAAGACGGCCAGGCATTCGGGGTTTGCCAGCGATTCGCGGTTGGTCACCGAGTCGCCTCGCAGAATGCGTGCAACGGCCAACTCCGCCAGTTTGCCGTTGCGGGTTCGGGGCAGGTGTGGCACGGCCAACACCTGCCTCGGTACGTGGCGGGGTGAAGCCAACGTGCGGATCGCGCGGCGAATCTCCGCCCGTAGGGCTTCGTCAAGTTTGTCCTCGGGGCGCAGGACCACGAAGAGCACGATCTCGTCTTGGCCTTCGTGGCGCATGGTGGTCGCCAGTCCCGCGACGACGCGCGGTACTGCCTCCAGCGGCCGATAGATTTCGGCCGTTCCTATCCGGACTCCGCCCGGCTTCAGAGTTGCGTCGCTGCGGCCCAGCATGACGATCCCGCCACTCGGCGTGATCTCGATGAAGTCGCCATGACGCCAAACTCCCGGGTACACATCGAAGTATGAGGCGCGATACCGCTCTCCGTGAGGGTCGTTCCAGAACCGTATTGGCATTGACGGGAAGGGCCGGCGGCACACCAATTCGCCCTGACGGCCGACCAGGGGGTCTCCATTCTCGTCGAACGCCGCGACGTCCATGCCCAGCCCGGCGCATTGAATTTCCCCGGCGTAGACCGGCAGCAGTGGGTTGCCCAGAACGAAGCACGACACGATGTCGGTGCCGCCGGAAATCGACGAGAGGCGCAAGTTCGAGTTGACGCTGGCGTACACCCAGCGGAAGGCATCGGGTGAGAGCGGGGAGCCAGTGGAGAGCAGCCCGCGGAGCGATGAAAGATCGGCAAGATCACGCGGCCGGATGCTGTCCTGCATGCAGGCCTCAATGAACGATGCGCTCGTGCCGAACACCGTGACGCCAAGCTCCTCGACCAGGCGCCAGGCGGTCGCCAGATTCGGGTGGTTCAGGCTGCCTTCATACAGGACGAGCGTGCAGCCGGTGGCCAGGGCCGACACCAGCCAGTTCCACATCATCCAGCCGCAGGTCGTGAAGTAGACGATCGTGTCGTCGGCCCGCAGATCGGTGTGCAGCTGGTGCTCCTTGCGGTGCTGCAGGAGCGTTCCGCCGGCGCCGTGGACCATGCACTTGGGCGCGCCGGTTGTTCCCGATGAGTAGAGGATGTAGAGCGGGTGATCGAACGGCAGCGGGGTGAAATCGGGTTCATCACTCACTGCCCGGCTGAGCAGCCCGTTCCAGGTGAGCCACTCGTGGGCCGGCTCGGTTACGGACGATTCGGAAAATGGGACCACCACGACGTGCTGAATCGACGGAATCCCGGCGCTCAGGTCCTGAACGGTGGACAGGCAGTCGAACCGGCGGCCGTTGTAGGTGTAGTGATCGCTGGCGATCAGCAGGCGGGGCTCTATCTGGCCCAGGCGGTCGCGAGCGCCGGCAACGCCGAAGTCCGGCGAGCAGGCGCTCCAGATGGCGCCGATGCTGGCGCAGGCGAGTAACGCGATGACGGTCTCTGGGCCGTTGACCAGGTAGCCGGCTACGCGGTTGCCCGGTTCGATGCCCAACTGTCGCAGCGCGCTGGCGCAGCGGCCGACCTGCCGGTATAGCTCGGCGTAGGTAATGCGGCGGGTGTCGCCGGACTCGGTGCGGTAGACAAGCGCGACTTTGTCGTCGCGGCGACGGAGCAGGTGCTGGGCGTAGTTGAGGGTCGCGCCGCGAAACCATGTCGTCCCCGGCATGCGGTCGGGGCCTTTGACTTCGACTGGCGGCTCTGTGAAGCGAACGCCGGCGAAGTCTGCGTAGAAGCTCCAGAAGTCGGCGCTGTGTTCGACCGACCAGCGGTGCAACGCCGCGTAGTCGGCGAAGCGCCGGCCGGCGTGGGCCTCGGCCGCGTGCCAGAAACGGGCCAGCGCGCTGTCGGTGCGCTCGGCCTGGCCGGGGCGCCAGAGCGGTCGGTCGGGGGCGGTCAGCGGAGTGCTCCCGCGGTGAATTGGGGCGGCTTCGCGCGAGTAAGAGTTTTTTCTAAAAAACTCTTCGCTCGCCGGCGGGCGCTTTTCGGCTGGGAACGGCGCAGGCCGAGGCGCGAGTGGCGTCCGGCCGCGGGTGGGCAATGCCGGATTCGATCACCCCGCAGCAGACGGCGGGCAGGCTGGGTCAGGCGCTGCGCCGGCGGAATGGGAGGGGACGGCGGGGTGCCAACGGGCACGGGGGCGGCGGGGAGCGGCAGTCGAAACTCGGGTTGCGGGGTCATACCGTCTAGTGTACACTAAGAGTGCACCAGTGGCAAT
>JAKZUJ010000189.1:0-13934 GCA_047516685.1 Chloroflexota bacterium | reverse complement strand
AACGCCGCGCTGGCGCAGCCCGAAGCGGACGCATCGGCGCGCGTAACCGTTCCGTTTCACGCCCAGGCCGTCTCGGTAAGTTTCGGCGCTTCCGGCGACGAACCGATTCGTGTGCTCGTGACGCTCGACGGCGCGCCAATCCCGACTGCCCGCCGGGGGGGCGATGTCCTGACTGGGCCTGACGGCCAGACGCACGTGCACGTGGACCAGTTCCGTCTCTACAGCATTCTGCGGAACAGCACAGAACGCGTTGGCGAGTTGCAATTCGCGGTTGATTCGCCCGGATTGGCGCTGTACGCCGTCTCCCTCAAGTAGGTCCTCGCTCCCAGGTCTTCGGCGCTCAACATGGAACAGTCGCTCAACGTCGGCGTGGCTTTCGTAACCGGGATCGCCTCGTTTATCGCACCGTGCACCCTGGCGCTCGTTCCGGCCTACCTGGCGTACCTTGCGGGCTACACCCTGACCGATCAACGGTCGGTCCCGTCGCGACGTCAGCAGGCTGCGACTGTGCTAAACGTCGCGCTCTTTGCCGTGGGTTTTACCTCGGTCTTTGTGGTGCTGGGGTCGTCGCTCGGCGCGCTATCCAGCTTCGCGGGGGATCAGGCGGTGTGGCTCAACCGCATTGGGGGCCTGTTGATCATTGGCTTTGGCCTTGTGGCACTGGGCCTGCTGCGCGTCCCGATGCTGGAGCGCGGGTTCGTGGTGGATGACAGCTTCGCCCGGCGCCTGCGCTACGCCGGCTCACTGCTGGTGGGCGGCACGTTTGCCGTGGGCTGGATTCCCTGCGTTGGGCCGATCCTGGGCGGGATACTCGTGCTGGCGGCTACCACCGGCTCCGCCGGATCGGGCGCTGTGCTGCTGACCGCCTATTCGCTGGGGATCATGGCGCCGTTTGTGCTGGCCGGAGTGTTTTCCGGCTGGACCCGCGAGCTGCTGCGGCGCCATGGGCGAGCGCTGCAATACGCAACCGCCGCCGGCGGCGTGCTCATGATCGCGCTGGGCGTGATCGTGTTTACAAATCTGATGCCGGTCATCGCCTCTCTGGCGCCGGTTGTCGTACGATGATTTAACAGGCTGCCGCTCCGGTGCGGTGGGTCGCGATCTGACCTGAGACATATGCCATCCGAGACTGACGCGGCGGCGGGCGGCGACGCGGGCGCGCGTCGCCGTCGAGTCCTCGCGGCGCACGCCGAACTCTTCAACGAAGCGCTGGCTGACGAGGCCGACCGCCTGGCCAAGCTTGCCAACGTCGTGGAAGCGCTGGCCCTGGCCGCCGACGCTCAGCCGCTTGAGGCGCTGACGCCGACCGCCGATCACGCGACCGGCGCCGTTCGGCTGGAGCGTGTGCGCCGCCGGATTGAAGTGTGGTGGGCCAGCGACGACCCCGCGACGCTGGCCCTGGAGGCGCTGGAACGCCAGGTCGACATCCTGATCGTGGTCCAGGGCTTTCCGCTGGAACTGGCCGTGGACTCCGAGTGGGCCAACCAGTTGGTCTTGCTTGACGGCCGGGACCTGACCCTGCTGTTGGAGGGGCGCTGGACGCTCGGCCAGGCCGTGCGATTCAAGCACGGAGAGCAGGCCGCGCACGGACGCTTTATTTCCCTGCGCATGGCGCCGCCGGCCGACCTTCCGGACCAGCCGGCCTCCAGTTATAGTCCCGAAGACGGGGATATTCTGCCCTCGAATGTCGACGATATTCTGTCGCCGCCGGGCGCCGAGGACGCTGGGCGGGTCGACAGTCCAGGCCTTTGGGACATGGGCCTCGGGCGGAAATCCGATTCCGAGCCGGCGCCGACCACCGTTCGTTCGAACATCGAATCGCACGAGGAGTCGCTCGCCGAGTCCGAGGCCATCGAGCACACCGAGGCCCGGCGACTGCGTCTCATTCGTATGAGCATCCTGCTTGTGGCGCTGCTCGCCATACTCATCGCAGTGTTCACGGTCCGTGGCCGGCAGGATGCCCAGGCGGCCAGTCTCGATCAGGCAGCCGACACGGCGGTGCGAGCCGCTCACCTCGAGTTTGAGGCGTACGAGACACTTGATGCCAGCGCGCTGCGTTCCGTGTACGACGAATCGCTGGCTCAGGCGATTGAGGCGCAGGTACAGCAGTTGCGAGTACAGGGGCTCTACCTCGAAAGCGAGGTGCAGATTCAGGTGATCGACGCCAGGATCGATGGCGAAACCGCCGGGATTCTGGTTCGCGAATCCGGCAGCCTGGCTACCCGTCGCCGATCAGATGGCGAGACCCTCCAACGCGGGCCACTCAGCCAGGATGTCGGCTTCTTCCTGGCCAGAAACGCCGATAACCGCTGGCGCGTCATTCAGCGCGCCCCGATTGGCTAGCTGGATCCATTGCCTCAAGAGTGTCGGCGTATTGGCCGCGGCGCGGCGCTCCCGATATCCTTTGGCAGTTGATTGGCGCTTCCCGGCGACGTAGCCAAGTGGTAAGGCGGGGGTCTGCAAAACCCCTATCCTGGGTTCGATTCCCAGCGTCGCCTCCAGACTCGGCGCGCCCGCCGCCGGGTCGCCTACGCCTGGTGCCGAGCACCTGCCTGGAATTGAAACGGCGTCAGCCGGCGCTGGCCGCTTGACGCACTCGCTGCCACACCAGCTCAACAAACACGCGCGACAGTTCGGGGTCCCACGGCAGCGTGTCGGGATCGTCGGCGTGCGCGTGCAGCCAGGCCAGCACGATGTGCTGCTCGTTGCTCCCGACGCCTGGTTCCGAAGGAGGTGCGTCGCGCAGGCGTTTCAGCGCGGCGTGTACTGCCGGGCGCCTCGGGCGGCTGAGCGACGTGATTTCGGCGATGCCCCCGTTGTCGATGCGGACGAGCTCCGCTGCGCCCGGCGTGGCGCCCGTGGAGATTGCTACCACGGATGCCGCTCCCAGACCGCCACGCACCGGGTGCCGGTGCACGCGCGCCCGCCGGATGCGACGCGCCAGCGCCGTCCGCTCGTCCGAGGCGGCCTCTTGCACGATTCGCAACGAGGCCTCCGGGCTCACGCCCAGAAAGGCCACCGCCGCCTCGCGTCGCCAGCAGGAGACTTTCTTGTCGAGCGAGCGGCGCGACGGCAACTCGAAGATCCGCCGCACCGCGTCGCTGGCCAGTTGGGCGTCCCGCGATGTCTGAAACGGCCCCAGGTAGTCCGCGCTGTCGTTCCCCGGCACGGCGGCGGTGTGCGTCGCCGCGGATTCGGCCGGTCCCACACGCACGAACCGCCGGCCCATGCGCCAGTGACGATGCACGTTGTAGCTCGGGGATAGCGCGGTGATCAACTCGGCTTCGCGCACCAGCGCGCGCAGTTCCGAACCCGTCGGCTCCCACTCGATGGCCTCGATCTGTTCCAGCATCCCGTCGCGCCGGCGAACGAACCCCGCCGAGTCCGTGAAGTGGCTGCGCACGCGCCGCTGCAGCGACGTGGACTTGCCCACGTAGAGCGGTTGACCCGCCGAGTCGCGAAAGATGTACACGCCGGGCGATGGCGGAAGATTGCGCGAGGCCCAGCGCGCGAGTTCACGGGCCCGCCGCGGGTGACGGCCTTCAGGACCGCCGGTGGCCGCCAGTCCCCGCAGGTCGTCCAGCGTCCGCGCGTCGCTGGCCGCGGCCCGGTCAAGAAGGAAGCGGAACAGCTTGGCCGTTACTCCGGCGTCGTCGAGTGCCCGGTGGGCTGGCGTGTCGCGAATCCCCGCCGCTTCCAGCACGCTAGCCAAGCCCGTGCCCGGCAAATCGGACATCAGGGCGGCGCTTAGCTCCATCGTGTCCAGGCCGTCGCCCGGAAACAGCGCGCGGCCCGACCACACGGCCTCGCGGTTCAGGTACCCGAGATCGGTGGGCAGGTTGTGCGCCACCAGCACCCCGCCGGCCTGAAACTCTCGGAACTCGTCCAGCACCGTCTCAATTGCCGGTGCGTCGGTCAGCATCTCGTCCGTAATGCCCGTATAGCGCGTCACGAATTTGGACACTCGACCTGGAACCCAAACCAGCGAGGCGTAGCGCGCGACTTCCTGGCCTGCCCGCAGACGCAGCGCCCCGACCTCCAGGACGCGATGACGTCCGCCGCGTCCGCCGTTGGTCTCGATGTCGAAGACCACGAACTCGGTCTCGTCGATCGCATCGGTGCGGTGCGACCACTGGGTCAACCCCCAATGGCCAACGGCCACGGTGGTCAAACGGGCGTCGGACTCCAGCAGCGGCGCCAGGATTCGCGCGGCGATGTGCGCGCCGCCCGCGTCCACGTGAAGCACGGCGCGCGCCAGTTGCTGCAGGCTCATCGGGCGCCCCGCGTCGTCCAGCGTCGCGACCGCTGCCTCAACCAGAACGCTGCGCCGGGCCGGCGCGGCGCCGTCCGTGGGCTCGGGCTCCGGCGTCACTCGTCGGTCGATCGGCCGCCGAAGGCGAGCGACCCAAACGCGCCCACGGCCGCCACGATCAATGTCCCAAGAAGCGCCGTACTGACGTCGACGATCGTGAAGTCGTCAACCAGAATCGTGGCCGCCCAGAACACCACGGCACTGATGACGAAGTGCGACAGGCCGAACGTCAGCAGCTTCAGCAGGCAGCTGATGGGCTTGAGGACCAACTCCAGCGCCGGACGCACGTAGGAGTTCAGGATGGCCAGCGCCGCGGCCACCGAAAACGTGGCCAGCCAGAACCTGTCGCTCCCCCGCTCAGGCAGCACGATCCCGTTCTCCAGGAGCTGTGTCACCGCCAGCACCGCAAAGAAGTTTGTGATGAGCCTGGCCAGCAGGAAGCTGATTTCGCGACTAAGCCACGTCATGCGTCAAAGGCCGGACCCGCTGCCGGCGTGCCCGACTAGCCGGCGTCCGGTTCCTTCACCTCGACGCCAACAATCTCCTCCAGGCGCTTGAACGTGGCGGCCGCGTCCAGGTCGCCCCAGCCACGCGCCCGTATTTCCTGATAGATCGCGTCCGCCTGCGCGGTGGCCAGCAGCGGCACCCCGCTTTGGCGACCCACCTCCAGCGCCAGCCCCAGGTCTTTGAGCAGCAGGTCCACGGCGAACCGCGCGCTGTAGTCGCGCGGCAGGACCAGGTTTGGAAGGTCCACTTCCAGGCAGCGGCTGGCCGCGAAGGCCCCCATCAGCGTCTCGTAAAGCTGGCGCGGGTTCAGCCCGTTCTTCACCGCCAGCACAAAGGCTTCGGCATTGGCCGCGCGGATGCTGGCGATGATCATCTGGTTGGTCAGCTTGGCGATGCAGCCTGTGCCCGCCGGGCCGAAGTGCTCGATCTTGCCGCCGATCACGTCCAGGATCTCGCTGCCCTGCGCGAAAGACTCCGGCGACCCGCCCACGAACACGGCCAGCGTGCCCGCTTCCGCGCCGCCGGGTCCGCCGCTGACCGGCGCGTCCAGATAGTTCACGCCCTTGGCCGCGCCGGCCTCGGCGCAGGTGCGGGCGGTGTCGGGGCCATTGGTTCCAAAGTCGATCCACAGCTGGCCCTCGCGGGCGTTCTCAACTGCGCCATCCGCGCCCAGCAGGAGTTCCAGCGAGATTTCCGGCGTCGGCACGTTCACGCACACCACGTCCGACCGCGCCGCCACCTCGGCCGGCGACATGGCGGCCACGCCGCCATCGGCCACGAAGGCGTCCACCTTGCCGCGGCTGCGGTTGTGCACAACCAGGTCGTGCCCCGCGGCGCGCAGGTTGACCGCCATGGGCATGCCCATCTTCCCGAGTCCGATGTAGCCGATTCGCATGTCGGTGTGCTCCCTCGCTGCGGCGCCTGACGCTAGATCTGCGCCCAGGCGAGCTGAAATGTGCGCTTGCAGTTGCCGAGTATCGCGGCCGCGGATTGGTCCGGGGCGGGCTTCATCTCAAATGAGACTAGCGGCATGGGCGTTGGCAGGTCGCGGTCAAAGTACCCAATCTCCAGCAACGTCTTGAGGTAGGCGGCCAGTTCAGGCACGTCGTTCTCGCCCGCCGGGTCTCCGAACACCGGGTGTTGGTCGCCGTATTGCGGATGGTTGCGGTCGCGCATGACGCAGTTTCCGATGTGCGCCTGGATCAAGTGCTCGCCGGCCGCCCGCAGCGAGGTCGGTGGGTCTTCGTTGAGCAGCGGCAGATGGCTGAGGTCCAGACAGAGGCCGAAATTCGGAGTGGACGCGCGCACCATTTCGCTCACCCGGACGCACAGGTCAATCGGGCCAAGCAGCGAGTTCTTTTCGATGGCGCGGTCGAACTGTTCCAGCGCGATCCAGATGTTCTGCCGCGCCGCGTAGTCGCAGAGTTCGGTCAGCGACTCCACCACGCTCGCCACCGCGGCCTCTTCGCCGCCGGGCATGGGCGCCGAGTCAGGACCGTCCAACAGCGTCACCATGGCGATGCCCAGTTCGGCCGCTTCGTCGATCGCCGCCTTGACTTGCGTCACCGAGTGATCGCGCGCCTCGCTGTCGGTCGCGGCCAGGTTCAGGCCGCCGCTGAGGATCTGCGGGTGCGCCCCGTAGCCCAGTGTCAGATGCGCGGATTCGGCCAGCCGGCGCATGGCGGCGCGCTGCGACGGATCGTTGATGCGCGCGATCTCCAGCGCGTGAAAAAACCCGTCGGCCGCCAACGCCTCCGCGGCTTCAACGGCGGGTCCGTCGCCGGTTTGTAGGTCGGGGTGCAGCATGAACTGCACGATCCCGATGTGCATGTAGGCCTCGGGCGGTCGATTCACGGCGGCAGACCTCACTCAGGCGGGCGGGCGCACGGCGTCCCTATGGTGACGCGAGCCCTTTGGGCGTGTCGAATTATTTGGTGAATGCGACGCTCAGACGCCGACCGCCGCCGGCTCGTACTCCGGCAGGAACTCGCGCACGGCTTCGAACGCTGCGTCGATGGCCGCGTCGTCCAGCGATGTCTTCGGCGGCGCCACCCACGGCTCCATGATTCCCAACCGGCTCAGCACGCCCTTGGCCGTGGCCTGCATGAAGGGCGAAGCGCCGCTCAGCGCGCGCAGGAAGGCGTTCTGTCGGTTCTGGGCGGCCGCGGCAGCATCCAGGTCTCCGTCGCACCAGGCGTTGTAGATGGCCGTCACCAACTGGGGCGCCACGTTGGGCGCGGGACCGGTGGTGCCGGCGACGCCTGAGATCAGCGCGTGCAACAGCATTCCGTCGCCGCCCACGATTACGCGAAATGCCTCGCCGCGCATCGCGTTCAGGTAGGCCAGCAGGTTCTGCGGGTCGCCCGAACTGTCCTTCGTGCCCTGCACCCCGACGTCTCGCAGGCGCAGCAGCGTGGCGGCGTCCACCGCCACTTTGGTCATGCCCGGGATGTTGTACAGCAGCACCGGGACTGGCGAAGCCTGTACGACGCCCTCGAAGTAGCGCACGACCTCGTCGTTGCTCATCGGGAAATAAAACGGCGGGTTGACCAGCAACCCGTCGGCTCCCAGGTCGGCGGCCTGGACCGCCTGGAGGTGGGTGCGCTCCACGCACGGTTGCCCGCAGGCCACGATCACCGGTACGGCGCCGTCGGCTTCCTCGACCCCCGCGCGAATGGCCACGGCGCGCTGATCATCAGCAATCGCGGCGAACTCACCCGTGGTGCCCAGCAGCACGTAACCGTGGCACCCGGCGTCAAGAACCCTTCGCGCCAGCCGCCGCATCGCGGGGCCGTCCACCGTCAAGTCGGCGGTCAATGGCGTGAGGAGCGCCGGAATCACGCCATGCAGGCGTTCCTGGAAGGAAGTCATAGGCTGAGCGTCCCGAGAGGGTCGGCAGCGCGAAGTATAGAAGTCGCTGGCTCAGACATTCGCTCGCGTCTGCCCGCCGTCCACGTTCAGGCAGGCGCCGGTGACCAGGCTGGCCTGTGGCGATACCAGAAACGTCACGACCGCCGCGACTTCCTCCGGACGCCCGAAGCGCCCCATCGGAAAGTCCTGCCGCAGAAACTCCGCCATCCCTTCGGGGTTGGTCTGCACGGCCTGTTCCCAGCCGCCCCCGGGAAAGATAATCGATCCAGGCGCCACCGCGTTGACGGTAATTCCTTCCGCCGCCAGCTCGCGCGCCATCGTCTTGGACAGGCTGTTCATGGCCGACTTGGCCGCGTTGTAGGTCGGCGGACCACCCTGCTCGCGCCCGTATATCGACGTGATGTGGATGATGCGCCCGGCGCCTTGCGCCCGCATGTGGGGCAGGGCCGCGCGGCTGGCCCGGATAGCCGGCCACAGGTTCACGTCCAGCGTCGCGGCCCAGTCGTCGTCCGTCGCATCCTGAAATGTCCGGCCGCCGGTGGATCCGCCCACGTTGTTCACCAAGACATCCAGCCGCCCCAAGGCTTCAGCGGTCTGCTGCACCGCCTGCGCCGGCGCCGTCGCCTCGGCCATGTCCAATTCAAATCCGGCCGCCTGTACGCCCAAGGCCTCGATCTCGCCTACCGTCTGCTCCAGGCGTTCTCGCCCGCGCGCCGTAATCGCCACGTGGCAGCCCTCAGCCGCCAGCGCCAACGCAATCGACCGCCCAATCCCCCGGCTTCCCCCCGTAACCAACGCAGCCTTCCCGCTCAATCCCAGGTCCATGTTCCAGAATCCTTGTAGCAATTGAACGCCGCAGAATTATATTACGTCACATTATCGATACGAGCACGATGCGATGTACACGCCGATATCGGATGCAATTCGAGTCTTGATCCGTAATTAAATCCAGTGCATCAGATGACAAATAGTGCGCTAAAATGCGAGATATATTCACAGACCCAAACTGATTGGACGTAACCTGAGCAGGATCACGCACGCCACTCGAAGTACCAGTATAAATGATCCAGTTAATCTGAGACAGCTGCGCCTGGATGGAGGGGTGGCGACGTTCACCAATTAGGGGTGATTGTCGCAATGAGTCCCGGATCACGCACATCCATGTCATGGCGCATCAGTTCGTCCTCGGGCCTGGACGACTCGTGCAACATCCTGGGGGCGCTTGACCTAAGCTGGCGCCGAATCGCTGCCGGTCCGGAGCCAGGCGTCCTGAACATGCCTGGCTTCTCGGGCGGACCGTTCCCGCATCCTCTGTTGCGTCACGGTCGCCGGCAGACTGGCCGAACATCCGCCGTACACTAGGTGATCGTGACCAGCCGAACGTCCGCCGCCGCCTCGGGCCGCACGCATGAGAGTGTGATCAACGCCGCCTTGGCGGACCTGTTTCGGCAGCGAGCCGGGTTGCAGGCCGAGGCGGAAGTCACGCAGGCCAGCCGCGCGCGACCCGACGTAGTAGTTCGAGCCGACAACGGGCCGGTGGTTGTGGAGACGGAGTACGCCCCCGCGCGAAGCGTGCATGCCGACGCGCTGGCTCGACTGGGGATGCGAATCAACGGCGAGACCGTCAGCGTCGCCTTTGCCGTGTCCGTCCCAGCACATTTGCAGTCGGCGCCCCAGGCCCATCGCGCCAGCCTCCTCGCTGCGGCGACGTTGGAGTGGCAAGAGTGGCGGGTGGACGGCACGTCGGGGCCGCGGGTTCGCGGAACCGTGGATGAGCTGGCCCAAGCGGTACGCAGCGCCGAGGCGCCGGTGGACGACCTGGACGAAGCAGTGGAGCGGCTGGAACAGGGCGCCCACGCGGCCGGGGCCCAGCTCTTTCGCGCGCCGGCCGTCCTGCAGCAGGTGGCCGAGGTGTTCCAGACCGAGCCGGGCGACGAGGCCGCCAACATGGGGGCGCTGGTCATCATCAACGCCATGATGTTCCACGAGCGCCTGCGTGAGTCTACGCCGGGTATCCAAGCCGTCGGCATGCTGCGCTGGGGGCGTCGCATGGCTCAGAGCCGCCTGCTTGACGAGTGGGACAAGATTCTCGAGATCGATTATTACCCGATCTTCCGCATGGCGCGGGATGTGGTTTCTCACCTTCCGTATGGGGTGGCCCCGGATGTTCTGGATCGCTGCTTATTGACCGCCGAGCGCCTGCTGGGGATGGCCGCCACGCGCCGCCACGACCTGGCGGGCCGCATCTTCAACCGGCTCATAGCCGACCGCAAGTTCCTGGCCGCCTTCTATACGAAAATCCCGACCGCTACATTGCTGGCCGGGCTGGCGCTGGACCCCTCGCGCTGGCCGGACATGGACTGGGGCGATTCAGACGTCCTCCGGAACCTCACCGTCATCGACCCTGCCTGCGGCACCGGTACGCTCTTGATGGCCGCCTACCAGCAGGTGGCGGACAATGCACGCCGGACACGGGTGGCCAGTAGCGACGACGGCAGCCGGACAGAGGCGCACCTGCACCGCCTGTTGATCGAAGACGTCATTCAGGGCGCCGACGTCGTCCAAGCCGCCACTCACCTTACGGCCTCCACTCTGGCCGCCATGTCGCCGTCAATCACGTTCCAGCGTATGAACCTGCACACGCTGCCGCTGGGGTCGGACAGCGTGAACGGGCCGCGGTTGGGGTCGCTGGGTTGGCTGACGCATGATCGGCTGGACTCCCTGTTCTCCGCTGCCGGAGAACAGATACGCGGCAACGGCGAGGGCCCGGACGACACGGCCCGCAGCGCCCCCCGGCCCTGCGCCGACTTGGTCATCATGAATCCGCCCTATACCCGGCACGAAGGTCCCGGCGACGGCTCCGAGAGGTTCACCACGATCTTCGGCTCGTTCCGCGATCCGGCCGTTGAGCGGCAGATGTCCAGGGCGCTCGTCCGCGCCTTGCAGGGCACGCCGGCCAACCAACGGGTCGGCTTGGCGTCCGCCTTCGTGGTATTGGCTGATCGGCTGGTGCGCGAGGGCGGACGCATTGCCCTGGTGCTGCCGGTTACGGCGGTCGCCGGCGCCGCTTGGTCAGGTGTACGACAGATGTGGGCCGACCGCTACGACGTCGAGTTCGTGCTCGCAGTGCACGATCCCCAACACCGCTCGTTGTCCGAGGACACGAGCATTGCCGAGGTGCTGCTGGTCGCGCGGCGGCTCAGGCCCGACGAGTCCCCGACGGGCCGGGTGACGTGCGTCAACCTCCGGCAGGCGCCGGCCCAGGTCACCGACGCGCTGGCCGTGTTGAACGCGGTGCGCGCCGTACCCGCCGTCCAACGCGTGGATGGGCCGCCCACCGGCGGCAGCCCGCTGATGGTCGGCGGCGAACCGTGGGGCGAACTGGTGGACTCGCCCATTGGCGGCGCGCCGCTGGCCGGCGCGCGCTGGCGCTCGGCCGAGGTCGGGCAGCGCGCACTGGCACTCGCCAAGGGTGTCGTATGGTCGGCGGACGGCACGCGCGCTCTCGGTTCGATCCCGATCGCACCAGTCGAGACCATCGCCACCGTCAGCCCGCACCACGGGCAGATTCGGAAGGACTCGATTGGCGTGTTTGACGCTTTCCACGGTTACGACGAGATGGCCCTATTCCCGGCCCTCTGGCGGCATCGCCAGGCGGTGCATCGTTCCGCCCAGACCGAGCCGAACGCGCGGCTCGTACCTAGACCTGGTCGCGACCATGCTCGGATCTGGGCCGCGGCTGGCCACCTGCACCTCACGCCGGACGTTCGGTACGACTCGCAACGAGTTACCGCGACGCGCACATATGAACGCACGCTGGGGGTGCGCGCCTGGCATACGCTGAGGCTTAACGATGTTGCGGACGAGCGCCGCGAGGCCATGGAAGCCGCGCTGGCGCTCTGGTGCAACTCGACCTTCGGGTTGCTCTGCCACGCCAGCCAGGCCAACCCGTCGCAGTTAGGGCGCGGAGTAGGCAGTCGCACGCTCATCCGCAGGCTGCCAACCCTGAACGTGCTGGAACTGCAACCCTGGCAGCTTGACGCCGCCGCCAGCGCCTGGCGTGCGTTGGCGAGGGCGGAGTTCCAGTCCTTCCACCGCTGCGCGGTCGATCCGACGCGTATCGAACTGGACCGTGCGCTCGTCCAGAACATCCTGGGGCTGGGCGGGGAAGGCGAAGAAACAGCCGCGCGCATCCGTCGCATCCTGGCCGCCGAGCCGTCCATCCACGGCTCAAAGGCTCCGGTCCTCGCCTTACGGCGAGACGGTGCTCATCGGTCTTGACATAACCTAGTGCAGGCCAAGAGTGACACGGAACTGGCCTTTGTGCCTTGCGCATAACGGTCCGTGGAAGGAATCTCTGGATCCTCTCGTCTCTAATTCCCCGGCCACTCCAGCAATACCACCTCTTCCCGAAGCTGGTCGCCCGCAACGGTTGAATGTCGTGTTCGGAAAAGGTCGACGCCCATGACCCTGTAGCCCAGCGACTGGGCCAGGTCCGCCAGGATTTGGCCCGTGCGGATCATGACGCGCAAATACGACGCCTGATCCCCCACGACATAGGCGAGCCTGGCGCCCGGACGCAGCACGGGGCGCAGGCTGGCGAGGTGTCGCGCCATGCCGCCAAAGTACAGTTGGGTAACGCGTGGATATAGCCGCTCAAAGCCGGATGTCTTGCCCAACTCGATCCGGCGTTGCTCGATCCTCTCCGCAATATCCCGTATCACGGTGTGCTCGGCCACTGCCCGATCGTCCGTGTCGGCCTTGTACACCCCACGCGTATTGGAGCGAACCAAGTTCTGCTTGAGCGACCGCAACTCCTGCCGGTCACGGACTAATCCAAGGATCACGGACTCCAGCCGGGTCGTCCGCGTGTAGTCCTTTTCGTTCGGATACGGTGGTGAGGTGATGACAGCGTCGATGGACTCGGGCGCCAAAACCTGATCGGCCTGCCGAGCGTCGGCCTTGATCGCTCTGGCATGGACGCCTGATCGGCCTTCAACGCAACGGAGGTCGTTGGCCATGCTTCGCATGCCCTCGGCCCATGTTGCAATTACTGGCGCATCCTCCTTGATCTGGCCAATCCCGACTTCGGGGCCAAACCGCAGGTTGCCGATACGCCGCACCAGGGCAGTGGCAAGCGCCAGCCGCCCACAGCGCTGCAAGTGTTGGTTACCGTGCCCGTGAATAGCCTCGAGCAGCACGAGTGTCTTGTGCAAGGGCAATGGGCTTATCGAGTTCTTCAGCAATAGCCGCGCCTGCTCAGGGGCAAGACCGCGCAGCCGAGCTTGTGAATCTCCGTTTCCGGCCAGCAGTGGAAGCCCCGCCCATTGATCAACGTCCCCTTGCTCGACCATTCGCTGGGCCGACCCGGCCACCGCACGGGCGTACGTCTCGAGCTCTGAAGGTTCGACCTTCCAGTCGATCTTCACCGCAGTCGCAAAGTGCGCCATTGGGTTCGGCTCGAGTCCCACGCTCGCGATGCCGAGCTTTTTGCACTCCACCAAGGTCGTTCCGGTTCCGCAGAACGGATCGAGCACGGTATTGGACGTATCCAGGCCAAAGCGATCGACGTAGGTCTGGACCAGGTGCGGCGGAAATGACAGGACGAACCGGTACCACTCGTGCACCGCACGGTCTTCATGCCGGACCTTGTTCCGGGCGCTGTTCGCGCTGGCCGTTGCAGTGAGCGTTCCGACTGTCGTGGTCATCGAAGGCTAACCCCCGGGCGTCCAGCGCCGCGGCTTCGGCTGGGCCAGCCAGGCCAGTATTTCGTCCAGCGGCAGCGTGTTCAGTACGTCCTCGGCTCGCAACCAGGCCCGGCGCGCCGTCAGCACGCCGTAGCGCATGTAGGCCAGGCTGTCGGGATGGTGGGCGTCGCTGTTGATCGAGATTGGCGCGCCGAGTTCGGCGGCTCGCCGCGCGGTCGTGTCGTCCAGGTCCAGGCGCTCGGGCGCCGCGTTGATCTCCAGCGCGGTGCCGGTGGCGGCGGCGGCCGTCAGCACGGCCTCCACGTCGAATGTATAGCCGTCGCGCAGACCCAGCATTCGCCCGGTTGGATGCCCGATCACGTCCACGTGCGGGTTGTCGATCGCCGCAATCAGCCGTTCGGTCATCTGTTCCGGCGGCTGGTTGAAGTTGCTATGCACCGAGGCCACCACCACGTCCAGCGACGCCAGAATCTCGTCGCTGAAGTCAAGGCTGCCGTCGGCCAGAATCTCCACCTCGCTGCCGTGCAGCAGGCGCA
>JAKZUJ010000188.1:0-4375 GCA_047516685.1 Chloroflexota bacterium | reverse complement strand
CGCCGCCAGCGGCGCGACCCTGGCCGTCGGTTCGACATTTCACAGACCGACGCCTCCGACCGCACTAACGTAAGGGAGGGCGGCGCCGCCGCTGGAGACTGCCGCCGTGCCGGACTCCGGCGCGCAGGCCAAGCCTCAATTTGACTGACGTATACGGCGACGTGTCCAACAGCACCCCTGGCTGGGGCGGAAGTGAGGGGAACGCAGTGACAGCCTTCGGAAAGGCATTGCGGCGGGCGGCCGCTGTCGGCGTGCTGGCCCTGGCCGTAATTGCAAGCCTGGCGTGCGGCGAGTCTGCGTCCGCGCCGGTCGCTACCCCCACGGCGGCCGCCGAATCGACAAGCATGCCACGACCGACACAGGCGCCCGCCCGAGCCGCGACCCCGACGCCAACCGTCTCTGTCCGAATCACGCCAACGCCAACCGAGGCTCCGGCCCCGTCCCCCACGCTGGCACCGGAGCCCACGCCAACCGCGACGCCGGCACCAAAGCCCACGGCCACCCCACCCCGCACGCCGACGCCGACGCCGACGCCGACGCCGGAGGCTATTCCAGCAGCCCAGGGGATCGCCTGGAGCCCGTGCACGTCCAGCCCCAGGTTCGAGTGCGCCGTCGTGGACGTGCCGGCGGACTACCGGGACCCCGCGGCCGGCAGTCTCCGCATCGCGGTCAACGTGCACCGGGCCGCCTCGCCGGACGAACGGATCGGCTATCTCCTGGTCAATCCCGGCGGTCCCGGCGGCAGCGGGTTGGACCTGGTGCGGACCATTGGGTCCGGATTCCCGGCATTCGCCGAGGAACTCGTCGAACGCTTTGACATCGTTGGATTCGACCCGCGCGGCGTCGGGGCGTCGGAGCCGGACTTTGCCTGCGGCGACCCTGGCGAGCAGCTTGACCTGCGCCTCGCCATCGCCTCGCCGGTCGACACGCCGGCGGAAATCGCGGCCGGCGAAGCCGCGGCCAACCTCTGCATCGAGTCCATGGGGCCGGTTGGCGGCCTGCTGCACACGGCCTATGTCGCCAGGGACATGGACGAAATTCGCAAGGCCCTGGGCGCTGAGCAGATCTCGTACCTGGGCTATTCCTACGGCTCCACGCTGGGGGTCTGGTACGCCACGCTCTTCCCGGCGTCGGTCAGGGCCATGGTCATCGACGGCGCGGACAACCCGGTGGATGCGGCGGCAAACCAGGAGGAGCGCGTAGCCGACGCGATTTCAGAATCCGCGCCACTCGCCGAGGTGCTGGAACAGGCGCTCACCGCCTGCGACAGTCCCGAATGCCCGATCTATAACGACGGCGACCCGCTGGGCTACTTCCGACAAGCCGCCGCCAAGCTGCACCTGGTCAACGCCGCGGCCGGCAATCATCCCGATGCGGGCGCGTACGCGGTCATCTCGCCCCTGTACGCCGAGTTTCTCTGGCCGATCCTGTGGCAGGGTCTGTTTCGACTCAACGAGCTCGACGACCCGTCGGTTCTGCTCCAACTCGCTGAGCTGCAGTGGGAAGACGGCGGCCCGCGCGTGGCGCGGATGCCTGAACACGTTGGCTGCCTGGACGATTGGACGCTGCATCCGGAACTGGACCGCGCGACTCGGCTGGCTGACGGCGAGGCCTTTGACGCCGCCCTGGACGAGCAACTCCCGCTGCTGGCGCTGCTGGGCCGCCCGCTGTTCTCCGCCTGCCCGTTTTACGACCAGTTCGCGCCCGAACCGCTGGCGGGGCCGCTCGACGGGGGCGGCGTGCCGATCCTGGTGGTTGGCAACCACGGCGACCCATTCACGCCATTCATCGAATCGCAGGAGTTGATCGAGGAGCAGCTCAGCAACGGCTATCTGCTGGAGACCTCCCACGCCACGCACATCGTGTACCCCAGCAACACGTGCGTGAATGACCACGTGCACCGCGCGCTGATCGATGGCGACTACCCCAGCGAGCGGCGGATCGCCTGCGAGCGCCAGGAACCGAGGTTCCCGTTCTAGACGCCGATCACCGGAACGGCACGGGCCGGGGGTCGTGGGTCACGTTGATCGCACCTCTCCCCATGAAGCGAGGCCTCCCCATGAAGCAAGGCAGCGTCTTTTCCCGCTTCCAGTGGGAGAGCAACTGTGTGCGGCGTCAACTGATTCAGGGGGACGCCGCTCTTCTCCCTCTCCCTGTGGGAGAGGGTTGGGGTGAGGGGTCTTCGCGGCTCACAACTCAAAGTGCCCCACGACCGGGCCGGGAGCGTTGGATCAGACGCCGCGGCAGGCGGCGATGAAGTCCCGCGAGTCGGCGCTGAAGCACCAGCGCTCCAGGTCGTGGAGCACGGCGCTGGTGATTTGCAGGCCCGCGTAGGTCTCGCGCGTCTCGATCCCGCTGGTGCAGTCGCGCAGCAGGACGGGCGCATAGCCGCGGTCGCGCATCGCGTGCATCCCGTAGTCGCGGAACCGTATGCAGATGTTGGTGGCGAACCCCACGTAGATCAGGTGAACCAGCCCCAGGTCATGCAGCGCGCGCTGCAACTGATCGCCGGTGGCGACCACGATGTCGTCAGGCGCCGGCGCCACGGCCTGATGAATCGTGCGGAACCTGTGCCAGCGCTCCGGCGGCTGGCCGGCGCTGTCCGGCGGCAGCTCGCCCGGCGCGCGCCGCAGCGAGGCGTAGGGACCGGTCAGGTCGCGGAAGGCCGGCGGCGGCCAGCCGGCCTCGGGCGCCGCGGCGGGGTGCAGTTCCTCCACGCCGGCCCAGCGCGTCCACTGCGGGTAGGTCGCCGCGATGGGCGGCGAGGGCGCGTAGATTGGGGTGATGCTCGCCGCCCGCGCCGCATCCAGCACCGGCCGGATACGCTGAACCGTGATGTCGCTGGTGCGCGCGCGATGGGACGCGATGGGATGTTCGCCCCAGGTGTCCACCAGTACCAGGGCCGTTTCCGCCGGGTCCAGGTCGGCCCGCAGTTCCGTTGGGACGATGTTGGCCTCCAGGTTGTCGGCGGGGCCGGTGCTGTGCATGGCCTGATAACGCAGCGTCAGGTGCATGAGAACGATCCTCGGTCGCGAACACGGCGAGCATACGTCCGCCAGCTCGTTCGCTTTTTGTATGGTATACATGTGACCCCAACGCGCTTCCGCCACCACCAGCCATGAGCGACGCCTCGATCCGCTTCGTGCATCTCGCGGACGTCCACCTGGGCTTCCGCCAGTACGGGCTGTCCGAGCGCGCCGCCGACTTCACCCGGGCCTTCGACCAGGCGGCGGACTACTGCCTGCGGGCCGCGCCGGACTTCGTGGTCATCGCGGGCGACCTCTTCGACTCCAAGTCGATCGAGCCCTCCACCTACGCCGCCGCCGACATCGCGCTGGAGCGACTGGCCCGGGCCGGTATTCCGGTGGTGGCCAACGAGGGCAACCACGAACGCTGGTTCCGGCGCGGCGATCGCTCCTGGCTCTGGCAACTGAGCCGCCACGGCCGCCTGCGCCTGCTCCGGCAGTTCGACCCGCTGACAGGCGAGTTGAACGCCGAGCCCTGGACCCGCCAGCGCGGCTTTGGGGCCTTTACCGACATCGGCGCCGCCCGCGTCTACGGCGTGGAGTACCTGGGCGCGCGGCTGGCGGCGCACCTGCCGGAAATCGCCGCCTCGCTCGCCGCCGCGCCCGCCGGCGGTCAACGGGCCGTGGTGGGGCTGCTGCACACGGGCGTGGACGAAGCCGTGCACCTGGGCGTGGGCGGGGTGACGCTGCGCGAGCTGGCGCCGATCCGGGCCTTTACTGATTACCTGGCGCTGGGGCACGTGCACTACGCCTACCGCCTGCCGGCGCACAACTCCTGGATCTTCAACCCCGGCGCGCTGGAAGCTCACAACATCCTGGAAGGCCTGGTGGGCGAGCCGGGCGAGAGCGAGGGGCGCGCGCGCGGCCTCTACGACGTGCGGCTTCAGCCGGGCCGCCCGGCGACGATCGACGCGCGCTTCCGCGACGATGTGATCGCGCGGCGTCCGTTCCGGCGGCTCAACGTTGACGCCAGCGACGCCGCCCATTTTGACCAGTTGTGCGCGCACGTTGCGCAAGCCGTGGCGGGCAACGACGAGACGTTCAGCGAGCCGCCGGTGATTGACCTGCGCCTGTCGGGCCGACTGCGGTTCGAGCGCATACACCTGGACACCGAACGCCTGGCCCGGATCGTGCGCGCCGCGTTCCAGCCGCTGCACGTGCGCGTGACCCTGCAATTGGCGGGTGACCGTCGCCGGATCGCCGCCGCCGAGTACGGAACCAACGTGCGCGCCATCGAGCGCGACGTGCTGCGGCGGCTGATCGAAGACTCGCCGCACGCCGACGAGGCCGAGGCGCTCACCGCCGCCGCGCTGGACCTGAAAGCCGCCGCCCTGGAAGGGCAGTCGCCG
>JAKZUJ010000187.1:0-3211 GCA_047516685.1 Chloroflexota bacterium | reverse complement strand
TGGAGCTTGGTTGCGGGGTCGCCTACACGGATGGGGCCGGACTGGATGACTTTGGTGTTGACGCCGCGCAGGCGCATGGCCTGACCCGTGGGCGTGCTGATGAAGCGCAGGGCGTCGTGGCCGAAGCGGTGGGCGAATTTGGCGCAGCCGGTGTGGGGTTCCTCGGAGACCTCAATGACGGCCGAGCCGATGGAGATCTGTGTGCCCGCCGGCAGGTTGTTCATGCTCATGTCGAGGTCGATGACGAGTTGATCGCCGGCCAGGGGCCAGCGATCTTCGCTGCGCGCGATCAGCGCGAGCAGGCGGGCGTTGACGATGGTGACCTGGGCGTCCCGGTTGGGGCCGCCGTCGGGGGTTCTGGTGCTGCCGCGCGCCTGCCAACTGTCGCCAACCAGGCCAGCGGCAACATCGAGCGTGCCCTCCGCCACGACCTCGCGCTGGTCGACATCGGGTCGCTGGACGATCATGCGCAGCGGTCCGCTGTCGGCCGGAGATTGCCGAATGTGGTCCAGCCCGGCGTCCAACTCGATTAGGGTTGGTTGACTTTCCGAGTTCACTGATTCGTCCACCTCTCCAGGCGTCAGACGCACTAGCGCCGCAGGCCGGTGGGCCAGCGGCGTTCTGGACCTTTGCGCCTCGAGCCTTGACCATAGCCAGATTGCGCGCCATGTCCAACAAAGGCTGGTAAGAGTTCGGTGACGACATGGCGAGGGTTCACCGCGTTTGGCTATCCGGCCTACCGCGTGCTGTGGATCAGCTCAAACTTCACGGCGCTGGGCACGTGGGCGGAACGGCTGGCCGTGAGTTGGCTGGTGTTGGTGGAAACCGAGTCCGTGCTGCTGTCGGCGGCGACCTTTGCCATGCGCAGCGCACCCGGCATTGTCACCGCGCCGCTGGGCGGCGCGGTTGCCGACAGGTTTCCACGCACCCGGTTGCTGCCGATCACCGCCGTGGTCCGAGCCGCGCTGATGTTGCTGATCGCGCTGGTTGCAGGACGGGGGTTTGAGAATCCCTGGCTGATCTTTCTGCTGGTCGCACTTGGCGGCGTTGTCAATTCCTTTGACATGCCGGCCAAGCAAGGGTTGATAACCGACCTGGTGCCGCGGGACGTCCGAATGAACGCGATTTCGCTGCACTCGGTGGGCAGTTTGGCCGTGGGCGCCATTGGCGCGCTGGCCAGCGGGGTTACGGCCGAGCGCCTGGGGATTCCGGTCGCGCTGACGGCGGCGGCGGTCCTGGTGCTGATCGGGGGCGCGATCGTGCTGCTGGTGCCCAGCGTGCGCACCGCGGGTCGGGACCAGCAAACGCCGCTGCGCGCGGTCTTCCGCGACGCCGCGGATGGCATCCGACTGATGACCGGGATGCCGCTGGTGGCCACTCTGCTGCTGATGGCGATTGCGGTTGAGATTTTTGGATTTGCCTATCAGGCGGTGATCCCGGCGATGGCACGGGATGAACTCCAGGTCACGGAGTCGGGGCTGGGAACGCTGCAATTTGCCGCGGGCATGGGGGCCGTTGCCGGCGCCGTGGTGTTGTCGATGCTGGGGGATTTCCGGCGCAAGGGGCGGCTGCTGGTCTCGGTGACGCTGGGGTATGGGCTGGGGCTGCTGGGCGTTGCGCTCAGTCCCAACCTGGCGGTCGCGCTCATGCTGGTGACGCTGGTGGGCGCGATGGCCGCCGGGTTTGACGCCATGCAACTGACGCTGCTGCAGGCAACGGTTCCCGACAACATGCGGGGCCGGGTGGTGGGGGGCTGGATCTTTGCCATCGGCTTTGGATGGGTGGGTCACCTGGCAATGGGCGCGGTGGGCGACGCCGTTGGCGTGCGCTGGGCGATCGGCGGGGCGGGGGTGGTGGTGGTGATGACGAGCGTGCTGGTGCTGGTGGCTGCGCCGTTGATACGGCGGGCGTAGGCCGAGGGGCCGCGCCATCAGGTCGCCAGCCGAGTGGTTTCGGCGGCCCAGGACGAAGCGCCGCGGGATTCGCGACAGAGGCTTGACGGGGTAGCCTGTGCCGCCGCCACGGCCTTCACCGCTGATCGGGGAGCCATGTCCAACGCATCCAGCGACCGCCTGACTCTGCTTGCTCACTTGCACATGCAACGGGACTACACGGCGCAACGCCTCGAGTATCGGGAGCCGGCGACCGATGTTCCGGGTCGTCAGGTGGACATTCCGAAGCTGAAGCGGGGTGGGGTGAATTGCATCTGGCTGTCGGAGGGGGCGCCTGGGGAGTTCACGGTCGATCCAACCGCGGCGGCGCAGGCGTGCGAACACCCGAATACCGCGATGTTCCGGCGAACGGTGTATGCAGGGGCAGCGGGCGTTCAGCGCGTGCTGCGGGGCTTCGATGCAGTGCGCCGGCTGTGCGCGGCTTCGGACGATCTCGAGCTGGTCACTTCAACCGCGGGGGTCCGAGCGGCGGCGGACGCGGGCAGGATCGCGGTGCTTTTGCACACCGAGAATCTCCTGATTGCCGAGGACCTGGCGATGCTGCGGTCCTATCACGAGGTTGGCCTGCGGGTGACGGGCCTGGTGCACGCGGCGCCGCAGACCTGGATCGACTGCGACGCCGAGCAGCACGTGCCGAGCGGTTTGACGGCGTTTGGCCGCGAGGTGGTTCACGAATTGAACCGGCTGGGCATGTTGATGGACGTTTCGCACGCGTCGGGGCGGGCCATAGATCACGTGCTGGACGAGAGTTCCGACCCGATCGTGGCCTCACACTCCAACGCGAAGTCGATTAGCCCACTGCAGCGGAATCTCACGGACGATCACATCAAGCGGATCGCCGACGGCGGAGGCGTCGTCGGAATTCACTGCTCATCCGCCTTCGTTGACATCAGCTGCCAGCACCGCCGCATGCCGGGTCCCGGCGCAAATGCCGGCGAGCACAAGTGGCGAACGCTGCTTGGCGACGTCCAGTCGGGCAGGCTCAATCCGTTCGAAGCCGAGGCCGGCATCCAGCACGGGAACGAACCTCCGCTGTACTTGTCGTTGCCCACGGTGGGTCTGGAGGCGCTAGTCCACGTGGTGGACTACCTGGTGAACCTGGCCGGCGAGGATCACGTTGGGATCGGGACGGACTTCGATGGGATACAGGACGCGGTGGAGGATTTCACCGGCGTGCACGAGACGCCGAATTTGCTGGCCGCGCTGGAGGCCCGGGGTTATAGCGGGCGCGTGGTGGACGCTATTGCCGGCGAGAACTT
>JAKZUJ010000186.1:0-3280 GCA_047516685.1 Chloroflexota bacterium | reverse complement strand
CGGTCGTACGCCGTTCGACGTCGCGCTTACCGAGGTGGGTGGACGAGAGGTCGAGGAGGTCATCGAGCGGGGCCTGCATGGGCTACCCGCCTGAGGATGCCAAACGCGTATACCGCATCGTCAGTTCCCGGTATCCACCGTTCGATGGAGGCGGCGCATACCGATGGGGAAGTCGCTGGGTCAGCCCAGGTCGCTACGTGGTGCATGCGGCGGAGACGTTCGCGCTCGCCGTTCTCGAGAACCTCGTGCACTGGCAGACCAGCACGCTGCCGCGAGATCTGGTGTGCGTCCGAGCGACGATTCCCAGCGAGGTCGCGCAGGAATGGACAGATGGAGTCGACCCGGCATCATTGACTTCCGACGATTACCGCGCCACGCGACGTGTCGGCGACGACTGGTACCGGCGCCGGGAGACCGCCGTCCTGTGGGTTCCGTCCGTCGTGTCCCCATACGAGGCCAACGTCCTGTTCAATCAGCGACACGCGGACTTCTCACGGATCGTGGTGGAGGAACCTGTCACCATTCACCTGGATGCCCGGCTACCGCGCCGCGCATCACGCCGAGTGGTGGCCCCTGAGGAGCCGAGTCCATAAGAAAGAGGCCGGAATCAGAGTCCTGATCCCGGCCTCATAATGGCTACTGCGCGTGAAGCGCAGCGCTACTGGAACCTGTCGGTTACCAGCCCATCACCGCCTTCCACTGCGGCACTGGCGTCACAGTGGACAAATCGGCGCGGTCATCGTAGTCGTTGGCTTCCATCCACTCGACCCAACGCTGGTGCTTGGCGTTGTAGATCGACCGCCAGTCGCCAAGGTTGACCAGGTTGTTGATGAAGTCGTCATACGCGGCTTCGAACGCCTCGGCCGAGTCCGCCGTGATGAGCGGCACCACCGCGTTGTTGAAGCGCTCTTCGGCCGATGCCAGCGCGGACGTCTCCAGCGGCGGCGCGTCCTCGGTGATCTGCGCATAGGACGGGATGGCCCCGGTCGCCGCGGCAACGCCCGCCAGATAGTCCGCATCGAGGTAGCGCGTCACGTGGCCGTTGTCACGCCGGTCCTGACTGCCGATGTAGCTCAGGTGATTGAAGCTGCTGTACGCAGGCAGCGACCAGTTGGGCAGGCTCGGGGCGATGATCGGCTTGCACTTGCCGGCCGCCAGGTCGCGCGAGAAACAGGTGGTGGCGGAGATCGCGTTGGGTCGCTCCTCGCTATGCGCGTTCTGCGTGTTGTACCCCACGAATTCGGGCCGCAGGCGCCAGATCTCCGGCGCGTCGACGAAATCGTAGTGCACGCCGGCGATGCCCGCCTGCATGTACGCCGAGATGACGCCTTCATCGGTAAGCGCGAAGTGCAGATAGTCCAACACGTTGTCCGGCATCGGCGTGTCCTTGGTGATCATCGTCGGCGGAGGCTGGATGTTGGTGATCCGCCCCGGCTTGTCCATGATCGGCGGCGCTATGGAGATGTGCTGGGTGTCGCGCGCCCGCTTCCAGATGGCGCTGTCCATGCCGTGCTCACGCCGCAGGTTGTCGAGCGTGTCGAAGTTCAGCGAGCCCAGGTGGCTGCCGCCGGTGCCGTACAGGATGGAGACCGTCTTCAGCTTGCCGTACAGGCCGCCCACGTCGGTCAGGAACTGGCTGGGCTCCATCAGGCCCTCGCGCCACAGCGTGTTCAGATAGCGGAACGAATCGCGCTCTTCCTCCGACGCCCAGTGCGGCATGAGCCGGTGCTCGTGGTCGACCTCCCAGCCGGCGCCCCTCAGCGACCAGATCGTCTCCCTATAGGCCCAATCGCGGACCCACATCACGAAGCCGGACGGCACGTTGCCTTCCAGGTCCAGGAAATCGTCCGGGCGCGCTTTGACCGCGCGCATGATGTCCAGAACCCCATCCGAGGTGGTCGGCTCCCCGTATTCCTCGCGGACGTCCAGCCGCTGGAACCAGAACTGGTTGTGGTCCGCGTTCTCACCCAGAACCCAGCCGCGGGCCGGGAGTGCCATGAGCTTGCCGCCGACGCGGTACTTCGCCAGATAGGCCTGGTCGGCGCCAGCATAGACGGGCCAGCGCGTCGGATTCTCGAAGTATTTGTCCAGCTCCAGCAACTGGCCGGCCTTGGCCAGATCGGCCAGCGTGAAGAAGCTCGAGCCGGTGATCACGTGCGGCAACTGATTCTGCGCCCGCAGGAGCTGCAGCCCCTCATCGGTGGTCATGCCCTCCGGAAAGGCGGTGATCCGTACCTTGAAGCCGTAATTCTCTTCGACCCAGGCGTTGGCTTCGGGGATGTCTTCCGGCTCGAAGTCCCCGTAGACCGTCCGGTGCCCGTAGAACCAGACGGTAGGCGTCTCGCCGGCGGCGGCACCTTCCTCCTCACCTGCGGCGAACGTAAACGGGGTGCCAGCGACAGCCAGAACCGCGAGAATCGTCACGAGACGTTTCCACGACATAGTGTTCCTCCTTGGCGCGATGCGCCGTGTCGAACGTTTGGGCTATCTTAGTACACGTATGGGAACGCGTCATCTGGGTGCCGCCGCCCGCGGGATCGACTGGATCCTCGCGCGGCAGCGTGCCGACGGCTCGTTCATGGACCCGGATGACGGCGTCGGCGGCTACTACAAGGTTCCGTATGCGCTTGCTCTCGCCGGCCGGCCGCGTGAGGGCGCCCGGCTGGCCGACTGGATCGCTCGCCACCACGTGCACGCGGACGGCGACTTCCGCGATCCCGCGCGCACGGCGGGCAAGGGGTCGCACGACGCGTGGGCCGCCTACGCAAACGCCTGGATCGTGCAGGGGCTGCATCGCCTGGGGCGCTTCGACCTGTCGCTGCGCGGCGCGCGCTTCCTGCTGGGCTCGCAGTTGCCGGACGGGGGCTTCCCGGCGTGGGACGGCGACACGCGACACGTGGAGCCGGTCTGTACGTCGTGGGGCGGGATGGCGCTGCTGTCCACCGGCCACGTGGACGCCGCCCGGCGGGCCGGCGAGCGGCTGGCCGGCATGGTCCGTTCCCAGCCGGATCCGGCCCGGCTCTACTTCCGCATGGAGGTAGGCGGCGGGCTGATCACCGACGCGCCGGCCGGCGAAGAGCTGCACCATTTCGTCGATTCGGCACGCCGCGAGCAGATCTACTACCACCCGGGGATCGCCATGATCCTGCTGGCGCATCTGCATCGCGCGACCGGCGAACGCCGATGGCTGGACGCCTGCCGGGAGCTGTTCGCCTTCGCCGAGCGGTGCGCGGACGACGTGTACCGCTTCCCGCCGTCCGGCAAGCTCGGCCTGGGCTGC
>JAKZUJ010000185.1:0-22014 GCA_047516685.1 Chloroflexota bacterium | reverse complement strand
TGATCGCCTGCACGGACGACGTATTGATGATCGACCCGCCGCCTTGCGCCTGCATGATCGGGGCGGCCACGTGGCAACCCCGGTAGACGCTCAGCAGATTGATGTTCAGGCACTCCAGGAAGTGCGCCTCGCTGGCCTCGCCGATCGGTGCATGAAAGTTCACGCCCACGTTGTTATGCAGCACGTCCAGCCGGCCCCACCGGTCCGTCGCCGTTTCGATGGCCCGCCGCACGTCCGCCGTCACCCGCACGTCAGCCCTCACGCCAACGGCCCGGCCCCCACCTTGCTCGATGTCGGCCGCGTGCGCCGCCACGGCCTCGCCCAGGTAGTCCGCCAGTACCACTCGCGCGCCCTCGCGTGCAAAGAGCCGCGCCGTCGCCTCGCCAATCCCACCGGCCGCCCCAGTGACCACCGCCACCTTTCCCGCCAGCCGTCCGCTGTTCATGGCAGTTGGTAGAACTCCCTCGCGTTGCCGCCCAGTACCGCCGCGCGCTCGTCCGCGCTCAGCCGGTCCAGCGCGCCAGTGACCTGTTCGAATGTCTCCTTGTAACCCGCCGCCAGCAGCGCCACCGGCCAGTCGCTCCCCCAGATCAACCGCTTCAGCGGAAACGTGTCCAGCACTGGATCGACGGCTGCCCGGATGGTCTCCGTGGTCGGCGACGTCGGGCACTCCACCAGTAGCCCGGATATCTTGATCCGCAGGTGTTCATAGGGCGCCAGGGCCAGAAACCGCTCCCGCCAGGTTTCCATATCCGGCGTCTCGAAGGGCGGCTTGGCCAGGTGATCGACGATTAGCTTCGTCCCCTCGTTCTCGCGCGCGATCTGCGGGATGTGCGGCAGGTGCGGAGTCTTGACCAGCAGCTCCACCACGTGGCCGCGACTCAGAACCGCGCCGATGCCCCGACGGACATCGTCACGCGCCAGCCAGTCCGGATCGGGCTGGTCCTCGGCCCCGGCGCGAATGCCCCGAAACCAGGGACTGGTCGCGAGTTCGTCGATCCGGTCCGCCACGTCCGGCGCCTCCAGGTCCACCCAGGCGATTACCCCGGTCACGTAGTCATGGGTCTCCGCCATGTCCAGGTAGGCCAGCTGGTCCTTCCAGGCGTGCGACGCCTGCACGATCACCGACTGCGCCACGCCCACCGCGTCCATGTGCGGCTTCAGGTCCGGCGGCATGTAGTCGCGGCCCAGCACCGGATGCGTCGGATCGTCCAGCCAATACAGATCGTCGGTCCCGACCCGCCAATAGTGGTTGTGGGTGTCGATCACGGAGGGTTGGTCAGGCGACATAACGCATCCCGGCAAGGCGTCGGCCGCCCGAGGCTAGCAGCGCCCCGCCGGTCACGCGCCCGAGCCCTCGTCGTGGGGCAGCGGCTCGCCGCAATGCGGACAGGTCCGGCTCTCGGGCTCCACTGTCCGCCGCCGGTCCAGTTCCTCAACGAAGGCCGACCCCAAAATACCCGCCGGCAGCGCAAAAAGGCCGATCCCCAGCAGCGCCACCACGGCCCCCAGCCCGCGCCCCAGCGGCGTGACCGGAAAGAGGTCGCCATACCCCACCGTGGTCAGCGTCACCATCCCCCACCACATCGCCGCCGGGATGCTCGAAAACCCGTCCGGCTGCGCATCTCGCTCCGCCAGGTACATCAGCCCCGACGCGAACATCAGCAGCACAAAACCAATGAAGGTCGTGGAAATCAAGGCGTCGCGCCGGCTCCGCAGCACGTCGACGATGATGGACATGGACTCTGAGTACCGCGTCAGCTTCAGCAAGCGCAGCAGCCTCAGCACCCGCGCGATCCGCAGGTCCAGCCCGACGACCAACGGCACGTAGAACGGCAGGATGGCCAGCAAGTCGACAAGCACGAGCGGCTGGACGGCAAAGCGCATGCGACCCCACACCGGATGCGCAAAGTCCGCGTCCTCGGTGCACGACCACAGTCTCAGCAGGTACTCAACCGTGAAGATGGCCACTGTGACGATTTCAATGATGTCGAAGGCGCCTGCAGCGGCCGCCTGGATCGGCGCGATCGTTTCCAGCACGATGACCACCGACGTAAGTCCGATCAGGATGAAGATCGCCTGATCGAAAAGCCGGCTTGCCCGCCCGCCGTCCTCCGGACTGTTCACAATCTGGTGCGCGCGACGCTTGGCCCGGCTATACATCGGCGGTGGTCTCAGCCTGTCCAGGCGTGAGCTTTGTCGACGTTAGGAATTACGCCTATTGCATACAGAATCCGATCCGCCAGCGCATCCACCAGCGCCTCAACCGAGGCCGGACGCAGGTAAAACGCCGGATCCGGCGGCAGGATCACGGCACCCGCCTCCGCCAGCGTCGTCAGGTTTCGCAGGTGAATTAGCGAGAGCGGCGTCTCCCGCGGCACCACCACCAGACGACGCCGCTCCTTCAGCGTCACGTCCGCCGCTCGGTGCAGGAGGTTCTGCCCCGCCCCGGAGGCGATCGCGCCCACCGTCGCCATGCTGCACGGCACGATCGCCATGCCGCGTGTCGGATACGACCCGCTGGCAATCGGCGCGGCCACGTCCCGCGGCCGGTGCAGCGTTACCCGTCCGCGCTCCGACCAGCGAGCCACCGCGTCGGCAAACCGCTCGTCCGTTTCCTGGCGCCACATCAGCGCCCCGTAGTCGCTGCACACGACGTCCAGCGCAACGTTCAGGTTCTGCAGGGCGCGCACGGTCGCATCGGTCAGAACCGCGCCGCTGGCGCCGGAAATGCCAAGCACCAGCCCCGGCGGGTCAGCCAAGCCACACCCCCAGGATCGTGAAGACCAACGCGGCCACCGCCACGTAGCCGTTGATGTTGAAGAACGCCAAGCTCAGCCGGCGCAAGTCGTCGGGCTTCAGCAGCCGGTTCTCGTAGATTAGCAATAGCCCAATGACCGCCACGCCCACCCAGTACGGCCAGCCCAGCGCCGCCACGAAACCCAGCGCCAGCAGCAGGGCGATCGTCACCGCGTGCGAAGCCCGCCCCAGCCACAACGCCGCCGCCAGCCCAAATCGCGCGGGGACCGAGTGCAGACCTTCGGCCCGGTCGAAGTCCACGTCCTGCGTCGCGTACAGCACGTCGAACCCGCCGATCCAGAAGGTGACCACCAAAGCCAGCAGCGCCGCCTCGGTCGAAAACTCGCCGGTCACCGCAATCCAGCCGCCCACCGGCGCAATCCCATCGGCCAGCCCCAGCAGCCAGTGGCTGGCCCAGGTAAAGCGCTTGGTGTAGGAGTACAAGGTGACCGCCAGCATGGCCACTGGCGCTAGGGCCAGGGCCAGGCTGTTGAGTTGCCAGGCGGCCACGTGCAGCAGCGCGAACCCGCCCAACGCCAGACCCAGCATCTCGATCCTTGACATAATCCCCATTGGGATCGCTCGCTGAGCCGTGCGCGGATTGCGAGAGTCCAGCCCGGCGTCGATAAGCCGGTTCGCCGCCATCGCCCCGGTCCGTGCCCCCGCCATGGCCAAGGTGGTCCACACAAACACCGGCCACCCCGGCCACCCGCGCGCCGCCAGCACCATTCCCAGATACGCAAACGGCAACGCGAAAACCGTGTGCTCAAACCGAATGGCGTCTAGATAGACGCGAGCCCGCTCGCCGGCCACGCTGGCATTCATCTCTTAGGCAGGTTGCGGCCGTGTGACAGAAGAAGAGAAATCGAGCACGGGAGTTCACACAATCCGTTGGAGTGCGGTGCTTGAGTATAGTAAATTAGCTTTTTCACCGTGAGCTTGGGCCGAATTGCAATGATTGGCCACAAGTGGCAGCGAATTGCGCCGATTTCTGACGTCGATGATCACAGCCAACTTGCGCTCATGCGGTTGGACAACACGGCTAGAGTTTGGAATTATTCCAAGCTTGAACTATCGGATAGTGCCGCGCTCGATCGATTTTTGGGAAAGCTCCATCGTTCAATTTCGTTTGAAACTGGCATAATCGAAGGATTATACGAAATAGATCGTGGTCTTACTCAGACTCTTGTCGTGCAGGGATTCTCAAGAGATGCTGTGGGGCGTGCCGGCGAATCAATCCCTGAGAATACTCTTCAGATGCTTAGGGATCAGCTTACAAGCCTTGACTCTATAATGGACTTTATTGGCGGTAGCAGGGAATTGAGTTCGGCGTATATTCGTGAACTACACTTCCTGATAACTCGATCACAAAGCAGCTATACAGCCGTGGATATGTTCGGTCAAGAAGTCGAGCGCAAGCTCATGAGTGGGCACTATAAGACAGAGCCCAAAAACCCGACGCGGCAAGATGGGACAGTGCACGAGTATTCGCCAGTCGAGCAAGTTGCATCCGAAATGGATCGCTTGGTTGAAATGTTCAATCACGGTGTTGCCGATGCACATGCCATCGTTGCGTCAGCCTGGCTGCACCACAGGTTCGTGCAGATCCATCCGTTTCAGGATGGCAACGGGCGAGTAGCGCGGGCTTTGGCGTCAATCGTGTTGTTGCGAGCCGAGTTATTTCCACTGCACGTTCGCCGAGAGGATCGAGAAGACTATCTTGATGCACTTGAGCGTGCCGATGGCGGCTCGCTCGACTCGCTAGTCCAGCTCTTTGCAGCGCGGGAGCGGAATGACGTGCTTTGGGCTGTGTCAGAGTTGGCTCGTGACGCGGTCGCGCCAGTTCAGGGAGGCCGAACAGCCGACGTAGCGGCGGCGGTTGCTGGTCAGTATGTCCGGAAGCGCCACGAAGTGCTCGAGCAACGCCGCCAGGTCAATTTCGTGGCGGAAGGCCTGGTTGTTCACGGTGCCGAGGCTTTGGCAGATCACCTGGAAGAGGCGCGTGAAGCCTTTTCGACTAAGAGTATTCCCTTCTCAATTGGTGTCGACTATGGCGGTTCCAATGACCAACGCGGTCATTGGTGGGGATTTCAGATCGTCGAAGCAGCTAAGCGCCTCAATCATTGGGCGAATATTCCTGAGAGCAAGTACTGGATTCGCTCGCGAATAACGCTCGCGGACGTGAAAATGCGTTTCGTTGTATCACTACATCACGTTGGCTCCCCGGTCTCCGGCTTCATGTCTGCCGTGGCATTTGCTGAGATTCAATATCCGGAGACTGAGCCAGATGACCGACAAGAGCAGGAGCTTGTGCATTGCTCGGATCGCGCGTTTACGTTTACCGAGCACGACGCCGGCGAGGACTTGAATCGGAGCTTTGAAGACTGGCTGGATGAAGCTCAGGCCGTTGCACTGCGGATCTTGGGAACGGCGGCTATCTAGACTACCTGGCTCCGCTTGCGCTCACGTGTCCAGCCAAAACCACGGCCCACGAGTCAGCAGCCGTTCGAATGCCGCTCGTTCCTGCGCGTCCTCGATTCGCTCGCCGGCCTGCCGCGCCGTTTCGCGCCGTGACCCCGCATCCGCCAGACCCGCGCACGCGTGCGACCGCGCCAGGCACTCCAGCGCCGCGGCTCGGTCGAACGCCGTCTGCTGATCGCCGTTGGCGTCGCTCAGCTTCATGCACGCGTCGGCGTGGTGGACCGACAGCGAGGTAATTCCCAGAAACGACACCGCCGTGGCCACCAGGTGCTCGGCCCGTTGTTTCTGAAGCGGCCCGCCGACCGCGAACCAGTGCCGGTGCGACGCATACGCCTTCGAGAGCAACTCCGAGGCATGCAGGTAGTCCGGACTCGTCTCAATCAGCTCCCACGCCTGATTGTTGTTCTCGACCGCGAACCACCGCTGGGCGCGCTCAGCGTCAAAGCCCGCGCCTGGGCTATCCCGTCGCTTGTCAGATGCCATAGCTCCTCCAGCGCTCAGTCACCAGCTGCACCATGGCTTCGTCCATCTTGATTTCCGGCGGCCATTCCCGCGGGAATCCTTCCTGCGGCAGCTTGCGCGTCGCGTCAATACCCAGCTTGCCGCCGAAGTGCTCCGTCGTCGTGGCGAACTCCAGGTGGTCCATCGGCCCGCGCGCATGTTCCAGGTCACGTGCAGGATCCGTATTTGCGCCCACTCGCCACATCACTTCCTTCAGGTTCTGCACGTCCACGTCGTCGTCCACCACGATGATGTACTTCGTGAACATCAGCTGACCCACGCCCCAGATGCCGTGCATCACCTTGCGCGCCTGCCCCGGATAGCGCTTGCGAATCGACACGATGCAGAAGTTGTGAAACACCCCGTGCACCGGCAGGTTCATGTCCACCATTTCCGGCACGAACAGCCGCACCAGCGGCAGGAACAGCCGCTCCGTGGCCTTCCCTATCCAGGCGTCCTCCATCGGCGGCACACCCACGATGGTGGACACGAAAACTGGATCCCTTCGCCGGGTCACGGCCGTGAGGTGAAACACCGGAAACGGCTCGGCCAGCGAGTAATACCCGATGTGATCCCCGAACGGGCCTTCCAGGCGTGACTCGGACGGATCCACCCAGCCCTCCAGCACGATTTCCGCGTGTGCCGGCACCTGAATATTCACCGTCTTCGCCTGCACCGTCTCCACCGGCGCGCCACGTAGGAAGCCCGCAAACACCATCTCGTCGATATCCGGCGGCAGCGGCGCGCTGGCCGCGTACATCAGCGTCGGATCGACCCCAATCGCCACGGCCACGTCCATCCGGCGCCGTTCTTCCTTGCTCCGTCGCCAGTGCTCCGCGCCGCCCTTGTGGCGCTGCCAGTGCATGCCCAGGGTGCGGTCATCGAACTTCTGCAGCCGGTACAGCCCCACGTTTCGCTTGCCCGTCAGCGGGTCGTGCGTCAGCACCAGCGGGAACGTGATGTATGGGCCGCCGTCCAGCGGCCAGCACGTGGGAATCGGCAGGTCCGCCAGGCTCGGGTTGACCGTGTCGAACACCTCGTGCACCGGCGCGTTGCTGACCTCGCGCGGCCCGATCCGCCCCACCTTGATGATTTCGTGCAGCGTCTGCAGCTTGCCCAGCAGGCTCTTCGGCGGCGGCCCCATCGCCATCGACAGCAGGTCGTCCAGCCGCCGCTCCAGTTCCGACCATTCATTCATGCCCAGCGCCCAGGCCATGCGTTGCGGCGAGCCCAGCAGGTTGATGGCCAGTGGAATGTCGCTCCCGCGCACGTTCTCGAACAGCAGCGCCGGGCCCCCGGCCTTCATTACCCGGTCCGCGATCTCCGTGATTTCGAGATGCGGGTCCACTTCCACCCGAATCCGCCGGAGTTCGTCCCGCTCTTCCAGCAGGTCCAGAAACTCGCGCAGGTTTTTGAAGGTCACGGCCAACTCCGCTTACAGCGCCAGCAGGGTGTCGTACGGAAGCTGATAGAGATTATCGATAATCAGGTCAGGCCGCAGCGCTCCCTCAGCGGCCGCCGCGGCCGCGCGTGTCGTGCTCCCAGTCAGCACCAGCACGCCGGTCGCCCCAATGGCGTTGGCCCCGGCAATATCGGCGTCCAGAAGGTCGCCCAGAATCACCAGGTCATGGGCCGGAACCCCGCTCCGCTCCGCCGCCAGGTTGAACAGATGCGGCGAGGGCTTTCCCACCACCAGCGACTCGATCCCGGTGGCGGCCGTCAGCGCTCCGACGATGGCGCCTGCCCCGGGCATCGGCCCGCTCGCCATCGGCAGCAGCGAATCCTGATTCACGGCGATAAATGTCGCGTCGTGCATCACCAGCCCCCGCGTCGCCCGCGCCAAACGTGCATAGGTCAGACCAAAGTCGCACCCGGCAACCACCACGTCTACTGGATCATTATCGTCGAAGCTGGCCAGCGTGAACCCTGCCGCCTCAATCTGCGTCGCCAGCCCCACGCCCCCCAGCACCAGCACCGAATGAGGCTTTGGATCGAGCTGGCTCAGGAACTCCACTGTCGCAACCACCGCCGAGATGATCTCCTCGGGACCCGCGTCCACGCCCAGGCGCTGCAGCTTGGCCGCCAGCTCGACCGGAGTCTCACGCGAGTTGTTGGTCACAAAGAAGAGCGGCAGCCCCAACCCGCGAACCGTGGCCACGGCCTCGGCGGCCCCGTCGATAAGTTCGCCGCCTCGGTACATCACCCCGTCCATGTCGAACACGAACGCCCGCCGGCGGGTCGCCACACCGGGGGGCTCGCGGACGGAATGCTCGTGGTGGTGGCGCGTGTCGCACGCACCGCGGACGGTCACGCCGGATAAACCCCGTTGACTACCATCCCGCGGTCCCAGTCGCCGGCCAGCACGCCCACGACATTCCTGGCGGCGGTGATGGCCATGCGCGCCACCGACTCGTTCGACACACCCGCCATGTGCGGCGTCGCCAAAACGTTCGGGTGTGCGGCCAGGTCGTCGCCGTCTGGCGGCGGCTCGCTGGTCCGAACGTCCAGCGCCGCACCCGCTAGGTGACCCGAGTCCAGCGCCTCCCGCAGGGCCGATTCGTCCACCAGCCCGCCCCGTGCCGTGTTGACCAGGAAGGATCCCGGCCGCATCAGCCCCAGTGTGCGTTTATTCACGACCTGCCTGGTTTCGTCCGTCATCGGCGTATGCAGCGTCACGAAATCGGCGCGCCGAAACACCGCGTCGATGTCCACCAGATCCACCCCGTAATCCGCCACGAACGACGAGTCCGGAAACGGCTCGGCCGCCACCACGTCGACCTCAAATCCTTGCAGCCGCCGTACCACCGACCGGCCGATGCGCCCAAGCCCGATCACGCCAATCGTCTTGTCGCGCAGCTCGGTTGTCGGCGGCCGAACCCAGCCGCCGGCCGATGTCGTTTGGAAATAGCGGCCCAGGTCCCGTGCCAGCGCCAGCAACATCGCCACTGCCGATTCGGCCACCGTCGTGTCGTTGCTGCCGGCCGCAATCATCACCGGCACCTCGTGGTCCCGTGCCGCTTCCAGGTCGATTGCGTCATAACCAACCCCCAGCCGCGCGATCACCTGCAGGTCCGGAAACATGCGGAAAGTCTCGGCGGTATAGGGCTCGCTGCTGGCCATCGCGCCGGCAATCCCCGCCAGCTGGCGGTGCAGTCCCTCTCCGTCCAGGTACGCGCCTGGCACGGAGGCGATCACCGGCTCGTGTCCGGCCTCGCGCAGGAGGTCCAGCGCCTCCTCAACTGGGTTGGCCGTGAAAATCCTGGTCGTAATCAGTACGCGTGCCACGGATTGTCCTGTCAGCGGATGGGCGAAACTGTGGCCATTCTAGCTGCGAGAGGCGCGCGCTCCGCGGTGCAGCCCTCTTCCACGAAGCGCCCTGCTACAGCCCTTCCGGCCGATCCACGATCGCAAAGCTGATCTCGCCGGAGGCACAGAGCTTGCCGTCAATACTGGCGCGCCCGGCGGCCCGCCCAAACCCCCGTCGGTAGCGGATCACCTCCGCCTCCAGCCGCAACTGGTTGCCCGGTCGTGCCGGCTGCCGAAACTTCCACTTGTCCAGACCCGTCAGCATCGCGATCTTGCCTGCGTTCTCCGGCATCCCCAGCGCCGCCACTCCGCCCACTTCCGCCACCGCTTCCACGATGATCGCGCCCGGCAGCACCGGAAAGCCGGGGAAATGCCCGCGCAACACGTGCTCCTGGTGCGCCCCCACGTCGTCCATGATCCCCACCGCCCGCCGGCCGTATTCCAACTCCACGATTCGATCCACGAAGATAAACGGCTCCCGATGCGGGATCAGCGCTTCAATCCCGTCGCGGTCCAGCAACGAGTCGGACATGGACGGCCTCTTCGAAAACGTGGCTGACGCCAGCATGGCACAGGGGGCAAGTGGCCGGTCACCCGTGGTGCGGCGCCGGCAGGAGGCGAGGCATGGTGTGGATCGGCGAGAGCCGACCGGCGCCGACCGGGAAATACCGCTGGCGCAAAACGATTCCAGGTCGTATAAAGTAGTAGCTGCACTTTGTGAATCAATTCACAAGCGCGGAAAGTTTTTCATCGTCGAACCGGGCATTGGCGCCTCTGGCCGACACATTGAGAAGGGATTCAGATAGCCGTGTATCGCAACGGGTCCGCCAACGGGGCGGCCAACAAACTTCCCAGTCTTCAGGATTCCACCATCCACCGGCTGCTCATCGGATCGCACCGCCTGGCCGGGCATCTCAACTCCGCCTGCGACCAGGCCGGCGTCTCGCTGCCGATGGCGCGCGCGCTGCAGTTTCTGGCCGGCGCTCACGAGCCGGTCACGCCCACGCAGCTTTCGCGTGAACTCGGACGTAGCCCGGCGGCCACGTCTGAACTCATCAAGCGCCTGGTGAAGTCCGAGCAAATCACCGCCGATGTGGACGCGGATGACCGCCGCTCGTTCCTCCTCATGCTCACCGACGCCGGCCGCGCCAAGTGGAATGAGGTCCGCGGCGCGCTGCAACAGGCCGAGGCTGTCATAGAAATCGGCTACGGCGACCGGCGCCTCAAAGCCCTCGCCGGCGAACTCGACGAACTCGTCACCGCCCTCGACAAAGTTCCGGCCTAACCACCCCGCCGCCGGCTCCACCGGTGGCGCCCCCCGTTCACACTGAGCCTGTCGAGCCGCGTGCTCGGCAGGCTCACGCGAACGGACTCTGGGTCTCGAGGCGTCAAGACGGCCATAGCAACCGATTCCAGCAATTGGCTCATGTTTCTCTCATCCAGGCGCCGGTGGCCAGACCGTCCAGACACCCGGTTCAGGCGGCCGACGTCGAGTCCGTGTCGACCTCGTGGACTTCCTACTCGCCCCATCCACCCCGTCCGCCGATCGCTACCGGTCGAGCCCAGGTCTCACGCCGAGGTCGCGCTCAGAATGTGCGCGCTGCCCTCGTCGTCCCTGGCCTCGTAGAACATCCGACACCGGCCGTCCGGCAGCTCGATCACGCACGGCTCCGACACCATGCCTCGGTCCAACCGGCCGTCCAGGTCGAGCAGCGGTCTCGACAACTTGGTCCACGCGATCCCGTCCTCCGAGACCGCGCTGAACACGCCCCCGTCGATACCTTCAGCCCAGCCGGCGTAGAACATTCTGAAGCTGCCGTCGCCGAGACGCACCACCTCGGGGGCGTAGACGGCGTACGTCTCCCGCTCGGTCTCCTGGGCGATGCGCACGCCAGGCTCGATCTCGAAGTCGAGACCGTCCACCGAGGCCGCACTCACGATGTGATTGCGGGCGTCGAGTCCCGACGTGAACGGAAATGAGTAGTGGTGGAAGTAGAGCCGGTACAGCAGACCCCGATCCCCTGGGAAGTAGACGCAGCGCGGCGAGCCGTAGGACCACTCGCCGTCGCCAATCCTGACCCCGTCTTCCAGCTTCCAGTCCAGGCCGTCCGCTGATGTCGCGCTCAGGATTACCGTGGGAGCGTCCGGGCTCCTGGCCTCGTAGTACATGCGGAAGCCGCCGCTGGGGATCGGCACCACGTCGGGACACAGCGTGCGCTCGGCGGCGTGAGGACTATGCAGGTCGATCCTGACGCCGTGGTCGTGCGTCCATGCCGATCCGTCGGGCGAAGAGGCGCTGAGGATGTGGCCCAGGTGGTCGCTCGTCGTGATCCCGGGCGCAAAGCCCGTGTAGTACATCCGATAGCCGCCCCCGGCAAGAGCCACAACGTTTGGAGTCAGTGCCCCCGTGGCGGCCGCCAGCGGGTTGACCTCGATGGCGGCTGTCTCGTCTTTCGTCCATTGAGTACCTGGATCGGTCTCGTGGTAATGAACCGAGGTCAGCGGATCAAACTCGACTCCAGGCATGTCCCCTCGTATTTCTGGTAGGCCGCGACATTGCGCCTGAATTTCGGCCTTCCGCCGGAAGGCTGGATTGGCGGAGATTCTAGCTGCCCAGGTGCCCCGCCACCTCCGCCGCAAACTCCTCGGCCTCCTCGGCATACGTCTCAAACGGATCCGGCATCTCAAAAATGTTTCCCCGCACCCCAATTCCGTCCCAGTCCACCAGGTACGGCACGTAGGACCAGCCCCCGAATTCGTCAAGTTCCCGCCAGTGCTCTATGTACTGATAGACGAGATAGAGCTGGTTCTCCCAGCTCGCCAGCGCGCCCAGGTTGTGCTCAATGTCCTTCCAGTCGATGTGTGAGTCGGCACGCGCCTCGGACAGCGCGCGCACGATGCGCCCACGTGCCCCAGCGCGCGTTCCCTTTGGAGTTGCCAGCGGATTCACTGGTCCCGAAACCAGCCGGTACATCAGACCGCGGCGCTGCAACTCGCTGAACAGGCTCACCGTTGGGTCCACGTGGTGATACGCGAGGTCCAGCTTCACCAGGTCCGGGTCCGCCCAGCCCTCCGGCGAGTCGTCCGCATAGTCCCGCAGCTCGGCGAGTTTTGTCACCCAGTCCACCTTGCCAACCAGGCGCTCGGGATCCGTCGCCAGGCCGTCCAGGCACTCGCTCCAAGCCGCCAGCGTCCAGTCCGTATCGGCGTCGCGACCGGCAAACGCGGCGGCAGCGGCGTCCAGATAGATTCGCTGCACGTCGATCGCCGAAATCGTGCGACCGTCAACCAGCTCAACCGGCCAGGGTCCGCCAGGGTTTCGTGATATCGACTTGATCGCGCGTACGGCTTCGTCCAGGTAAAGCTCTGGATTCCAGCCGGCCTCCAGCAGCTGCGCTGTCAGCGCGGTGGCGCCGACCTTCAGCGCCGTGGCGTACTGCGACTGATTCGCGTCGCCAACCACCACGTGCAGCCGCCGCAGCCCCGTCCGCTCGCTCAGCGGCTCGTCCCGCAGGTTGATGATCGGGCGTCCGCCAAAGCGCACGCGGTGGCTCACGTCCACCGACACGAACGCCGCCCGCTGCGACATGTGAAACGGCAGGCGACCGCCTGCTTCCGACGGATTCAACGTCATGCCTGCGCCGGCGTACAGTTGTCGGGTCGTCAGAAACGGCAGCAGCCCCAGTACCAGGTCCCGGCTGCGCGGACTGCGCCGAATTGAGTAGTTCTCGTGGTACCCAAACGTGTTGCCCAGGTGGTCGGTGTTGTTCTTGATGAAGAACAGCTTCCGGTTCATTTCCTGGCTTTCCACGGTGTCCAGCAGCACCGCAGCGGCGGCGTTTTCTTGCTCGATGATGTCGCGCAGCGTTCGGCACTCCGCCGAGGCGTACTCGATGTGCCCCGAGTCCAGGTACAGACGAGCACCATTGAACAAGTGCCCGCCGTTACCCGGTTCTTCGTCCCACTCGCGCGGCGCCGGGTCGATCAGTCCGAATCGCCGGTCCTGGAACAGGATCGATTTAACCAGCCGAGCCGCCTGGCCGGGCGGCAACGACCCGGCCGAGGCGAACTCGATCTCCGTCCCAAAGACGATGTCTTCCATGCGCCGGCGCTATTGCCCGCCGGGTTGAGGGGTTGGGTCGGGAATCTCCCGAATGATCCGCCGCCGCCGCTCCCGCAGGTCTTCCTCTTTGTCCGGCGCCGCCGGTTTCGTCGGCGCTTCCTCCGGCTTGGTGGGCGCCTCCGTCTCGGCCCGCCAGGCGCTCACTAGCTGTTGCATGGCTGTCACCTTCCTTCCGCGTCCAGCGCGGTAAGCAATCCGTCCAGCGTCTCCGCCTCGGCCACCAGCCGCCCCAGCCGGTCCACGGTTGGTCCAACAACATCGTCGAAACGCAGCGTCACGTCGTAGCCGTTCCGACGAAATACGATCCGGTCCCATTCCACCGCGCTGATCGCCTCGCCGAACCGGCGCAGCACGTCCCCGCGCACCGCCGCCCGTGTGCCGGTCGGCGGCGTCTCCAGCGCGCGCTCGATATCCACGTCGCTCACGATCCGGCGCATCCGCCTTTCCGCCACCAGCGAGTCGAAGACGCACAGGTCCGGATCCAGCACGTGGTAACCCATATCGATCCGGCGCGCATCGCCCTCTCGCCACTCCGACCCAAAGTCCGCCCGCATCTCATCGATCAGGCACTCCTTGGCAATCCAATCGATCCGATCCGCCGCCAGTGTCCGGTCGCGCCCCAGCTCGTCCAGCGCCGCCGACCACTCATCCAGCACCCAGGTGGTTTCGCAGTCCCGCCCCCGATACCGCTGTGCCGCCTCGCAATACCACCGCTGCACGTCCAACGCCGACACCGCCTGCCCGCGTTCCAGGTCGATCACGGCGCCGAAGTCCAGGTCGTGCGACACCCGCCGCACCGCCCGCACCGGGTTCGTCAGACGCTCCGACGGACGCCACCCATCCATCGCCAGGTCCAGCGTCAGGGCGGTGGTACCCGCCTTCATCGCCGTCGCCCACTCGCTGCGGTTGGCGTCGCCCGCGATCACGTGCAGCCGCCGGTACCGTCCCGCGTCCGCGTGCGGCTCATCCCGCGTGTTGAAAATCGGACGCCGTGCCGTCGTGTTGATCCCAGTCACTTCCTCCAAGAAATCCGCCCGCTGCGACATCTGCAACCGCCACGGGTCGCCCTTTTCGATCCCTATCCGCCCGGCCCCGGTGAATACCTGCCGCGTCGCCAGGAATGGAACGGTTACCCGAATCAGGTCGTCGGTCGGAATGTTGCGCGGCGTCAGGTAGTTCTCATGGCAGCCATAGCTCCGCCCGTGGTAGTCCGTGTTGTTCTTCAGCAGCCGAATCCGCCCGTACCCCAGCGCCTGGTTCCGCGCCGTTTCCGCCGCGAACATCACCCGCTCGCCCGCTTTGTCCTGCGCCACCAGTTCCCTCAACGACAGGCAGACATCCGTGCAGTACTCCGGATGGTTGTGGTCGTTGTACAGCCGCGCCCCGTTGCGCAGTACCGTGTTCGACAGCAGCTCGTCGCGTGACATCCGGCTGCTGCGATCCGTCGAACCGGCCAGGTCACGCGGGTCGCGCTCCAGCCGGTCGGCCCGCCCGCCCCGCAGGTCGCGGTACGGGTCTTCACCGACGTAGTCCCAGCCTCGAAACGCGCCCTGCACCGGCGCCGCCTGGATCAGACGAGCTGCCTCGTAGGCGAAATCAGGTTCGCCCGCAAAGCCCTCGCAGTTGAGCCCGTACTCGGTCTCGATGCCTGCGGGACGGTTCATGCGCTGCTCGTGCCGTGGATCAATCCAATACTACGGCGTGCACTACGGAACCTGCCGACCGCGTCCCTCGGCTACCGCTCGCTCCACCACCGCCTGCGCCAGCGCGATGTCCCAGAGCGCGATTCCCTGCGACGCAAACAGCGTGATCTCGTCGTCCGCCGTGCGACCAGCCACCTGTCCGGCCACCACCTGGCCGAACTCGATTGCCTGCCCCCACTGAAACACCCCGGCCCGCGCAGCCGCGATCAGATCCCCGGCCTCCTCGTGCGCCCCGTCCAGGTCGTCCACGAAAACCCGATTCGTCCGCGCAACCGCCGCGGGTTCAAGCTCGCCGTGCGCCGGGTTATTGCTTCCCATCGCCACCACGTGCATCCCCGGCGCCAGGTCCTCCGCCTGCAGCACCGGCCGCGCGGCTGAGGTCGCCGTCACCACGATGTCCGCGCCGCGCACGGCCTCGGCCGCCGAGGCGCAGGCAACCAGGCGGGCGTCCACACGCTCTCGCATCGTCTTGACATAAGACGCAACGTTCGCCGGATTCCGCGAGAAAATCCGGGCCTCCGCCAGGTCGCGAACTCTACTCAGCGCTTCCAGCTGGGTCCGTGCCTGCCGTCCGCTCCCGATCAGCCCCACCACTCGGCTGTCGGCCCGCGCCAGGTACTTGCTCGAGACCCCGCTGGCCGCTCCCGTCCGCAATTCGCCCAGCCGCCCGGCCTCCACCACCGCGCGCAGCAGCCCGGTGGCCATGTCGAACAGCACCACGACAAAACGCGTGCTTCCGCCGCCGAACGACGAGTAGATCTTTGCCCCCGCCGCGCCCAACTCCTGATCCGCCGCTCCCATCAGTTGCAGCGCGCCCGCCGGCACCCGCGCCCGCCGTCGCCCCACGTTCCCCGCCAGGCCCCGACCCTGCCGGCCAAACGCGCCTTCAACCGCCTCCAGCGCCAGCTCCATATCCGCCAGCGCATCCACATCCGCTTCAGTCAGATAAAGGGGCATAGCTTCTCCAGACAAACCCTGCGCCACGATCCTGGCCAGATTCTAGGCGTCCGCGCAACGACGCGTTCTCCGAACTGAAGTGTCGCGCTGCACGCACGATTTTCGGTGTGTATCCGTCTGCCTACCAGATGGTTTCGACCTGTGTCGATGCCGTCAGGGTCTCATCCCGCGTAAGCACGGGCGCATCAAGCGACAGCGACTCGGCGGCGATGAGTCGGTCGTGCATTTCTGGAATCCCATGGCAGAACTCAAGCCGTTCAAGCTGGGCTCGGCCCAGGTCCGAAAGCTCGACGCCGCCAACGGAATCCATTGCCGATAGCAGGTCAGATGGAACGAGTGGCTGGCCCAGCTTCACCGAAAGAAAGTAGAACTCGGCCACCGCGATTGCGGGCACCACGATGGTCGCGTTACCCGTCTCGGCCAGCCGGAACACAGCAGCGGCGGCCGCGCTCAGACGCTCGGGTGACTTCAGATACCACCACAGGGCGTGCGTGTCCGCCACAAAGCGAAACTGCCCATTCCTCATCGTTCCGCTACGCCTCGTCAGACGCCGGCGCCCCTGGCCTCCACAACGCCTTGATCTCCAGAAAATCCTCGTAGCTCGCGTCGGGCAGGTCGGCCATGGCGCCCCGCAGCGAACTGAGCGACGGTTTGTCGTGGACGGGGTGCGGCACGGCTGTCAGCCTTCCGCACGGTCGACCGCGGCGAGTGATGATGACCTCCTCGCCCTCGTCCAGGTCCCGCAGGATTTCGCTAACCCGAGCTTTGAAGTCGCGAACGCCGTAGGTAGTCATGGTTGTCGCACCAAGGCAACCAAATCTCCAAAACATTGTGACCACAATATACCGTCGATAGGACCACTTCGCGGAAGGCTATTGCCCCCCGCCGTCCAGTCACCCCTGCGCTCCCAACGCTTTCCTTTACCGCCCCCGCGACCAATCCAAAATTCTTGGAACGACTTCGCCCCAGCCCGCGTTTTCATCCATGTAACCCCTTCACCGCGCACGGGGCGCAGGGCCGCAATTGACTGAGACACAGGCCATTCAGCGCTGCCAGTCCCTGGCCGAAGCACAGGTTCGCAAAGCCTTGCGCTCGGCCTGGTGCGACATTCACTCCGCCAGGCTGGGCGCCCCGATCACGCCGTGGCTCCTTCGCACCCGCCTGCGCCACCAAGCTGCCCGGCGCTCTGAGCCGTCAGATCCCGCGGTCCGCCCGCAGGATGCACAACTCAACCGCGCGCGGCAGCGCCTGCGGCCGACGCCGCGCGATCGGCGGGCGGTCAACCAAGCCTGCGGGCCCTTCGGCGCGATAGCGGCGCAGCCACCGATCGCCCGTCTGCCGCGAGACCTGCAGGGCTTCTGCCGCGGCGGCTACGGACCTGCCCTGCCGCAGCACGCGATCCACCAACACCTGGCGCCCATACTGGTTCAGGCGCCGTCTACCATGCGCCATGAGAGCCTGCTCTCGGCTGGGTCTGTCAATTCCCCCTGCCGAGTATGGAGGCTCACATCTGTCAACTAGGCTCATGGGAAGTACACTTGGGTGCCGGTTCCGTGCTTCGCAAGAAATTCTTGGAATCGGGGCTATTTGCCAGCTAGCTGTGGATCCAGCAGAATCCTCCGAACACTACGTAGAATCAGCCATGGCAAAGCACACATTCCACTTCCACCTTCGCGGCCCAGGATGATGCGGTCATTTTACTGACCCACTCGCCGAACTTGCGATGTCAAGTCTTGGCGGGATTTCTTGCCCTCAACTTCGGGATTCTATTTCTATCAATAACGGGACATTGGGGTCTGCAATGGCCGTGGTTTGCCAGCTGGGTCCATCATCTGAACTTCGACATCGACAATTCACATGCAAATGGTTATAGCGTCATAGTATGGTGTCTGGCGGCAATCTTGGCATTCGGCCATGTCTGGACCAAGCCACGCGGCAGATACTGGCGCACGGGCTGGATCTGTTGTGCGCTTATTGCGGGCGCCGTGGCTGCTGGGGAATTCAATGATCGACGTCTGGATCTGGGATCCGGAACTATCTTCTCGGCCGTCAATGCAAACTATCGCTTCTGGCTCATTGTTGGGCCAATTGCTCTACCTCTTCTCCTGGGTTCAGGTTGGGTGATTTGGCTCAAGATTCGAAGCAGCACGACGCTCCGGGTTTTGGGCGGCTGTTTTGTTCTTTTTGGGTTAATAGCCATCGCTCGGGACGCATTTCAGGGTCGCTATGAGAGCATCTACGACTATCAAGACGAATTCTACCATTGGATAGTTACTATCGAAGACGGATACGAACTGATTATGTCGGCCATTGTAGTGGTAATTCTTGCAAGTCCAGCGCACGGTCTCGGTCGAAGCGCGTTAAGTCCGATACGCTCGTTTCAGGTCAGCGCGGGAATTGTCCTAGGTTGTAGCGTGGCACTGCTATTCCCCACGTACTTGGTTGCTGATCCGGGCTGGCGAGCCGACCACCCACAGTCGTATACGGGCCCCATTACGGTTGTTGAGCAAGTGATTCGTGTGGAGCGCGCATGGCTATCCGAACTGGAGGTGTGGGCGTTTGTTGAGGGAGGAGCTGAAGCGAAGCTCTTCGCGCGCATCACGTCGGCGGGCGGTGGCTCACCAATTCGAGAGAGTTCGGCGGAAGTTTCTCATAAGCGGTGGAGCAATGGGACCGTGCGATTCAGATTCGTTCCAATCCCTGATAGTGACGGTCAGGACTATGACATTGCTATCGGCTCGCTGAGCGGTCCAACGCCCTGGGTGTTTCTCGGCCTTGCGGGCGGCGACCCCAATTCCTACAGCAGCGTTCGGATAAGTGGCATGCCGACGACCTATGAAAACGACCTGGCGCTCCGCTCGTATTGGAAGGGGCGTGGGATTTCGGTGTTCTTGGATGCTGTGAAAAGCAATCCCATGCTGTTGGGTTTGGCGGCTGATGTCGTTGTTTCGTTTGCGTTGTGGCTCTGGGTGGTCATGCTCGTGCCATGGCGGTGGCGCGGCGAAGCCGCGGCAATTCGTGGAGGCGGTGGCGCCGCCGCCGCGCAATCGACTTTGCCAGCCCGATAGCAGCGGCTGTCCGGGCGCTGACCTACGAATCCACGATGACCGGCCGTAAGGTCAGCAGGCCATTCGGCGCTGCAGGCAGTCCAAATCGGTGCGCTGACGGGCGTCCACACCCAGTGCCGGGCCGTGCGGACAGGCCCATGCTGGCTCGCCTGATCAGAAGACTCCAATCAAATCCAGCTCATGACCGGACGCCAGCATGGTCCGGCCATCCGACACTGCTCACCTCGGTCCCGCTCACGTACGCGGTGACCCGGGTCGAGCCAATCGTCGGGAGACCACTCGATCCACGCCACCCGCGTGGGGATCCCTGGGGCCGCGGCGTCGCGTAGTCCGCCTGGGCGCGGCCCGCGACGCTTGTCGCTAAGGCGGCAATCGCGGAGGTCCCGTGGAAAAGGCTGACATCGCGGCATAGCCACGGACGTCGCGGTCGCGGGGCCGCCAACGACGTCCCCCAACACCCTCTATCCAATTGCAACTGCCGCCCCGCGCCCTGATCATGCGCCACTGGCATGGCCTTCCTCGCACTCCACATCGTCTTCAATGTCGGCTTCGCGCTCAGCACGCGCGTGGCCCAATTTCGGCGCTACGACTATTTCCTCGTGGCCGCCGTCAACTACTCGCTTGCCGCGGTACTGGCTTCGGTCTGGGCCGCCCTGCGCGGCGGCTGGAACTTCGACGCCCCCACCCTCATCTTCGGCGCCGTCCAGGGCATCCAGTACGCCGGCACCATGATCGGCGTCTACCTGCTGCTCGTGCGCTCCGGCGTCGGTATCACGTTCATCTTCCTGCGCCTGTCCGTCGTCGTTCCCACGCTGGCTGCCGTGGTCTTCTTCGGCGAGCGCCCCACCGGTCCCGCCGTCGGCGGCCTCCTGCTCATGCTGATCTCCATCCCGCTGCTCGTCGGCCCCAGGTCTGCTGTGCGCGGACCGCGCTCCCGCTGGTACTGGCCGTTGGTCGCGCTGCTAATGCTCTTCACAGGCGCCGGCATCACCGCCTCCAAGGCCTTTAACGAACTCTCCACTCCCGATCGGGCGCCCGCCTTCGTCATGGCGGCCTTCCTGGTCTCCGTACCTGTCGCGCTCGCCATCTTCGCCATACGCCGCCGCTTCCAGGCCCAGACGCCCCCGTTGCGCCGCAGCCTCGCCACGCCCGGCCCGCTGGTCACGGGAGCAATGATGGGGCTGGCCAACGTCATTCAGTTGGCCTTTCTCGTGGCCGCGCTTGAACTAATCCCGGGCACCATCGTGTTCCCCGTCCAGACTTCCGCCTCGGTGCTGCTCACCACCGCCGCCGGCGTGATCTTCTGGAAGGAGCGCCACGGCCCCATCATCTGGGCAGGCGTCGCCGCCGCCGCCACCGGCATGGTTATCGTTAACTTCTGATCCGGAACTAGGCGTGAACCCTTCAACCGACAACGACGGTCACACCGTCCCGCGCACCGCCCTCAGTCGAATCTGAAGCGCCAAACCCCAACCGCCGTGAACACCGCGGCAAAGATCAGCAGCACTCCCGTTTCCAGCCAGACTCCGCCGATGCCCTGACCGCGCACCAGCACGTCCTGGTACCCCTGAATGGCCCACGCCTGCGGCGTCACGTTCCCGATCTGCTGCATCACCTCCGGCATGATGAAGCGGGGCACCATCACCCCGCCCAGCGCCGACGTGGTCAGCACCACGATTACTGCCAGCCCCGCCCCCTGCGTCTCTGAGCGCGCCACACCCGCCAGCGCGATACCCAGCCCCGTGGCCGCCAGCGCCAGCGCTGCCGACACCACGAACAAGGCCGGCACCGAGCCCAGATCCAGCCCGAACGCCAGCCGCGCGATCGCGAACATGATCACGATCTGGATCAGGTTCACCACGTAAAACGGCGCCAGCTTGCTGATCACAATCGGCGCACGCCCCACCGGCGCTGCCCGCAGCCGACGCATCGCCCCGCTGCGCCGCTCGCGAAATATCGACTCGATGATCACGGTGGCAATGAAGAACACTCCCATCACCGTGTATCCCGCCGAGTTCTGCTGGAACTGATCGGGAAACACTTCGCGCTCCACGCCTGGCGGCACGCGCCGCCGGGTGGTCACAGGCAACGCCTGGTCGCCCTCGCCGTCCCGCTGCACCGAGGCTTCCAGTTGCTGGCGAAGCTCGGCCGGCAGCCCGGCCGAGACCGCTTCAACCCAGGCGGCGGCGCCAGCCTCGCCGAGGCTTTGACCGACGACCTGCTGAAGTACGGCGTTCAGCGCTCCTTCCAGCGGACCCGTCACCTGCGCCGTCGTTGCCGGATCGACAATCACCTCCACCTCCAGCGGCTGTACCGGCTCGCCGCGGAGGATGCGCGGATCTTGCAGAAGCGCCGTCAACCCCTCGGGGAATACCACGCCCACCGGGTACTCGCCGTCCGCCACCAACTGAGCCACCTGGTCGGCGGTCAGGGGCTGCCCGTCCCGTTCTCGGACGATGGCCAGTCCTTGCGTCGCATCCAGTTGCTCGACCACGCGCTCGGCAATCTCGCCCGCGCTGCCAGTGGCCACTGGCACCTCCAGCGCCCTGGCGGACCCCTCGGCGGCCCCTGCCTCGAACAGCCCGCCCAGCGCCAGGCTGAAGACCACCATGAACATCACTGGCATAAGGAACAGCACGAACAGCCCGCCCGGATCCCGCAAGAGCAGCAGGAACTCCTTGATCGTGAACGCCGCAGTCATGCGCATCGCTCAGTCCCTCAGGCTGCGGCCCGTGAAGCGCAGAAACACGCTCTCCAGGTTCGGCTCCAGAATCCGCACCGTCTCGACCTCCAGCTCCGCAGCGTTCATCGATTGCATCACGTCCACCAGCGCATGCCTGGCGCTGGCGGCTTCGATGTTCAGTGACCGCTCGTCCGGTCCGGGCGCAACGGCCTGCACCGACCCCAACGGCGTCAGCGTCTGCGTCACGCGTTCGCGCTGCGCCGGATCGATGCCGATCTGAATTACCCCTCCGCCCAGCGACTCGATCAAGGCCCGCGGCGTATCCAGCGCCACGATCTGCCCGTGGTCGATGATCGCCACTCGGTCGCACAACCGCTCGGCCTCTTCCATGTA
>JAKZUJ010000184.1:0-2664 GCA_047516685.1 Chloroflexota bacterium | reverse complement strand
GGGCCAGATCCTCGTCGGAAAAGCCGATGGACTTGAGCTGGGAGCGGGCCGGCGCGCGGGACGGGCCATCGGTCATGGCGGCGCTGTTGCGCTTGCGCGGATCGGACATGGGTGTTCCTGACGTGATTGGGGCGAATCCGGCGTCGCGTTACATGGTGGGCGCGGAGGCGCGGGGATTCAAGGGTTGGGCGCGGGTCAGGCCGGGGTCGCGGGGCGGGCGTCGCCCTACTATGTGCGAGGTCTGGAGGACTTTGAGGGAGTGCCGCGCGTGATCAGGGTTGAACGACCGCCAGCGAGGGCGGCGAGATCATCCGCTAGTTGGCGTCAGTCCTGATGGAAGATTTCCTCGAGCATTTGCAGGGGGACGAGGCCGGCGGAGGTGTCCACGTCCAGGATGTCCTCATGCTCGGCCTGCCAGCGGGCCTGAACCTCCGAGTCGCCCAGGTAGGCGGCAGCGGCGTCCCAGTCCTCGCACTCCAGGAAACCGATGGCGTGGTTGGCGAAAAGGACGATGGTGTAGTTGCGGATGCCGGCCGTGGTGTTTTCGGCCTGCAAATCCTCCCAGACGGCGGCGTGGGTGCGGCGGTAGTCGTCGATGCGGTCGGGCTTGATCGGCAGAGCGAAGGCGATTCGTTGCATGATGCGCTCCGGGAGAGACCTACAACGCCTGGGAGCATGCGCGGCTAACCGTGGAGCGTCCACATACCTTTGCCGGAAACCCGCTGGACCGGGCGGAGCATCAGCGGCGCGATCCGGCCTGGCTGGCGGCGCGGGAGCAGGACCCGAGCAGCAAGATTCTCCCATTCCATCAACTGGATGTGCTGCTGGAGGGCGCGGACCCGGCGCGGCTGGCGTGGGTTGGCGGCGACGCGGCGGCGGGCCTGGAAGGACCGCGGTTTCTGCTGGGGTTGCGGGACGAGGTCGCGCACTTTGCGGTGGACGTTGCGGACGACGGCGATGCGCTGACGCGGGGCGATGCGCGGCAGTTTGTGGACGTGCGGACGGCGGCCACGTTGCTGTCGGCCGAGGACGCCGGGATCGCGGCGCAGGCGCGCGCTCAAGTGGATTGGCACGCACGGCATGGCTTTTGCAGCGTGTGCGGCAGCCCGACCGAGCCGCTGCGCGGCGGTCAGCAGCGCGCGTGCCGGAAGTGCGGAGCGGACCACTTTCCGCGGACCGACCCGGTAGTGATCGTGGTGGTGACGGACGGCGAGCGCTGCCTGCTTGGGCAGTCGCACGGACGGCTGTCGAGCATGCGCATGTTCTCGGCACTGGCCGGGTTCATGGACCAGGCCGAGTCAATCGAGGAGGCCGTGCGGCGTGAGGTGGCGGAGGAAGCGGGGATACAAGTAGGCGCGGTGCGCTACCACTCGTCGCAGCCGTGGCCGTTCCCGTCGTCGCTGATGATCGGTTGCCACGCGGATGCGCTGACGACGGATCTGCGGCCCGACGACGTGGAAATGCAGGCCGTGCAGTGGTTCGAGCGGGCGACGGTCCGCCGGGCGCTGGCCGGCGAGGACGCCGAATTGCGGGTGCCGGCCTCCTTTGCGATCGCGCACCATTTGATCAGGGCGTGGGCGGAGGGTTGGAGCTGACTGCGCAAGCCGCACAGGCGCCTGTAACGGCGCGCGAGCCGATTTCGGCGCTGGCGATGCAGCGTGTAGATTGAAACGCGGTTGCGGTTCCTCGGGCGGAGTTGCCTTCGTGGTCAGAATCTCACGCGCACGCGCGCTCGTTCTGGTTATAGGCCTTGTCATCGCGACGGCGGCGCTGGCCTGCGGTCCCGAGGAGCAGGCGCCGACCGAGCGGATCGTCACGGTTCAGGTTGAAGTTGAGAGGATCGTTGAGGTCGAGCGGGTGGTCACAGTGCCGGTCGAGGTCCTGGTCGAGCGGGTGGTACAGGCGACGCCGGAACCGCAAGCGGCGGCCGACAGCACGCCCGCAGCCCCCACCGGGCCGGCCATCTACAAGATGGGGCTGTTCGAAGATCCGATCTCGCGAAACGTCTGGAACTACCTGGGCGGGCCAGCCGGGTCGGTGTGGACCGGGTACGTGATCAGCGGCTACAACACGTCGCTCTACGGCTATTCCGATCAGCGGTTTGACTGGGTTCCGGCGGTTGCCGACGGGTTGCCCACGGCGCTAACGAAAGAAACGGTGGATGGCACGGAGTTCTGGACGACCGAAGTTGCGCTGAAAGAGGGCGTGACGTGGAGCGACGGGGAAGACCTGACGGCGGAGGACTTCGTGTTCACGATGAACACAGTTTTGGAGTTGAACCTTGGCTCCAATTGGGCGCAGCTGGTGCATCCGGCGTTCGTGGAGCGAGCGGAGGCGCTTGACAGCCATCGGTTGAAGATCTTTTTCAAGGCGGCTGATGCGGACGGCAATCCGCAGACGCCGGGACTGAGCGTGTGGCAGTTCGGGTTGGCCTTCATGCCGATTCTGCCCGAGCACTACTGGGCGCCGGTGGTCGAACAGGCCAAGCAGGCCGGCGAGGCTGCGCAGCAGATCGAGACCCTCTTCGCTCACGTGCCGGACGGCGAGCCCACGGCCAACGGCCTGGAGTACAGCCGGTGGGAGCCTGGGGCCTTCTTCGAGAACGCGACCGTGCCGGACTATTACGGCAAGGGCACGGTGGTCAGCGAGTACGCCAATGGGGCG
>JAKZUJ010000183.1:0-4126 GCA_047516685.1 Chloroflexota bacterium | reverse complement strand
GCAGTTGCCGGACGGTGCGCTGCCGTCGTGGGCGTGGATACGTCCGCTGGCGCTGGCGGTTTTTCGGGACGGTTCGCGCATTCTGGTTGAGGACAATGCGGCGTGGGACCGGCGCGACCGGTTTTACCGTCCGCCAGGCGGCGGGGTTGAGTTTGGCGAACGCGCCATAGACGCCGTGCGGCGCGAGATGCGCGAGGAGTTCAACGCCGAAATCGAGGACGTGCGGCTGCTCGGCACGCTTGAGAACATCTTTGGTTATCACGGCGAGCAGGGCCACGAAATCGTGCTGGTATTCGACGTACGGTTTTCAGACGCCTCGCACTACGCAGTCGATCGGATCGTTGGTACCGAGGGCGACGATATTCGCATCGAGGCCATTTGGATCGATATCTCGCAGCCGCTGGATCGGCCGTTGTATCCGAATGGACTGTTGGAGTTGCTGAGGGATACGGCCGGCTGAGGGTGGGGGAGTTCAGGATGGGCGGCTGATTCGGTACGCTTGCGCGGCGGCCGGGCTGCGTTGGGGATAGACGCGCGCCGGCCTCCACGCGGAACACGGAGCGGCGGCCGCATGGGTGCGGCGCGAGGGACGGCACGAGGGCCGTCAGGGAAGCCGCCACCCCACGCCAGACGAGGAGCAACCCAGGGATGACAAGCCAAAACGGTAGCGCCGTGGCGACGCTGCGCCGCGCCGCGGCCCAGCAGGTCGCCACCGAGCACAGTGTCACGATCCCCGATTACAACCGGGAGCGGCTGGAAGACGTTGGGTTCATGACGGCCATGACCCTGGTGCTGCTGGGCAACTACGCCCAGACGGGGCACTTTGGCGGGCCGCTGGCCTACACGCCGTACAACGTGGCGCTGCACCTGGGCGGCCCGGAGAACGGGGCCCTGCGGTACGACTACCGACGGCCGAAGCACCCGTACTGCGACCGCTTCATGCTGGCTGGCGGTCACAACATTCCGACGGCGTACGCGCTGTGGATGATCATGGGCGAGGCCATGGCCCGGAAGCACGCGGCTACCGGTGACACCCAGTACGCCGTGGATCCCAACATTGGGATGCTTGCCATCGACGCCCTGGGGTTCCGCCGCGGGCGCGAGGCGCTGGCGACGCTGCTGGACGAGCACGGTCTGGCCGACCACCCGCTGTTCGCGCAGGCGAAGATTCGAGGTATCCGCGCGCTGGCGGGCCACGCGGAAACGACGGATCTGACGAACGACGTAAACGGCGGACCGTCGGGCATCGGGGTTGCCACGTCGGCCGGCAAGGCGGCGTTCTGGAACTTCGTGGGCGCCGACGACTCGCTGAAAGTGATTGCGCTGGAGGGCGAGTTCGCGATGACCGAGGGTCACGCGCAGGAACTGAAGACCCAGGCGCTGGCTCAGAAGGTGGGCAAGCGGCTGCGCATCCTGCTGTCCTACAACAACGCCGGGATCGACGACTCCCTGGTGGGCGGCGTGATCGCACCGGAGCTGGCCGAGGGTTACGTGATGGAGGACCAGTGGACCTCCTACGGTTGGAACGTGCTCTCGCTGGACGACGGCAACGACTACGACCAGGTCATGGCCGCGCTGAAGATGATGGAGGACTGGGACCCGAACGACCGGCGGCCGCTGATCGTGGTGGGCAAGACGACCAAGGGCTGGTGGCCGAGCGCCACGAACGGCCAGATTGCCGGGTTCGGCGAGCAGCTGGTGGGGTATCACAGCCATCCCTACGAGATGAAGATGAACGAGCCGTACTTCGTGGCGCTGGCGGAGACGTTCGAGCAACGCTTCGGGGTGGAGTTCGACGGCATCCGCGAAGGTCCGGTGGCCGACGAGCGCGAGCGGCTGATCCAGTTCAAGACCAACATCGACGTGGCGATGTCGGTGCTGAATCAGAACGGCCTGGGCGACTGGCTGGCGGACCGGCTGGTGGAGATTGGCGACTCGCTGAACGACGAGTTGCCGCTGCGGATCAACACGACGTCCGATCCGTTCCAGGACGAGCGCCTGCGCCCGCAGAACCTTCCGCTCGAGCCGATGTCCGTGGAAATCACGAACGAGGCCAGTGGCGAAACCAAGTCGGTGGACATTGCGCTGGCGAAGAAGCCGGGCGAGGTGGCCGGGACGCGGCGCGCGATTTCCGAGTTGATCAAGTGGGTCAACTACGTCACCGATAACCGCTTCATCACGCTGGCGGCCGATCTATCCAATTCGATCAACGTGGAAAACGGCGCGCTGTGGGGTCACTACGACCCGGCGAGCAATCCGGTTGGCACCCGCATCAAGGCGCCGATCGAGGAAGCCGGGAACGCCTCGTCGGCCATCGGGTTCGTGAGCCAGTCGGCCTCGATGGACCCTGACAAACATGCTGGCGTTTGGGCGCTGAGCGGCACCTACGGCGCGTTCACGCCGCTGATGTACCTGCCGGCCCGCGTCTGGAGTCAGCAGAACCAGGACAGCCCGTTCCGCATGGGCGTGCTGCACATTCTGGCCGGGCACTCCGGGCCCGAGACGGCGGCGGACGCGCGCACGCACTTCGGCATTTTTGCGCCGCAGGTGTGGAAGCTGTTCCCGCGAGGTCAGGCCATTAACCTGAGCTTCTGGGACTACAACGACGTGGCGCCCGGCTACTTTGCGGCGGCGGAAATCGCGGCACGCGACCCGAAGGTGGGCGTGATCACGATCGAGGTGGCGCGGCCCGACTTCCCGGTGGCCGACCGGAACACGTTTGCCGACTCGGATCCACTGGCCGCGCGCAAGGGTCTGTACCTGATCCGCGACTGGGATCCGAACCAGCCGGCGCAGGGCACGGTATTCGTGCAGGGGTCCAACTCGACGGTGAACCTGGTGAACGAGCTACCGCGGCTGGAAGAGGCCGGGGTGAACGTGCGGGTCGTGGCCGTGGTGAGCGAGGATCTCTTCGCGCGCCAGCCAGCGGCTTACCGGGAGCACATCGTGCCGGCTTCCGTGCGCTACGACGCCATGGTGGTCTCCACGGGCACGCGGCGTTTCCCGCCGGTGAGCGGCCTTGGTCCGCTGACCGACGAGTACTCGCTGTGGTCGGACTGGGACGACCAGTGGCTGACCGGCGGAACCGAGCCGGACGTGATCGCGGAGGCGCACCTGGACGCCGAGTCGATTTTTGCCGGCATCAAGCGGTTTGCCGAGGCGCATGACTCGCGCCTGGCGCGTCAACGTGAGGCGCTTGGGCTGTAGCGAGCCTCGCTCAGCGGCGGCGCGTCAGGCCGTGACGGGGACTTCGAGGAAGTCCTCGCCGAGGATAACGTCGCCGTCGTATTCGGCGCGTGCCTCGGCCAACATGGCGTCGCGGCGTTCGGGGTCGTCGGTGGTGTCGCCGAGGTGCACCAGGACGAGGCGCTTGACGCCGGCCTGAGCAGCGATGCGGGCCGCGCCGGCCGCGCCGGTGCAGCTGGTGGCGATCTCGGGCCAGACGTCGATGTCGTCCTGAAGGTCCATGGCCATGTGCACGAGCACGTCGGCGTCGCGGGCGAAGTCGGCCAGCGCCGGAAGCGGTCTGGTGTCGCCTGAGATAACGACGGCGGCCGACGGCGTCTGGATGCGATACGACAGCGAGGCGAGGTAGGGCTGGACGTGGCGGGCCGGGCCCGTGGTTACCGTCCAGTGTTGGCTCACGACTTTGTCGCCCTCTTCGAGTTCCCGCACGTCCAGTACGGGCAGTGTTCGCGGCATTGGACCGCCGCGCAGCTGGTGGATGCGCTGGCTGAGCGGATGGCGGGTACGCGCCTGCAAGTCGGGGCCGTAGACGCCTTCGTGCCCAAAGAGCAGATCGACGATGCGGCGTAGCGGGGGTGGTCCGTAGACGGACAAGGCATCGCCAGCGCCCGCGCCCTGGTCCCAGCGTGCGAGTACGAAGTGCCCGAAGTCGGCCATGTGGTCGAAGTGGTGGTGGGTGAAGAAGAGCTGATCGATAGCCACTGGGTCGATGGACGAGGCGAAAAGGTTCATGGCCGAACCTGGGCCGAGATCAAAGACCGCGCCAGCGCCGTCGGTCAGCACCGCAATGGACTGGCCGGCGCGGTGGGCGCGCGGGGACGGGTTGCCGGTGCCGAGGAGGACGAGGCGCAGGTTGGCGCTCATGGGATCTCCCTGGGAA
>JAKZUJ010000182.1:0-4839 GCA_047516685.1 Chloroflexota bacterium | reverse complement strand
GCGCTGGTGGCCTGGGACCCTCGGCTTGCAGCTCGCCGTTGGCGTCGATCGCGCGCACCCTGGCAACGTGCGGGCCCGGGGTGGCCTCCCACTCGGATAGCCACTGCACCCAGGTGTGCTGGCTGATCGGCAAGGCGAGCCTTGCTTCATTCCAGTCGCCGCCGTCGATCTGCACCTCCACCTTGCTGATTCCGCGGTTCTGCGCCCACGCCACACCGGCAATGGCCTGCAAGCCGGGCTTGATACCCGTCGATGAGGGCCTGGGAACGTCGATCCGGGATTGTGTCTTGACGGGACCTTGCTTGGACCACCCTCGCGGGATCCAGTAGCCGTTGAACCCTTCCCAGGTTGTGAGTTCAATTTCCTGCAGCCACTTCGTGGCGGACACATAGCCATAGAGGCCTGACACAATCATGCGCGCCGGAAAGCCGTGCTCGAACGGCAGCGGCTCGCCATTCATGCCCACGGCGACCAGCGCCGGACGTCCATCGAACGCCACATCGCGCGGAAACCCGACCGTAAAGCCGTCAACCGACCGTCCAACGATCTGGGTGGCTTCACTCTTCACCCCGGCATGATTGATCAGGTGCCATATCGGCACCCCCTGCCACGTGGCATTGCCGATCAGTTCTCCGCCCACTTCGTTGGAGACGCAGCACAGCGTTATGAACTCCTCAAAGACCGAGAGCCCGAGCAGCTCGGCGAAGGAAATGCTGTAGGGACGCTCCACCAGGCCCGTGATGTTGAGCCGCCAGTCATTGACGTCCACGCGTGGAATCGAGAACGCGGTGTCAATGCGGTAGAAGTCGTTGTTGGGCGTGACGAGCGGCGGCATCCCGTCCACGCCAACTGTCGTCGTCGTCAGCGGCCGGGCTGGCTCAGGCGTCGGCTCAGGCGTCGGCTCAGGCGTGGGCTCGGGCGTGGGCTCGGGCGTCGGCTCAGGCGTGGGCTCGGGCGTCGGCTCAGGCGTCGGCTCAGACGTGGGCTCGGGCGTCGGCTCAGACGTGGGCTCAGGCGTGGGCGACGGGGCCGCCGCGGCCGTCTCGGCGGCGCTGGCCACGGTCACGGGCGTGGGCTCCGGCGTGGGTTCCGGCGTCGGCTCGGGTGTGGGCTCCGGCGTCGACTCGGGCGTGGGAGAGTGGGTCGCCACGACCGTCGGAGGTGCCGTGGGCGTGGCCGTCTCAGCGGCGCTGGCCACGGTCACGGGCGTGGGAGACGCAGTCGTGACGGGCTCCGGCGTCGCCGCGGGCGTGGGGGGCGCTAGGGAGCTGGGCGTCGGGATCGCCGCGACCGTCGGCGGTTCCGGAGGCACGAGCGTCTCGGCGGTGCTGGCCGCCGGCGTCGGGAGCGTCACCGCCGCGCGGCTGCGTACGGCAGGCAGCACCACATCCTCGCGATTGGCGACGCCCACCTTGGCGCGCTCGATCAAATTGCGTCCTAAGACACCGGTAACGACTGAGGTCGCGGCAACTAGCGTGGCTGTGCCAAGAAAGAGCCGTCGCTGTCGCTGCATCTGGATGGCCGACGCCGCCTTAGTGGCACGCGTCGGCTCCCGGGTCATGCGGATGAGCCACAAGAGCGCCGCCGCCGCCGCCGCCACCGAAATTGCAGCCGCGGCCGCCGCATGGGCCGGCGTTGACTGGGCGTCGACTGCGTTCGCCAGACCTGCCAGGATTCCGAATGCCGCAAATCCCGCCACCGCCGCCGGTCGAGACCGCAGGGCCACGACGCCGAGGGTGGCGCCGAATATTCCGCTGAGCACCACAAGAAAGATGACGAGGGCAAGCTTGTCGCTGGTGCCGAATACGCTAATAGCGAACTCTTCCATCGCCCGCGGACTCAGGTCGACGATCCGGCCGCTCATGGAGACGAGGAGCGACGGCAAACCACCGAAGATTCCCGCGTACAGTTCGCTCACACCCACAGTCAGCAGCCCGGACAGGAGCCCTGCCAGACCGCCTCGCGCCAGGGAGTTCAGATTTGGGACCAGCCGCCCGTCGCTCTCGTCAGCCATCCGTTCCTCCTAGGCGCACAGTGCTCGCATATATTCAGAGGCGCATGTGGCCGGACCGGGTGCCAAGTCCGCCGCATGTCGTCGATGCTCAGCTTGTTGCGGGCAGGATCCTCTCCGTATCCCAACGCCCGGTCGATGCACGGCATCAGCCTGCGAAAACACAGGCAACCGACCTCTCAACATCCGCACACCATTCTATGGCGTGTTCGATCAGCTCGGGCCAATTTGTGGAAGCGATCTCACGGTCGGCATGGCGCGCCATCCCAGCGCTCGAGCAGCGCAGCGTGACTGGTGGCCGCCAGCAAATGGACGAACCGCAAGCCTGCGTTTACACCGGCAAGCGCATGCGGCGCCCCCACAGCCCGCGTCCAGATCGAGATTCGGGACTACTGGATGGACGGCTGAGATCGATCATGCCGCCGTGATCGTGCCCGCGCTCGTCCAAATTGGACTTTCGCATAGTCCCTCCGTTCTTCTTGCGAAGCTTGTCCCCTCGCAATCGGCGAGCGGCAATTAGTCGTCCGCCCCACCCCCATGCCCGAGGTAAACGGAACCGGGTAGCTCCCACCCCCGCCCCAGCGCCTGACAATCCCGTAAGGCTCCCTGGTCATGAGGCCGGTCAACATGGTTTCGCGGTCCTCGGCAACCGGGTGGAGTCGTGTCAGGCACCGGTGCCGCACAAGGCCAGTGGTCATCCCTCAGGCTGTCGAAAGGCCGGGCGGCACGGACACCGGAGTTGTCTACCGCCCACCATGCGAATTTGACGGATCATACGGATCCGTAGAAGACTGTCGGCAGACTTCGCCCGGCACGATGGCGGGTCACTCTAACGAAAGGCACGTTCCGGTGCTTCGTTCAATCTCTCTGCCCGCGCCATTGCGTGTGCTGATGCTTCTGATCCTCGTGAGTGCATTGGCCCTCACAACACTGGCTCCGGCACTGGCGGATATGCATCCGGCCGCCACAGACGGCCAGCGGCTTGAAGACCAGTCGGCCGATGTGCAGTCCGCCTATCGCGCCGTTTATGGCGCCGATGCCGAGGCTAAGTGGATCGAAGAACACAACAAGGATCTCCACTACTACCACCGCATCGTCGCCGTGGCCAAAGCGCGTATAGCTGCCTCGATGGGCATGGGCATGGATTCGGACATGGGCATGGATTCGGACATGGACTCGGATTCGGACATGGATCAGGACATGGACATGACTATGGGCCTGCCGTACCGCATCGCGGCTGACGTGATCGGTCGAGGTACCGAGAAGGAGTTCCTGGCGGGAACCGACGCCGGCGTGCTCTACGGCATCGGGATCTCGGAAGACGAGATCAACAAGATGTCGATGATGGACATGATGATGTAGCGCTGGCCAAGCGCGCCCCGTTCAGTTCCGACGCCAGCCGCGCTAGACGCGGCTGGCGTCGGGCGCGTGTCGTGGTGGGGCCGGTTCGGATCGGCCACCCGCAGCCCCACCAGTTGACGCCGCCGGCTTATGCCCTGCAGGCGTCCACCGCCGGGCTGGACAGATGTTGGCTTTCGGGACGGCACACCGCTTACGAAGCGGTCCAGGAGCTGGGCGTCCAGCGCATCGGTCTTGGCCAGGAAGCCGTGCGCTCGTACCCCTCGCTGGCTTCCAATACTCTCCCGGTCGACTGCAGGGCCTGGATCCGCGCCGGCGCCTTTGGCAGGCCGCCCGGCGCGTTTTGGTCTGGGCGCGGATTCCGGGGTACGCTTCAAAGAACGACCCCACGCCACGACGCGGAGCGTGAGCCCATGATCAAGCGACGCGGGTCCTACCAAATCAAGGTGCGGGACGTGCCCATCGGCGGCGGTGCGCCCGTCGCGGTCCAGTCGATGACCATCACCGACACGCGCGACGTCGATGCCACCGTGGCGCAGATCGAGCGGCTGATGGAACACGGCTGCGACATCGTCCGCCTCGCGGTGCCCGATAAGTACGCCGGCGCCGCCCTGAAAGACATCCGCGCTCGCACCGACGCACCGCTGGTGGCCGACATTCACTTCGACTATCGCCTCGCTCTCATGGCGGCTGAAGCCGAATTCGACTGCCTCCGCATCAACCCGGGCAACATCGGCGGACGCGAGAACGTGGAAGCGGTAGTCAGCGCCTGCAAGGTGCGCGACATTCCCATCCGCATCGGCGTGAACTCCGGGTCGATCCAGGAAGCCTGGTCCAAGAAGTTCGATGGCCGCCCCGACGGCGATGCGCTCGTGGATCTGATGGTCGAAGACGCCGTCGAGCACGTGAAGATCCTGGAGGACATGAACTTCGACCAGATCAAGATTTCGATGAAGTCCTTTGAGGTGGATGTCACCATCAATGCCTACAAGGAACTGGCGCAGTTGGTGATGTATCCGTTTCACATCGGCATCACCGAGGCCGGACCTCCAAGCACCGGGATCATCCGCTCGTCGGTGGGGCTGGGCAGCCTGCTCTGGGACGGTTATGGCGACACGATGCGCGTCTCGCTCACGACGGACCCAGTCGAGGAAGTCAGGGTCGCGAACGAGATTCTCAAGGTGCTGGGTCTCAAGACCCTCGGTCCAACGATGGTGTCGTGTCCGTCCTGCGGCCGCTGCGAGATTGACCTGTACGGCCTGGCCGACGCCGTTGAAGACGTGATGAAAGGCATCAAGCAGCCCATGAAAGTGGCGGTTATGGGCTGCGTGGTCAATGGCCCCGGCGAGGCGATGGACGCCGACCTCGGCATCGCCGGCGGCAAGGGCCGCGCGGTGATCTTCCGCCACGGCAAGATTCTGCAGACCGTGGACGAAGCCGACATGCTGCCCGTGCTGACCGACGAGATC
>JAKZUJ010000181.1:0-5057 GCA_047516685.1 Chloroflexota bacterium | reverse complement strand
AAAGGCCACCGAGGCCGAGATGCGCGCCTTTGCCGAACGCTGGCGCCCGTATCGCGGGCTGGCCCTGGCCTACTGCTACGCCGAACTGGCGACGCGCCGCGGCGCGAGCACCCCGGGTGTTGCTCGACAGAGACGGCAATGAACCCGCGGTTTCCGGCGGCGCGGGCAATGTCGACTTTCCCGAGATGCACTCGCGGTTGTCAAAAGACGCAATCTGTCCAATAAATGAAAAAAAATCACCGGTTCCGACCAAACCTTCCAGCGCCGGTGCCGGGCGGCCAGGGCGTGAATGACCGCGGTTGGCAACGGTCGAGGTCCACAAGAGCACTATGCTGAAAGCGCACCCAGACCCGGAGAGCGCGGGCCAGACGCTCTCTATCATCGTGCCGACATTCCGCGAGGCGGACAACATTGCGCCGTTGGCGGAGCGCATCGACGCGGCCCTGTCCGGCACCGGCATCGAGTGGGAGCTGTTGCTGGTGGACGACGATTCCAACGACGGCAGCGAGGCCGTGGCCGCGGAGCTGGCACGGCGCCTTCCCGTGCGCATGGTGACCCGCCGGGAGACGCCCCGGGACTTGTCGCTGGCGGTGATCGAGGGCATCCGGCTGAGCCGCTTCGACCGCCTGGTGGTGATGGATGCGGACCTGTCGCATCCACCCGAGCGCATCGTCGACTTGCTGGCCGCCCTGGACGGCGACTGCGACATCGTCATCGGCAGCCGCTACACCTCGGGCGGTGTCGTCGACCGCTCCTGGAGTCTGTACCGCGTCCTGAATTCGCGGCTGGCGACCTGGCTGGCCCGGCCGCTGGTGAAGTGCTCGGATCCCATGGCCGGTTTCTTCGCCACCCGCCGCAGCCGGCTGCCGGAGCTGCGGACCCTGCGGCCCATGGGCTACAAGATCGCCCTGGAGCTCATGGTGCGCGGGCACCTGCGGGTACGGGAGGTTCCCATCGACTTCCGCGACCGGAGCATAGGCTTCAGCAAGATGAACTGGCGCCAGCAGATCCGCTTCCTGCGCCATCTCTCCCGATTGTACAACTACAAGTTCGGCAGCCTGGCCCGTATTCCGTTGTTCAGCGTGGTGGGCGCCAGCGGCCTGATCGTCGACCTCGCCTTCTATCTCGGCCTCCAGTGGGCCGGCGTCGAGCACCGCTTGGCCCGCTTCCTGTCCTTCTGGCCCGCGGTGAGCTGGAACTGGGCCCTCAATCGAGGCCTGACATTCAGCGAACGCGCGCGGCAGCCGCGTGTGGGGCAGTGGGCCAGGTTCATGGCCAGCAGCCTCATCGGACTGGGCGTGAACGTCGGCAGCTACGCGCTGCTGACGAGCTACGTGGAGGTCTTCGACCGCCACCGCCTGCTGGCGTTCTTTTGCGGCGTCGGCCTGGGCAGCCTCGTCAACTTCGTGGTTGCCGATCTGTACGTCTACAGACGGCGCCCCCAGGCCAGTGACTGACCCGCACTCCGTCCCCACACCGCACCGGGCTTGGCCCGACGGGTTGTCAAGCCGGCACGCCCTGACCGTACTGATCCTGGGGGTTCTGGTCGGCGTCAGCTACTTCCCGGCGTTGCAGGGCGGCTTCGTCTGGGACGACATCATTTTCGCCGAGGAGCCGGTGATCCACCGGTGGTCGGGGCTCTGGAACATCTGGTTCTCACCCGCCGATATCAAGAATGAGGGGCACTACTGGCCCATCGTCCATACGACCTTCTGGCTGGAGCACAAGCTGTGGGGCCTGGCGCCTTTGGGCTACCACCTCGTCAATCTGCTGCTGCACTGGGTCAACAGCCTGCTGGTGTGGCGCCTGCTCCGGCGTCTGGCGGTGCCCGGCGCCTGGGCCGTAGCGGCGGTGTTCGCGGTTCATCCCCTCCACGTCGAGTCCGTGGCCTGGATCATAGAGCGCAAGGACCTGCTGTCGGCACTGTTCTACCTGACCGCCGCGTTGACGTGGATCCGGTTCGTGGAAGGTCCCGGGTGGGGGCGCTACGGCCTGGCCCTGGCGCTCTTCACCGCGGGGTTGCTGTCCAAGTCCGTGGTGGTCACCTTCCCTGCGGCGCTGCTGATCTGGCACTGGTGGCAACGGGAACGGGTGACCTCCACCGATCTGTTCCGCCTGGCGCCGTTCTTCGTGGTGGGGCTCGCGGTCACCCTGGCCGACCTCTCGTTCTACAGCTCCCGGGAGCCGCTGTCCCTGGGCTACTCGTTGATCGAACGCGTGCTCATTGCGTCGCGGGCCCTGTGGTTCTATGTCGGCAAGCTGCTGTGGCCCACGGATCTGGCGGTGATCTACCCGCTGTGGGACATCCGGGCCGGCGATCCCTTGGCCTGGGCATACCTCGCCGCCGCCGTGGCGGTGGCGGTGCTGCTGTGGCTGGGCCGGCATCGCGTCGGCCGGGGGCCGCTGGCCGGCGTCCTCTTCTACGCGGTGACGCTGTCGCCGGTGCTGGGCTTCGTGGACTACGGCTACATGCAGTTCGCCTTGGTCGCCGACCGGTTTCAGTATCTGGCGGGTATCGGGGTGATGGCGATCCTCATCGGCGGCGGCGCCTACGCCGCGGGCCGCCTGCCGGACCCCGCAAGAATGACAGCCAACGGACTGCTCGCCGCGGCCCTGGCGCTCCTCGGGACGCTCACCTGGATTCAGGCCCGGATCTACCGGAACGAGGTCTCCTTCTTCAGCTACATCGTCTCCCACAATCCCGCAGCCCGGGACGTCTACCTCAATCTCGGCAGCGCGCTGTTCGAATCGGACCGTTTCGAGGAGGCGCTCGCGGCCAGCCGCCTCGCGGTCAAACACCGGCCGGATTCGGCGGGCGCGCTCTCCAACGTGGGGCGGGGCCTGTTGAAACTGGGACAGATCGACGAGGCGGAGCAACACTTGCGGCGGGCACTGAAGATCGACCCGCGCAGCACCACGGCCCGTCAGAACCTGGCCGAGATCCTGCGAAAGACGAAGCGCTACGGCGACGCCCTCGAAGCGTATCGCGCCGTGCTCCGGAAAGACCCCGAGTACACGCTGGCGTATGCCGGCATGGGGACGGCCCTGTTCGAAATGAAGCGATACGACGAGGCCGTGGCCGCCATGAAAAAGGCGCTGTCGTTGAACCCCGGTCGCGCCGTGGCCGTTTCGTTGAATCTGTTCGCGGGCCGGGCATTGGAGGCCCAGGGCCGGCTCGACTCGGCGGAGGAACATTTTCTCAGCGCGGCGGAGCTGGACCCGCGCAACCCGACGCCGCTGGTGGATCTGGCCGACCTGCGGATGGCGCAGCAACGCTTCGAGGAAGCCGACGGGCACATGCGCCGGGTTCGGGAGCTGTCGCGCGACCCCGCGATCCTCCACACCATGGCCGAGGCGCTCCGGCTACGGGGCCGCCGGGACAAGGCCATGGAGTCGTATCGCGCGGCCCTCGAGCTGGACGCCGATTTCGCGCCGGCACATGCCGGGCTGGGCATTGCGCTGTTCCAGTCGGACCGGCACGCGGAGGCGATCAAGGCCATGGCGCGCGCGCTCCGGTTGCAGCCCGACCTGCCGGTGGCGAGCGCGCTGCACGTTTTCATGGGCCGCGCGTACCAGTCCCTGGGGCGAACCGAGGCGGCGTTGCAGAGCTATGAGCGCGCGGTGGAGATCGACCCGCGCGACACGGAAGCCCTCGATCGTCTGGCCATGACGCATTTCGGGCGGAAGCGTTACGAAGCGGCCCTGGGACTCTACCGGAGGCTGGCGGAGATCGCCCCCTCGGGCGCCCAGACCCACGCCAACCTCGCCGCCACCCTCTACCACCTGGGGCGGCCCGCCGAGGCGCTACGGAGCTTTGAACATGCGCTTTCCCTCGACCCGGACCTGCAGATGGCCAGGACCGGAGCGAAGCACATGCGGCAAATCCTGGGCCAAGGGAAGCGTTAGGGAAACCCGACCTGACGGCGGCCCAAACCGGCCTGAAGGCGGCGCGAAAAATGCTGGAGCAATCAGGAGAGTAGCAGGTTCACGGGAATGGCGCGGAAGCGAAGCAGGAACGACGACGGCGTGCGAGGAACCGGATCTCCGGCCGGGCTCTCACGGCGGGACGGTTGGGCGGCCCTGGCCCTCTGCTTGCTGGTCGGTGTCAGCTACTTCCCGGCAATCCGTCTCGGATTCGTCTGGGATGACGTTGTCATCACCACGCTGAAGGCGGTTCGGGACTGGAGCGGGATCTGGGATCTATGGTTGGCCCCGGGCAGCGCGTACCGGCAGGGCGCCGTCGGGGAGGACCACTACTGGCCGCTCCTCTATACGACCTTCTGGCTCGAGCACAAGCTCTGGGGGTTCGCGCCGGCCGGCTACCATGCGGTCAATGTGGCGCTTCACTTCATCAACACGGCCTTGCTGTGGCGGCTGCTGTTGCGGCTGCAGGTCCGCGGCGCGTGGTGGATCGCCGCCGTGTTCGCCGTACACCCCCTGCACGTGGAGTCCGTCACCTGGGTGATCGCCCGAAAGGATCTGCTTTCGGCCCTGTTCTATCTTGCCGCCTTCACCACCTGGTTGCGGTTCACGGAAGCGCCGCGCCCGGGGCGCTATGTCATGACGTTGGCGCTGTTTGCGGCCGGCATGTTGTGCAAGACCATCGTCGTGACCTTCCCGGCTGCCCTGGTGATCTGGCACTGGTGGAAGCAGGATCGCGTGACCGGAACGGACCTGCTGCGCCTGCTCCCGTTTTTCCTCGTGGGGCTCATCCTCGCCGGCGTCGACATGGCCATCTACCAGAAGGTGAACATGTCCTTCGACTACACCCTGGCCGAGCGGACACTCATCGCCGCACACTCCTTCTGGTTCTATCTGTGGAAGCTGTTGTGGCCGGCTGACCTCGCGTTGCTCTACGCGCGATGGGACATCGACGTGACCGACGCACTGGCCTAGGGAACCGTCGCCGCCGCCGTCGGCGTGTTCACGGCGCTCTGGTTCCTGCGCCACCGGATCGGTCGGGGGCCGTTGGCATGCGCCCTGTTCTTCGCCCTCACGCTCTCGCCCGTGCTGGGCTTCGTCGACTACGGTTACATGAACGTCTCCTTTGTCGCCGA